>JBDTPP010000006.1:0-50954 GCA_039932615.1 Pseudoxanthomonas sp.
TGGGGCAGCCAGATCCGCAACTACGTGCTGGACCAGAGCCGGATCAAGGATCTACGTACCGGCATCGAACGCACCGATACGCAGAAGGTGCTGGACGGTGACCTGGACGAATTCGTTGAAGCCAGCCTGAAGTCCGGACTGGAAGCAGGATCCAAACGCAGCGATGCTTGACGGCGCGGAGAGCGAAGTGAGTAGTGAGAAGTGAGTAGTGAGGAAAGCCAGAGGTAGGCATTCCCATTCACAAATCTCTCAAACCGCTCCTTCTCACTTCTCACTTCGCTCCGCTCACTTCTCACTCCACTCCACTCACACCTGCAGCCCCCATGACCGAGCCCACTTCCGCACCGCCTCCCGTCGACGAAAACAACCTCATCGCCGAACGTCGGGCGAAACTCACGGTCCTTCGCGGGCAGGGGATCGCGTTCCCCAACGACTTCCGTCGCATCGACTATGCCGGTGACCTGCAGGCCCAGTACGAGGACAAGGAACTGTGGCCCGCCGAGGCGCTGGAAGCGACACAGCGCGAGATCAAGGTCGCCGGTCGACTGATGGCCAAGCGGGTCATGGGCAAGGCCAGCTTCGCCCAGATCCAGGACGAATCCGGACGTGTGCAACTGTTCCTGCAGACCAATACCCTGGGTGAGGTGTACGAAGCGTTCAAGGGTTGGGATATCGGCGATATCGTCGGCGTGGAAGGCAGCCTGACCCGCACCCGTACCGGTGAACTGTCGGTCAAGGTTTCCAGCCTGCGCCTGCTGACCAAGTCGTTGCGACCCCTGCCGGACAAATGGCATGGCTTGACCGACGTGGAACAGCGCTACCGCCAGCGCTACGTTGATCTCATTGTCACGCCCGAAGCTCGTGAGGTCTTCATCAAGCGCTCACGGATCATCCGCGCGATGCGCGAATGGCTGGATGTGCGCCGTTTCCTGGAAGTGGAGACGCCGATGATGCATTACATCCCCGGCGGTGCTGCGGCCAAACCGTTCACCACCCATCACAACGCATTAGACCTTGACCTGTACCTGCGCGTGGCTCCAGAGCTGTACCTCAAGCGCCTGGTGGTCGGTGGCCTGGAACGCGTCTACGAGATCAACCGCAACTTCCGCAACGAAGGCGTCAGTACGCGTCATAACCCCGAATTCACCATGCTGGAGCTGTACGAGGCCTACGCCACCTACAACGAGATCATGGACCTGACCGAGGGCATGATCCGCGACGTGGCCCACGAGGTGTTGGCCACGGGGCAAGTGCTTTGGGAAGGCGAGCAGATCGATCTCGATCCGGCTTTCCGGCGCTGGCGCATGGATGATGCCGTGCGCCACCACAACCCTGAAATCAGTGCCGCCGAATGCACCGACCGCGATGCACTGGTGCGCCATTGCGAGCGTCTGAAGATCCACGTCAAGCCGAGCTACGGCTGGGGCAAATTGCTCCTGGAAATCTTCGAGAAGACGGTCGAGCACACCCTGATCCAGCCCACCTTCATTACCGACCATCCGGTCGAGGTTTCGCCGCTGGCCCGCGCCAATGACGACCAGCCGGGCTACACCGACCGTTTCGAACTCTTCATCAATGGCAAGGAACTGGCGAACGGTTTTTCCGAACTCAACGATCCGGAAGACCAGGCAGCGCGTTTCCAGGCCCAGGTGGAGGCCAAGGAGGGCGGCGATGATGAGGCCATGCATTTCGACGCCGACTACATCCGTGCGCTCGAGGTAGGCCTGGCTCCCACCGGCGGGCTGGGGGTCGGTATCGACCGCCTGGTGATGTTGCTGACGGGTTCGGATTCGATCCGGGACGTGCTGCTGTTCCCCTACATGCGCCCTGAAAGCACGGGCTGAGGCCATTCGCCAGGTGACGCCCGGGGGCAGGTTGTGCCCGGGTGTGTATGCCGTATCGAAAGGCGAGCCACGCCGGAACGGGCGGCTGGGCCACCGGACATTCATCTTTGACGCGATCCAGGTCACTATTTACCCGGCCGGATGTATGTCCTGCCCGATGGCACGGTTTCTGCGTCAAGCTCCAGGCAAACAGGGCATCTGGGCAGGGAAACTCAAGTTCTCCCCCGGATCCCCGCGATTGATTCACATCGGCCGTCGCGCCAGCGCACCGGTAGATTCGCTGACAGGCGGAATGCCAAGGGGATTGGAAATGCTAGATGCCAGCAGGGTCTACTCCGGAGTATCCTCATCGGGAAGCCACGCCACGTGGCCCAACGGGGTGGGAAGCGAATTGGATATCGTCATCGTCGACGATCAGACTTCTGCGCGCACGATGCTGCGGCATGTGATCGAGGATATTGCCTCCGAATTGTCCGTGCACGACTTCGGTGACCCGGCCGTCGCACTGACATGGTGTGAGGCCAACCATACCGACTTGTTGCTGCTGGATTACCGCATGCCGGGCATGGATGGGCTCGAGTTCGCACGCCGGTTCCGGCGCCTGCCGACCCACCGCGACATCCCCATCATCCTGATCACCGTGGTCGGCGACGAGCCCATCCGCCAAGCAGCGCTGGAAGCAGGGGTCATCGATTTCCTGGTCAAACCGGTACGCCCCCGTGAATTGCGCGCCCGCTGCCGCAACCTGCTGCAACTCCGCCAGCAGAGCGAGAACATCAAGCAACGCGCGATGTCGCTGGAGCAGCGCTTGCTGTCGAGCATGCATGAAGTGGAAGAGCGCGAACGCGAAACCCTGTCGCGTCTCGCCCGTGCCATCGAATACCGCGATAGCGGCACCAGCGCCTACCTGGAACGCATGGCCCATGTCGCCGGCCTGATCGCCGAACAGCTCGGCCTGCCCGAGGATGAGGTGCGTGCGATCGAAATGGCTGCGCCGCTGCACGACATGGGCAAGATCGCCATCCCCGATTCAGTGCTGATGAAGCCGGGCCCGTTGACCGAGGAAGAAACGGAGATCATGCGCCGCCATCCTCGCATCGGCCACGAATTGCTCAGCGGCAGCCACAATCGTTTCATCCAGGCTGGCGCAATCATCGCCCTGCGCCACCATGAGCGTTATGACGGTAGCGGCTATCCCGATGGCCTCAAGGGCGACGCCATCCCGTTGGAAGCAAGGATAGTGGCGGTTGCGGACGTATTCGATGCGCTCATCTCCCCACGTCCCTACAAGAAGGCCTGGGACAAGGACGCTGCGCTTGCCTACTTGTATGCGCAGCGCGGTCGCCTGTTCGACCCGGCCTGCGTCGACGCGCTCGGTCGCGGTCGCGCGCGGCTGGATGACATCTGCGCGCAGTACTCGACCGTCCACGTCCGCCCGGGCATGCAATAAGCCATGAGGTCCCTGTCGACATGGCTGCGGACGAGATTGTCCAACCGTCCTGACAGCGAGCACGGCCAGGCCCTGGTGCGGCTGATGATCTTCATCGGGGTCATGACCTATCTGCTGCTCGGCGCCGCGCTCGGTGGCCTGGCGCAGAATGTCTCGCAGACCGCCCTCGCCATGAGCAGCGTCGGTGTATTGATCGGGTCGGTGTTGTTCTGCTGGATCCTGTATGCACCCGGCAGGTCGAATGCACGCCGGATCATCGGCATGATCGCCGACTACGGGCTGATGTCCGCGGCCATGGCCCTGATGGGTGAGCCGCTGGCATGGCTGTACGTGATCATGATGTGGGTGACGGTCGGCAATGGCCTGCGTTACGGCAACCGCTTCCTGGCCGGAGCGGTCAGCATGGCCGCTGTCGGCTTCACCTTTGTGCTGTTGACCAATGCCTACTGGGGAAACAATCTCAGCCTGGGCGTCGGCCTGCTGGTAGGGCTGATCGCCGTGCCCATGTACCTGTCCGGCCTGCTGCGGCAGTTGACCCGCGCCACTCAGGAAGCTCATCGCGCCAACGAGGCAAAGAGCCGTTTCCTGGCCAATATGAGCCATGAGTTCCGCACGCCTTTGAATGGCCTGTCGGGGATGTCCGAGCTGCTGGCAACTACCAAGCTCGACAGCGAACAACGCGAGTGCCTGTCGACCATCCAGGCCTCGACCCGCAGCATGCTGGCTTTGGTCGAAGACGTGCTGGACATCTCGGCGATTGAAGCAGGCAAGCTGAAGCTCGATATCGTCGAGTTCTCGCCACGCGAGGTGATCGAAAACGTTGGCATGATCCTGCTGCCCCAGGCGCGCGCCAAAAAGCTGAAATACGAGGTCAACATCGCCGCGGACGTGCCGGCCAGGTTGCGTGGCGATACCCGCCACCTTCGTCAGGTGCTGCTGAATCTGGCAGGCAACGCGGTCAAGTTCACCGACCTGGGCAGCGTGCGTCTGGAGGTAACGACGTTTGCTGCCGATGCGGGCGACAAGATGGGCCTGCGCTTCACCGTCACCGATACCGGCATCGGCATTCCGGTCAGCATGCAGGCAAGGCTGTTCGAGGCATTTGAACAGGCCGATGTCAGCCTGTCGCGGCGCTATGGGGGCACCGGCCTGGGCACCACCATTGCCAAGGCCCTGGCCGAAGCCATGGGTGGCAGCATCGGTTTCGAAAGTGCCGAACAGCGTGGCAGCCGCTTCTGGGTGGATATCCCGTTCGCGGTCGCAGATGCCGCGCCTGCGCCCGTCGTGCCGGCCTGGATCGAAGATCAGCACCCGCATGGCGCGGAAAACATCATTGCCTTCTCGGATCCATTCCTGCGTCATCGCGCCCGCGTGCGCAGTCTGCAGATACTGGTCGCCGATGACCATGAAGCCAATCGCATGGTGGTGCAGCGATTGCTGCAGAAGGCGGGGCATCGCGTGGTCTGCGTCAATGGCGGTGAAGAGGTTCTGGACGCACTGGAAATCGCCGACTACGACACCGTTATCGTCGACCTGCATATGCCGGGCATCAGTGGGCTGGATCTGCTGAAGCAATTGCGGATCATGGAAGCAGGCGGCGGGCGACGCACTCCCGTGTTGGTGCTGAGCGCCGATGTAACTCCTGACGCCATCGCGCGTTGCGAGCAGGCAGGTGCGCGGGCCTTCCTGGCCAAGCCTATCGTTGCCACCAGGTTGCTGGATGTGTTGGCCGGGATCGCCAATAACGGCCGGGTAACCACGCCTGCTGTAGTGGACAAGCCGCAGACCACGGTATCGAACGACGTACTGGACCCGGGTGTGCTCAACGAGTTGAGTGCACTGGGCATGGGCGAGACCTTCGAGCGCGAGTTCATCACCCAGTGCCTCAACGATGCCGATGGCTGCATCGGCGCGATGGCGCATGCCATGGAGCAGGGTAATGGCGGGCACATGCGCGAACATGCGCACGCACTGAAGGGCGTGGCCAGCAACCTGGGTCTGGTGAAACTCGCCGCCGCCAGCGGAGAGATAATGCGGCTCGCCGACTCCGAAATGCCGAAGGAGTGGCGCCAGCGACTGGCGATGCTCAACGCGCATCTCAGCCATGGACGCGCGGCGCTGGAAGCGCGCGCGCGCAATAAGCATGGCTCGCTCGACAAGGGCGAGCAAAACTGACTAAACGCTGGTTGGCTTCCCCGCCCCCGCTTGGCTCTGAAAACTACGTGCCAATCAAGCCACGTTTGACGCCAGACGCCTTTCCTGGGCACGTACGATGCGCTCCATCATGCGCAACGATTTTTCGCCCAATGCCAGCGCCGTGTCTACCCACACTTCGGTGATACCCATCAATTCATCGTAACCAACGCGCTGGGCGATATTGCGAACTGAATTCATGGCCAGATGCGCATGCGGCGCACGCTGCTGCTGGCGGATCAATTCCTGGACTGCCGTTTCGCCCTGGCCCTTGGGAACCAGCACATCGACCACGCCCATTTTGTACATCTCGTCGCTGCTGTAGATGTTTCCGTCCAGGATGATCTTCTCGGCCAGCTGCGGCGAAACGCGCTTGCACAGGAAAGAATAGGCGCCCATACCCGGGAACAGCCCGAACAGCACTTCCGGCAAGCCCATTCCAACGCCTTCTTCGGCCACGATCGTGTGGCAAGCCAGAGCCATTTCCAGGCCACCGCCGAGCGCATCACCCTGGACCAGCGCAATCGTGCGCACGTCGCCACCCAACCCTGTATGCAATCCATAGACGCCATCGATGCAACGGCGCGCATAGGCGAGCAGGTGTTCGCGATTGTTGGCGCGAATCAATTGCGAGAACAACTCCAGATCGCCACCCAGATTGAATGCCGAAGCGGCCGACGCCAGCACGAAGTGGCGCAATTGGCCGGGTTTGCGTTCGCTCTCGCGCTTGATGATCGAGGAAGTGAAGCTCCACATGTCGTCCAGCAGGTCATTGCGGAAGCACGGACGCATGCCACTGCCGATGTTGTCGTGCATGTACAGCCAGTGGTTGTCGCCAGCCGGCGAGGATTCGGCGCGGATGGTGGGGTAGGTACGGCTGCGCTGCAGTTTCTCGACATTGCTCATTTTCGGATCCTCGACGGGTGGTTGGCGTTGTATGGGTGGAGAAGGGCTTGTAGTACGGGGGCATGGTTTGCCCGGATGCTACACCTGAACAGCCGATTAAAAAGCCTTGTGGGCGTCCTGACGTCCATTCAAAACGCCTGTCGATCCCGTGCTTGACGGGAAAATGTGACGGACGTCATAAAACAGTAGCCGTCCGTTGGTCCCGGACAAACTGCCGGCAAAAAAAGGCCGGCGATTGCCGGCCCTTGATAATCAATGGTCAGGCGCTGGGGCCGGAGGAGGGTCGCGCAGTTCCTTGCGCAGGATCTTGCCCACGTTGGTCTTTGGAAGATCGGTGCGGAACTCCACGAGCTTTGGCTGCTTGTATCCGGTCATGTTCTCGCGGCAATAGGCCTTGACCTGCTCGGCGGTAAGCGAAGGATCCTTCTTGACGATGAATACCTTGACTGCTTCGCCCGACTTCTCGTCAGGCACGCCGATCGCAGCAACCTCAAGCACGCCTTCCATTCCCGCGATCACATCCTCGACTTCGTTTGGATACACGTTGAAACCCGAAACCAGGATCATGTCCTTCTTGCGGTCGACGATATAGAAAAAGCCCTCCGCGTCCATCTTGGCCATGTCGCCGGTGTGCAACCAGCCTCCTGCATCCATCACGTTGGCGGTTTCTTCCGGACGCTGCCAATAGCCTTTCATGACCTGCGGTCCCTTGACGCAAAGCTCGCCGACTTCCCCAACCACGGTGAGGATGTTTCCGTCATCGTCCTTCAGGCACACATCGGTGGAGGGGATCGGCAACCCGATCGCACCGTTGTAATCCTTCAGGTCGGGAGGATTGATGCAGGCTGCGGGCGATGTCTCGGTCAAGCCATACGCCTCGACCAGGGTGACGCCGGTGGCTTTCTTCCATTTTTCGGCAACGGCGCGTTGTACCGCCATGCCCCCGCCCAGGGTCATCTTGAGGTGGCTGAAATCTATCTGATCGAAGCCTGGCGTGTTCAACAGTCCATTGAACAGGGTGTTGACGCCGGTGATGGCGGTGAACGGTATTTTGCTGAGTTCCTTGACGAAACCAGGCATGTCACGCGGATTGGTGATGAGGTAGTTCTCGGCGCCGAATTTCATGAACACCAGGCAGTTCGCGGTCAAGGCGAAGATGTGGTAGAGCGGCAGCGCCGTGACGATCAACTCCTTCCCTGCCACCGCGCTGCCCCCGATCCATATCGAGGCCTGTTGCATGTTGGCGACGAGGTTGCGGTGGGTCAGCATGGCGCCCTTGGCTACACCGGTGGTGCCTCCCGTGTACTGCAGGAAGGCGATATCCTCGCTGTCGATATCGATCTCGGGAAGCTTGTGCATGCGTCCCAGGGTCATCGCGTCCTTGAAGCGCACGGCCCCCGGGATGTCGTAATCGGGGATGAGCTTTTTCACGTACTTCAGCATGAAGTTGACGATCGCACCCTTGGGAAAACCCACCAGATCGCCCAATCCCGTGGTGATGACCTGCTTCAGAGCCGTGTCAGCGACCACTTGCTGCACGGTGTGGCCGAAGTTGTCGACCACGACCAAGGCGCTGGCGCCGGAATCGATCAACTGGTGCTTGAGTTCGCGCGCGGTATACATCGGGTTGACGTTCACTACGGTCAGCCCGGCGCGCAGGATGCCGAAGATGGCAATGGGGTACTGCAGGCAATTGGGCGCCATGATGGCGACGCGATCGCCTTTTTTAAGCTTCAGTTCGCCGAGCAGATAGGCGGCGAAATGGCGGCTTAGCACCTCGATTTCGCTATAGGTCAGGGTTCTTCCAAAGTTGGAGAACGCAGGACGATCACTGAAATTGGCGACTGCGGTATCGAACACGGAGACAATGGACCGATACTCGTCCAGATCTATTTCATGCGGCACGCCTTGCGGGTAACTCTTGAACCATGGACGATCCTGACTCATCTTTTACTCCCTCCCCAGGGCCTTTGGTTTGGATGCGCCATGCACAAATGCGCAAGGCGGCTGTGGGGTTCCACCATGCGAGCATACCGCTCCGGATGGAAAACACGAAGCCATTGCGAATGAACTGTCGAGCACAGTGGAAAGGGCTCCTCTCGAGCCTGGTTCTTTGTGCCTTGATGGCAATGTCGGCCTGCCAGCGCGATTCTCCTGAGGAAGCATTGCGCACCCAATTGCAGGAAATGCAGTCGGCTGCTGGCGAGGGCAGGATGGGCGATTTCATGGGCGGCGTTGCCGACGATTTCGTCGGGAACGAGGGCATGGATCGTGCTGCGATGCACAATCTGTTGCGGATGCAGGCGTTAGCAAGGTCCAACTTCAGCGTCACCACCGGTCCGTTGCAGATCCAGATACAAGGCGAGCAGGCAAGCGTGATATTCGATGTGGTTGTGGCCGGAGGCAACCGACGCTTGCTGCCAGACAGTGCCAGGGCTTATTCCATCACCAGCGGCTGGCGCATCGAAGCAGGAGAGTGGCGCGCGTACTACGCGCAATGGGAACCCATGCCCTGATTCGAACGCCGTGATTCGCATGCGCCGTTCCTCTGGTCCCGCACCTCCTAGCTCTCACTTGCATCTGGAGTAGGGCGAGCCCATCACCAGGGCCTTGTTGCGTGGGGTAAGCGCGGGGCCGCCTTTCCAACCCTCGTCCTGGCCAGCGATGGTGAGGATGCCTTTCTTCTCGTCGGCATTGAACATCATGATGATCGGGTAACCATCCTGGTTGTTGCGAAAGGGGAAAAACACCTTGCTGATTCCTTCGTAACTCTCGCTTGACCCGCCGAAAAAGCTGGCCGCAAATTCCGGGTTGGTTACACGCGTCTTGGCCGCAGCAACCTCGAAGGTCATGCCGCCCGCGTCGACGACGATCTGCGGCTGGCGCTTGCAGTCGCCTGCGGGGGCGTAGCGGCCATGAAGGTCCCGGAAATCCTTCATGTCATTGATTTCCACCGCCTGCGCCTGCAGGCAGGCGCCTGCCGGAAGCGACAGGCACGCGATGCGCAATACGGATGTCAGTCGTTGCACGTGCTGGATCTCCAGGCAGGTGAAGAATCGAAGCGACGGCATCCCTGCACCGATGGGTTGAATCGTCCCGTTCGATGACGACAACGCCGGGTGGCGTTGCGGGCGGCCATGTTTTTCGTCCTGTCGCGAGACGCCTGCCCGACGTGCCGGAATCACCCCCGCCGCTCGGGCGGGGATCCCTCCACAGCTATCGTTACTGGACCGGTTACGCGGTCTTCTTTGCGGCCAACTGGCGAAGCACGTAATGCAACAGACCTCCATTGCGGAAGTATTCCACTTCCTTCGGCGTCAGCAGCAGCACCTGGGTCTCGAACTGCAACGTGCTGCCATCCTTGCGTGTCGCGGTGATGGTGGCCTGCTTGCTGGCACCGTCCTTCAGACCGGTGATGTCAAAGGTTTCCGAGCCCGTCAGCCCCAGCTTCTGCGCGTTCTCGCCCTGCTTGAACTGCAACGGCAACACGCCCATGCCAACCAGGTTGGAACGGTGGATGCGTTCAAAACTTTCCGCGACCACTGCCTTCACGCCCAGTAGCAGGGTGCCCTTGGCCGCCCAGTCGCGAGAGGAACCCGTGCCGTATTCCTTGCCGGCAAAGACCACCAGCGGCACACGGTCCGTCTTGTACTTCATTGCCGCGTCATAGATCGAGATTTTCTCGCCGGGCGCATTCGCGTTGCTGAAATACAGCGTATTTCCACCTTCCTCACCGCCGAGCATCAGATTCCTGATGCGGATGTTGGCGAAGGTACCGCGGACCATCACGTCGTCGTTTCCGCGACGCGAACCGTAGCTGTTGAAGTCGGCCGGTTGCACACCGCGCTCCTGCAGGAAACGGCCCGCCGGCGACTCTTTCTTGATGTTGCCCGCCGGGGAGATGTGGTCGGTGGTGATGGAATCGCCGAACAGGCCAAGCGCGCGAGCGCCGTGCACGTCATCGATGTTGCCGACCTGCATGGTCATGCCGTCGAAATAGGGGGGGTTCTTGATATAGGTCGAAGCGGCGTCCCATTCGTACAACTCGCCATCGGGCGAGGCGATTGCATTCCAGCGGCTGTCGCCCTTGAACACGTCCGCGTAGTTCTTCTCGAACATCTCCGGACCGATGGTGCCGGCGATGGTGTCGCCGATCTCCCTGTTGCTGGGCCAGATGTCGCGCAGGAACACGGCTTGTCCATCACTGCCTTTGCCCAGCGGCTCGGTGAGCAGGTCGATATCGATGGTGCCGGCGATCGCATAGGCCACCACCAACGGCGGCGACGCCAGGTAGTTCATCTTTACCTCGGCGTGGATGCGGCCCTCGAAGTTGCGGTTGCCCGACAGCACCGCGGCCACGGCCAGGTCGTTGGCTGCGATGCCTTTGGACACCGCGTCCGGAAGCGGACCGGAATTGCCGATGCAGGTGGTACAGCCGTAGCCCACCAGATAGAAGCCCAGCTTCTCAAGCTCCACCATCAGGCCCGCTTTCTTCAGGTAATCGGTCACCACCAGCGAGCCCGGGCCAAGCGAGGTCTTGACCCACGGTGCCGCTTTCAGGCCTTTGGCCGCGGCATTGCGGGCCAGCAGCCCGGCGCCGATCATCACCGCAGGGTTGGAAGTGTTGGTGCAGGAAGTGATCGCGGCGATCACCACCGAGCCATCCCTGAGTTCCGCATCCTGGTCCTGCACCCGGATCTTCGAGATCGGCTTTGCTGCCAGGTGTGCGGCCTGCGGCTGGTCGCCACCTTCGGCCTTGAGTTCCTCGACCGCACAACCGGTCTTCGCCTGGCGACCCTGGGTCATGGCACCGACGTTGTCGTGGAAATTGGCCTTCATGTCGCCCAGCAACACCCGATCCTGCGGGCGCTTGGGGCCGGCCAGCGACGGCTGCACTTCGGCCATGTCCAACTGCAGCGTGGCCGAGTAGGTGGCTTCCACCTGGCCCGGCTCGTGCCAAAGGCCCTGGGCCTTGGCATAGGCTTCCACCAGCGCGATCTGTTCCTCATTGCGCCCGGACAGGCGCAGGTAGCGCAGCGATTCGGCATCGACCGGGAAAATGCCGCAAGTGGCACCGTACTCCGGGGCCATGTTGCCGATGGTGGCGCGATCGGCCAGCGGCAGGTGCTGCAGGCCCTCACCGTAGAACTCGACGAATTTGCCGACCACGCCGAACTTGCGCAGCATCTGGGTAACGGTCAGCACCAGGTCAGTGGCGGTGGCACCTTCAGGCAATTTTCCGGTCAGCTTGAAACCGACCACCTGCGGGATCAGCATCGACGAAGGCTGGCCGAGCATGGCGGCTTCGGCCTCGATGCCACCCACGCCCCAGCCAAGCACGCCGATGCCGTTGATCATGGTCGTATGCGAATCGGTGCCGAATACCGTGTCCGGGAATGCGAGCAACTGGCCGTCCCCGCTTTCACTAGGCACGACACGTTCCATCACCACCCGGGCCAGGTGCTCCAGGTTGACCTGGTGGACGATGCCGGTGTTGGGCGGCACCACCTTGAAATTACCGAAGGATTTCTGGCCCCAGCGCAGGAAACCATAGCGCTCCTTGTTGCGTTCGAACTCGATCTTGCCGTTGAGATCCAGCGCATCGGGGCGGCCAAACACGTCGACCTGCACCGAGTGATCGATGACCAGTTCCGACGGGATCTGCGGATTGATCTGGCTGGCCTTGCCGCCGAGCCGGGCGACTGCATCGCGCATCGCGGCCAGGTCGACCACGCAGGGCACGCCGGTGAAGTCCTGCAGCACTACACGCGCCGGCATGAAGGCGATCTCGGTGTCCGGCTCACGCGTCGGATCCCACTTCGCCAACGCTTCGATGTGGTCCTTGCCTACGGTCATGCCACCGTCTTCGTGGCGCAGCAGGTTCTCCAGCAGGATCTTCATGGAGTAGGGCAGGCGGGCGATATCGAATCGCTGCCCAAGTTTTGGCAGGCTGAAGTAGGTGTAGGACTTGCCATTGACCTGCAGGGAGGTGCGGGTGGCGAAGGAATCACTCATGGGAGGCTCCGTAGCTGGGGAAATCGTGGTCGATCAAGAGGGGCACCAGGGGCAGCCGGCATCTTGGACTTGTTGTTCATTATCCCCAAATACGGGGACAGGCCATGTGACAACACGGTTTGTCATTGGTTTCTAACATTATGCGCGCTTGAGTATGGATAATAAAGTACGTATTATTCATGCATACCTGAGGAGCATTCCGTGGAAGCGACCGTTGCCGAACGTGGCCAGATCACCCTGCCGAAGGCCGTGCGGGACGCCCTTGGACTGACCAAGGGCAGTATCCTGAAAGTCGAACTGGAAAACGGGCGGATCGTCCTGCGCAAGAGCGTCGACGATGCCATTTCCCGCGCCCGCGGACGCTTCAAGCTGGACGGCTTCGAATCCACAGACGAGGCCATGCGCGCGATCCGCGGCCGTGCGCCTGGCGATCCGCTGGATCCCTGAGGCGACCTACGATGATTGCCATCGATTCCTCCGTGCTCGTCGACCTGCTGGCCGACGGCCCCCAAGCCGATGCCGCCGAGGCCTGCCTCCGACAGTGCCTGAGCAATGGTCCGGTCGTGGTGTGCGATGTGGCGCTCACTGAAATCTGCAGTGCGCTGCGCGATGGCTCGGAGGCTTTGAGCGTGCTGGAAGAGATGAGCATCCGCTTCAACGCGCTGGAGGCCAAGTCGGCCTTGCGCGCAGGCGAGATGCAGCGCCGCTATCGCCAGCGAGGAGGCACGCGTAGCCGCGCAGTTCCCGATTTCCTGATCGGTGCCCATGCGCTATTGCAGTGCGATGGCCTGATCACCCGCGACGACAGTTTCTATCGCGACTATTTCAAAGGCCTCAAACTGATCGTTCCTGCAGCCTGAGCCTTTTCCACCTTGACCAGATTTTCCGGAGACGTATCCATGTTGCAAGCCTACCGCCAACAAGTTGCCGAGCGCGCCGCGCTCGGAATCCCGCCGCTGCCGCTTTCGGCGCAGCAGACCGCCGACGTGATCGAACTACTGAAGGCGCCACCTGCGGGTGAGGAAGCCTGCCTCGTCGAGTTGATCACCTATCGCGTCCCAGCCGGCGTGGATGACGCAGCCAAGGTCAAGGCGTCCTACCTGGCTGCCGTGGCTTTCGGCAGCGAGAAGTGCGCGCTGATCAGCCGCGAGCGTGCCACCGAACTGCTGGGCACCATGCTGGGCGGTTACAACATCCATCCGCTGGTGGAACTGCTGGACGACCCCCAACTCGCTGCGGTCGCCGCCGAAGCGCTGAAGAAGACGCTGCTGGTGTTCGATGCCTTCCACGACGTCAAGGACAAGGCCGACGCCGGCAATGCCCATGCGCAAGGCGTGCTCGAAAGCTGGGCCGAGGCCGAGTGGTTCACCAGCCGTCCGGAAGTGCCGCAGAGCCTGACCGTGACCGTACTCAAGGTCACCGGCGAAACCAATACCGACGACCTTTCGCCGGCGCCCGATGCGACCACGCGGCCGGACATTCCGTTGCACGCGCTGGCCATGCTCAAGAACCAGCGCGATGGCATCACCCCCGAGGAGGACGGCAAGCGTGGTCCCGTCGCATTCATCGAATCATTGAAGGAAAAAGGCCATCTGGTTGCCTATGTTGGCGACGTGGTCGGCACCGGCTCCAGCCGGAAGTCTGCGACCAACTCGGTGCTGTGGTTCACCGGCGAAGATATTCCCTTCATTCCAAACAAGCGTTTCGGTGGCGTTTGCCTGGGCAGCAAGATCGCACCGATTTTCTACAACACCATGGAAGATGCCGGCGCCCTGCCGATCGAGCTGGATGTAACGCAGATGCACATGGGCGATGTGATCGAACTGCGCCCTTATGAAGGCAAGGCACTCAAGGACGGAGAAGTGATCGCCGAATTCCAGGTCAAGTCCGAGGTGCTGTTCGATGAAGTGCGCGCCGGTGGCCGCATTCCGCTGATCATCGGCCGTGGCCTCACTGCCAAGGCGCGTGAAGCGCTGGGCATGCCGGCATCCACCTTGTTCCGCCTGCCTCAGGTGCCTGCCGATATCGGCAAGGGCTTTACCCTGGCACAGAAAATGGTCGGCCGCGCCTGTGGCTTGCCCGCAGGCGAGGGCATGCGTCCGGGCACGTATTGCGAACCGAAGATGACCTCGGTCGGTTCGCAGGACACCACCGGTCCGATGACCCGCGACGAACTGAAGGACCTCGCCTGCCTCGGCTTCAGCGCCGACCTGGTGATGCAGTCGTTCTGCCACACCGCCGCCTATCCGAAATCGGTGGACGTCAAGACCCATCATGAACTTCCCGCCTTCATCAGCACGCGCGGTGGCATTCCGCTGCGACCAGGCGACGGCATCATCCACAGCTGGCTCAACCGCATGTTGCTGCCCGATACCGTGGGCACTGGCGGCGATTCGCATACGCGGTTCCCGATCGGGATTTCTTTCCCGGCTGGCTCCGGTCTGGTGGCGTTCGCTGCGGCCACCGGGGTGATGCCGCTGGACATGCCGGAATCGGTGCTGGTGCGTTTCAAGGGCGAGTTGCAGCCGGGCGTGACCTTGCGCGACCTGGTCAACGCGATCCCGCTGTACGCGATCAAGGCCGATCTGCTGACCGTGGCCAAGCAGGGCAAGAAGAACATCTTCTCCGGTCGCATCCTCGAGATCGAAGGACTGCCTAACCTGAAGGTGGAACAGGCATTCGAACTTTCCGATGCATCGGCCGAACGCTCCGCCGCCGGCTGCACCGTGCACTTGGACAAGGCACCCATCATCGAATACATCAACAGCAACATCGTGATGCTGAAGTGGATGATCGCCGAGGGCTACCAGGACGTGCGCTCCATCACCCGCCGGATCAAGGCCATGGAAGCCTGGCTGGCCGACCCGCAACTGTTGCAACGCGATGCCGACGCCGAATACGCGGCGGTCATCGAGATCGACCTGGCCGACGTGCATGAGCCGATCGTGGCCTGCCCCAACGATCCGGACGATGTGAAAACCCTGTCGGAAGTAGCCGGTGCGGTGATCGAGGAAGTGTTCATCGGCTCGTGCATGACCAACATCGGCCATTTCCGCGCGGCTTCGAAACTACTCGAAGGCAAGCGCGACATACCGACCAAGCTTTGGGTTGCGCCGCCCACCAAGATGGACGCCGCCGAGCTGACCAAGGAAGGCCACTACGGCACTTTCGGCGCTGCCGGCGCACGCATGGAAATGCCAGGCTGCTCGCTGTGCATGGGCAACCAGGCGCAGGTGCGTGAAGGTGCCACGGTGTTCTCGACCAGCACGCGCAACTTCCCGAACCGGCTGGGCAAGAACTCGAATGTCTATCTGGGTTCGGCGGAACTCGCCGCGATCTGTTCGCGCCTGGGCCGCATCCCGACCAAGGCCGAGTACATGGCCGACATGGGTGTGCTGGAGGCCGGTAGCGCGGAGATCTACCGCTACATGAACTTCGACCAGATCAAGGACTACAAGGACGTAGCGGATACGGTTTCCGCCTGACCAAAAGAAAACCCGGCAGTGCCGGGTTTTCTTTTGCGGAAACGCTTTTGCAGGAGCGGGCCATGCCCGCGACTTTTGCGGCAAATTCACGAAGAGCTCGCGGGCATGGCCCGCTCCTGCACAGGCAGCTTCAGCGCAACCATTCACTGGCCGCATCAGCCATGGCCCGGCGCGCGAACAGCAAGTCCCAGAAGCTGCCACCCAGTTGCCGCCAAAGCACCGCCGAGCGCACCGCGGCCAGCAGGATCGCCCGGATCTCCGCGACCACTCCCGGCTGTCCCAGGTAATGCGGATTGCCTTGCACCATGACCCGCGGGCGCAGGTGGCTGATGGTGTCGGCATACAGGCTGCCCAGCGCGGAAAGAACTTCCGGATGCGTGCTGCCGGAAGATTCGGCCTGCGGGGCAATCTCCTCAATGCCCGCGGCGACAGCGGCGACCGTGTTGGCTTCGCCCACAAAACGTCGCTCCAGTTGCAGCACCGACAAGGCCAGGCGCGGCAGTCCCTCGTCGTTGCTCGCCTGCTTGTTGAAGTAATCGCGCAACAGGCGCAAGCCGGGCGCAAGATCCGCGACCTGGCCATAGACCGCCTCGGGCGTATCGGCATCGATGCGAAAAATACTTTCCAGTGCGGTCTGCACCACCGACGCATCGGATTGGCCGGTGTCGGCAATACGCCTGACCTGGGCCAGCGCCTGGATCACACCAGCCAGTGCAAGGACGCGTTCGGGAAGGGGTCTACTCAAGCTGCTTGCTCCGCAAGTTGTTGTTCCAGTGGTGCATTGGTACGCGCGATCACGGCGCCACCCAGGCATTCATCGCCCTGGTAAAGGACGACCGATTGTCCAGGGGTCACTGCACGCTGGGGAATCTGGAAATGCACTTTCAATGAACCATCTTGCGCCACATCGACACTGCACGGCTCCTCGGCCTGGCGATAACGCGTCTGTGCGGTGCACTCGAAATGATCGGCGGGCGGATTGCCTTGTACCCAGTGGGCGCGTTCCGACCATAGGGTCGTGGAATGCAGATACGGGCTTGCACTGTCCTGGTCCACGTAAAGCACGTTGCTGTTGACGTCCTTGGCAACGACATACCAGGGCGCCGCCGCCCGTCCACGCACGCCACCGATCTGCAGGCCTTCGCGCTGGCCCAGGGTGAAATAGAACACCCCCGGATGCTCGCCGATCCTCTGTCCGCACGGGTCGCGCATCTCGCCAGTTTTCGCTGGCAGGTAGCGGCCCAGGAATTCGCGGAAATCACGTTCGCCGATGAAGCAGATGCCGGTGGAATCCTTCTTTGCATGGGTGGGCAGGCCGGCTTCCTTCGCAATCGCGCGCAGGTGCGATTTTTGCAGGTCGCCCACCGGGAAAAGGGTTGCGGACAACTGCTCCTGGCCTAGCTGATGCAGGAAATAGCTCTGGTCCTTGGTCCGGTCAACCGCGCGCAAGAGCTTGGCAACGCCATGATCATGGGCAATTCGCGCGTAATGACCGGTAGCGATCTTCTCGGCGCCAAGCTCGCGTGCCGCGTCCAGGAAATGCTTGAACTTGACCTCGCGGTTGCACAGCACATCCGGGTTGGGGGTGCGACCGGCGGCGTATTCGGCGAGGAAGTGGGTAAATACACCTTCCCAGTATTCGCTGGAAAAATCGCGGAAGTGGAAAGGAATGCCCAGCGTCCCGCAAACCGCGACCGCATCGCGGCGGTCGTCATCGGCGCGGCAATCACCACTGCCATCGTCGGCCCAGTTCTGCATGAACAGTCCGGCGACCGTCTCATTGTGCTGGACCAGGCGCAACGCGGCCACCGACGAATCAACACCGCCCGAAACGCCGACGATGACGCGGGGCCGGCTGTGTCCATGCATGCTCATGGCAGCTGCTGCAGCATGGAAAGCGGCCAACGACGACCACCCAGGTAGTCCTGCACCACTTGCCAGACCAGCGGGCTGCGGTGACGCGCCTGCTGGTCCTGCAATTCTGCAGGGGTCATCCACAGCGCCTGGACGATACCTTCATCCAGCACGCGCGTCGCGTCATGCGTCAGTGGTTCTGCGGCGAACGCAAAGCGCAGGTAGTGGCGATCGCCGCCGCCATCGGAACTGATTGCCTTCCACTGGTAGGCGCCAATGAGCGCGGTCAGGTTCACCTCCCATCCGGTTTCCTCGCGGGTCTCGCGCAGGGCGGCTTCGGACAGGCTCTCGTCGGGTTCCAGGTGGCCGGCAGGCTGGTTGAACACCAGCTTTCCCTGGGCGCGCTCCTCCACCATCAACAGCCGCCCGTCGCGGACCACCACGGTCGCCACGGTAACGTCGGGTTGCCAGAAGCGGCCTTCGCGATAACTCACTTCACAGATCGTCCTTGCCGGGAGACAGCTCCGCTTCCATTTCATCGGCGAGGCCCGAAGCGGCGCTGATGGCGTCGTCCAGTGCCTGCTTGCTGGCATCGGCGGGGATCTTGACCACGAACACCGCATTCCTGCCTTGCTTGACCCACCCACCCAGCTTGGCCGAGTGGGAGGCCTCCAGCAGGCGGTTGGCGATGGGTGCGGGGAAATCATCTCCTGGAGACTCATAAGCCGGGGACCAGATTTCGCGCACCTTGTACTCGCCATAGGTTTCCACCGCGGAAAGGATGTACACGATCTGGCTGCGGCCTTTCTCGCCGACCTCGAAGACCAGCTTGAAGTCGTTGTCTTCGTCAAGTTCGTACTGATAATCCAGAGCGGCCAACTGGGCCTTGATACCAGCGTCCGCTGCAGGTTTTTCCGCATCCTGGGCGTGCACGGGCAGTGACAGCGCCAGGCCGAGGCCTGAAGCGAGCAGGGATGCTAGGGTCGATTTCAGGTGCAAGGCGGGTCTCCGGTCGGGGCATGAATTGTGCGGGCGGCGATGCGGCCCGTCCAATCCGTATAATTCTCCCATGCCTCCGAACAATGAAAACGAACGCGACCATGGCGTCATGGTGGAAACCAGCAAGCCCGAGGTGGCGCGCCCGCCGCTGTATCAGGTCCTGTTGCTAAATGACGATTACACGCCCATGGATTTCGTGGTCCTGGTGCTGCAGCAGTTCTTCGCCCTGGATATCGAAAAAGCCACCCAGGTCATGCTCCATGTGCATACCCGCGGCCGCGGCGTTTGCGGGGTCTATACCCGGGAAGTCGCCGAGTCCAAGGTCTCCCAGGTCAACGAATATGCGCGCATGAGCCAGCATCCACTGCTGTGCACGATGGAAAAGGCATGAGAGCCGGGAGAAGTGAAGGCTAAATGGCAAAGGGGAAGAGCGCCTTTTGCCCTTGGCCGTTCACGCGCTTCCCAGCTCCTTTCCAGATCCTGAACAGTGAAACCCGACAGGGCTGTGGAAATCCGCTATACAGGCCTCATATTGTGGGGAACGGCAGTCGGAGTAACCCATGTTCAGCAAAGATCTCGAGCAAACCATAGGCCAGTGCTACAAGCGCGCACGGGAGGCACGGCATGAATTCATGACCGTCGAACACCTGCTGCTGGCCTTGCTGGACAACGTGTCGGCCCAGGCCGTGCTCAAGGCCTGCGGCGGCGATGCCCCGCGCCTGCGCAATGACCTGGAGCAGGCGATCGAGGCCTCGGTCTCGCGCCTGGCCGAGGACGACGGCCGCGATACCCAGCCCACCCTGGGTTTCCAGCGAGTGCTGCAACGCGCGGTTTACCACGTGCAGTCCTCCGGCAAGAAGGAAGTGACCGGCGCCAACGTGCTGGTGGCGATCTTTGGCGAGAAGGATTCGCATGCGGTCTATTTCCTGACCCAGCAGGATGTGACCCGCCTGGACGTGGTCAATTACCTTTCCCACGGTATCGCCAAGCAGGGCGAAGAGAATGATTCCGGCAGCCAGCCTGAAGGCGAAGGCAAGACCGGCGAGGGCGCGGAGGGCGAGGGCAAGGCCGACGCGCTGGCCGAGTTCGCCAACAATCTCAACGAAATGGCGCGCAACGGCAAGATCGATCCGCTGGTCGGTCGTGCGGATGAAGTGGAGCGCACCATCCAGATCCTGTGCCGCCGGCGCAAGAACAACCCGCTGTACGTGGGTGAAGCCGGGGTCGGCAAGACCGCCCTGGCCGAAGGCCTGGCCAAGCGCATCGTCGAAGGGCAGGTACCTGACGTGCTGCTGGATGCCACCATCTACGCGCTGGACCTGGGTGCGCTGGTTGCGGGCACCAAATACCGGGGTGATTTCGAGAAGCGCCTGAAGGGCGTGCTCTCGTCGATCAAGAAGCTGCCCGGCGCGATCCTGTTCATTGACGAGATCCACACCATCATCGGCGCCGGCTCTGCCAGCGGCGGGACCATGGACGCCAGCAACCTGATCAAGCCGGCGCTGGCTTCAGGCGACTTGCGCTGCATCGGTTCAACTACCTTCCAGGAATATCGCGGCATCTTCGAAAAGGATCGCGCGCTGGCCCGTCGTTTCCAGAAGATCGACATCGTCGAGCCCACCGTGGGCGAAACCTTCGAGATCCTGCAGGGACTGAAGCCCAAGTACGAGGCCCACCACGGCGTGACCTACGCCGACGAGGCCCTGCAGGCGGCAGTGGACCTGTCGGTGAAGCATATCGGCGACCGCCTGCTGCCTGACAAGGCCATCGACGTGATCGACGAAGCCGGTGCGCGCCAAAGGCTGCTGCCGGTTGGGGTACGCAAGGAACTGATCGATATCGAGGAAATCGAGACCATCGTGGCCAAGATGGCGCGAATCCCGGCCAAGCAGGTTTCCTCGTCCGACAAGGACGTGCTGAAGCACCTGGAGCGCAACCTGAAGATGGTGATCTTCGGCCAGGACCCGGCCATCGAAACCCTCTCATCGGCGATCAAGCTGGCCCGTTCGGGGCTGGCAAATCCGGACAAGCCGATCGGCAACTTCCTGTTCGCAGGTCCCACCGGCGTCGGCAAGACCGAAGTGACCAAGCAGTTGGCCCTGCAGCTGGGCATCGAGCTGGTCCGCTTCGACATGAGCGAGTACATGGAATCGCACTCGGTCAGTCGCCTGATCGGCGCGCCTCCCGGCTATGTTGGTTTCGACCAGGGCGGCCTGCTGACTGAAAAGATCGTCAAGACGCCGCACTGCGTGCTGCTGCTGGACGAGGTGGAAAAAGCGCATCCCGACATCTTCAACATCCTGTTGCAGGTCATGGACCGCGGCATCCTCACCGACACCAACGGCCGCGAAGCCAATTTCAAGAACGTGATCCTGGTGATGACCACCAACGCCGGTGCCGCCCAGGCAGCACGCCGCACGATTGGCTTTACCCAGCAGGACCATTCCACCGATGCAATGGAAGTGATCCGCAAGAGCTTCACCCCGGAATTCCGCAACCGACTGGATGCGGTGGTGCAGTTCCAGGGACTGGGCTTCGACCACATCCTGCGGGTCGTGGACAAGTTCCTGATCGAGCTGGAGATGCTGCTGCAGGAGAAGCACGTCAGCCTGTCCAGCACGCCGGCCGCACGCGACTGGCTGGCCAAGCACGGCTTCGACCCGCTGATGGGTGCGCGTCCGATGACGAGGCTGATCCAGGACAAGATCAAGCGTCCGCTGGCCGACGAGCTGCTGTTCGGCAAACTTGTGGGTGGTGGCCGCGTCAGCATCGACGTCAAGGACGACGAGCTGGTGGTGGATGCACAGTCCGAACCAGAAAGGTTGCTGCCGGCGACGGTCTGACCGGCGCCGGCAAGTCATTGGTTCAACCCATGCGGCGTTCGTCGGCAGCTTCAACGCTGCCGGCGGGCGTACTTCTCGTACTCAACCTCATCGACGCGTAACACCTCGCGCGCGTCGCAGGTGTCACGTTTGGTCCTGACCTTGCTGGCCACCGGGCACAACTGGTTGTCTTTACCGTCCGTGACAATCCGCACGCTGGAGGAAAGGGCGATGGCGCTACAGCCACTGCCGCCGAAACCGATGCGGTAGTAGCTGTCGCCGTCCTTGACCACCAAGTATTGAGAGCCGAAGCGCGCGACTTGAAAGTCGGCGGAAAGCTCGACGCAATCGTTGAGGGGCTGACTGCGTTCTTTCGCATGCGCTGCTGTCGCAAAAACCGCCAGCAGCATCAGTGGCAATGTCGATTGGAGCTTGAACATCTGAGCCTGACCAGGATGACAGCCCGAAGTGGGCAGGGGTCAGGTTAGTCACACACGGCTTGAGTTGAATCTGCTTGAAGTGCCAGTGACCAATCACACGTGGTCAGGCCAAACCATGCAAAGCAGGGCACGGCCGGGAAGGACTACTTGCAGTTGGCATCCAGGTAAGCCTGCGCCCGCTCGATTTCCGCGGGCACCTGCGCACGCTCTTCCTCGGTGATGATGTCGCCTTCGCCGCGTTGCCTGCGTTGCAGCGCTGAGAGCACCTGTTCCTGCAATTGGCATTCGGCAGCCATCAGGATTGCCGCACGCGAGTCATCACCTTGTGGATTGACAGGGACCGGAGCGGTTGCAGCCTGCGCGGACAATGCCGATGCGTCCTGTTGCAGGGAGGCTTCGGCTTGCGCGCAGTCTCCCGCGCTGATGTCGGGCCTGCAATCAATCGCAGGTGTGCTGGCGGCGGGTTCTGAAGTCGATGGACCGCAGGCTGCAGTCAGCGCGAGAAGCGCGATCAGCAGCGGAGCGCGGTGGCTGCGGCTCATTTCATGCGGTAAGTGATTCGACCCTTGGTGAGGTCATATGGGGTCATTTCGACCTTGACCTTGTCACCGGTGAGGATGCGGATGTAGTTCTTGCGCATGCGTCCGGAGATGTGGGCGATGATCTCATGCCCGTTCTCCAGCTTTACCCGGAACATGGTGTTGGGCAGCGTCTCGGTGACGGTACCTTCGAATTCAATGGAGTCGTCTTTCGACATGTAGACCTGCAGGTGTTGCGGGCGGCGCGGGGCCGTAAGAGCGGGGATTCTACGCGTCGCCCGCCTCGCATGCAAAAAAAGCGTTAACCGGAGCCCGTTTCGGCCAGCGCGGAGGCTTGCATCATCCCGAAACGGGCCGTCCAGCTGCCTGGGGTTTCGCCCAGTGCGGTCAGCTGCGCGATCCGCGCAAGGAACTCGGGTCGCGGCCAGCATTCTGCACCCAGGCTCAGCAGATGCGGGTTCTCGACCTGGGCATCGATCAGCGGCCAGTCCCACGCACGCAAGCGATGGGCCAGGGCTGCGAGGGCGACTTTGGAACCGCCAGACGCGCTGCTGTACATGCTTTCGCCGAAGAACATCCGACCGATTGCCACGCCGTAGAGGCCTCCCACCAAGCGGTCCTGGTCGAAGACTTCGATCGAATGCGCGTGGCCCAAGCGGTGCAATTCCAGGTAGGCGGCCTGCATGGCGTCAGTGATCCAGGTGCCGTCCTGGCCGGGGCGCAGGGTGCCAGCGCAAGCCGCTATGACCTCGGCGAAAGCGGTGTCCGCGCGTACCTGCCAGGGGTTGTGACGCAGCCCGCGACGAAAGCGTGAGGACAGATGAATGCCGTCGGTGCGGAACACCATGCGTGGATCCGGCGCCCACCACAGGATTGGCTGGCCCTCTGAATACCAGGGGAAGACACCATCACGATAGGCATTGAGGAGCCGCTGCGGGGACAGGTCGCCGCCGATGGCCAGCAAGCCATCGGGTTGTCTCAAGGCAGTTTCCGCAGGCGGAAAGGGCGTCTCGGGATCAATCGACAGGAAGGCAGGGCGGTGCATCAAGGCAGATTACCCGGTGCTTGTTGTGGGAGCGACGCAAGTCGTGAACGGGTCGCGATTCGACCCGGAAGGATGGCAGGCTGTCTGATTACTGTTCGCGACTCACGTAGCTCCCACATCTGCAGTGCCGTCTGCTTTGAAAGGCGAGTGCGCCGCCAGTGTTGCCGCGTAACGCTCGACCGAGCGGGTCTCCTCCGCGCACCAGCGACCCAGGGCGTCGGCAAATTCGGCATCGGCGATCCAATGGCGGCTGCGCACAAGGTTCGGCAGGAAACCCCGCGCCAGCTTGTGCTCGCCCTGCGCGCCGGGCTCGAACACCGTGAGCCCTTCGCGCAGGCAGTACTCGATGCCTTGGTAGTAGCAGGTCTCGAAGTGCAGGCCGGGCAGGGTCTCGCTCGCGCCCCAGTAGCGACCGTAGAGGGTGTCGCCGCCGCGCAGGCACAGTGCGCCCGCGATGGCCTTGCCGTCGCGCTCGGCCAGGAAGATGACAAGGTTGCGCGGCATGGCCTGGGCAAGATGGCGCAGGAATTCCAGGGTCAATGCCGGCGAATTGCCGTAATCACGGAAGGTCAGCAGGTAGAACCCGAACATCGTCGCCAGGTCCTGCTCACTGGCCTCGTCGCCATGGATCACGCGGAAGCTGATGCCGGCACGCTGCACCTTGGCCCGTTCCTGGCGGATGTTCTTGCGATGCTTGTGGTCGAAGGCAGCAAGGAATCCATCAAAATCACCCCAGCCGGATCGGTTGCGCCAGTGGTATTGCACGTCGATGCGCGAGAGCCAGCGAGAATCGAATGCGCTTTCTTCCGCAGCCGTGTGGAAGTTGATGTGCGCCGAAGACAGCTTGCTGTTGGTCGATTGCTCGATCACGGCTTCCAGCAACGCCTTCCTGTGCACTTCCGAACGCGCCAGCAGGCGTGGACCGGTGACGGGCGAATAGGGCACCGCACCCAACCATTTCGGAAAATAATCGCGCCCGTGTTGCGCATAGGCATGTGCCCAGGCGTGGTCGAAGACGAACTCGCCGTGGGAATTGTTCTTAAGGTAGCCCGGCGCGGCGGCGACCAGTTCGTCGCCTTCCCACAAGGCGAGGTGATGCGACGTCCAGCCCCAGTCCTCGCGCAGGCAACCGTGCTCTTCCAGACCGGAGAGGAAAGCATGGGAGATGAAGGGGTTGCGGCCATCGTGGAGTGCGTCCCAGCCATCAGCGGGGATTGCCTCCAGTTTGCCGAAGACGCGACACAGGCCAGGCATCAATGATTCCCGCCAATGTCATGACCCGCAAAGCGGCAGGTCAAGAAGGCTGCAAGCACTTTCCGGCGATCAGGCATCCTTATCCAAAAACCGCTCCGCATCCAGTGCCGCCATGCAGCCAAAACCGGCCGAGGTAATGGCCTGGCGATAGACCTGGTCGGCCACATCGCCCGCGGCGAAGACGCCGGGCACACTGGTGGTGGTGGCTTCGCCTTCCAGGCCGGTGCGGATGGTGATGTAGCCGTTCTTCATCGCCAACTGGCCTTCGAACAGGCTGGTGTTGGGGGTGTGGCCGATGGCCACGAACAGGCCGTGCGCAGTGATGTCCCGGGTGCTGCCGTCCTGCACCGACTTGACCCGCACACCCGTCACCCCGGCCTCGTTGCCCAGCACCTCGTCGATGGCGTGGTGCCAGACCAGTTCGATCTTGCCGGCCTGGACCTTGGCAAACAGCTTGTCCTGCATGATCTTCTCGGCGCGCAGGTTGTCGCGACGGTGGACCAGATAGACCTTGCGGGCGATGTTGGACAGGTACAGCGCTTCTTCGACCGCGGTGTTGCCGCCGCCGACCACCACCACGTCCTGGTCGCGGTAGAAAAATCCGTCGCACGTGGCGCAGGCGGAGACGCCGCGCCCCTTGAATGCTTCTTCTGATTCCAGGCCCAGGTACTTGGCCGTGGCGCCGGTAGCGATGACCAGCGCATCGGCGGTGTATTCGCCGTTGTCGCCGATCAGCTTGAACGGCCGCTGGCCCAGGTCCACGGTGTGGACGTGGTCGAAAATCACCTCGGTGTCGAAACGCTCGGCATGGGCCTGCATCCGGTTCATCAGGTCCGGCCCCATCAGGCCATGGGCATCGCCCGGCCAGTTATCCACTTCCGTCGTGGTCATCAACTGGCCACCTTGCTGCAGGCCGGTGATCAGGACAGGCTTGAGGTTGGCGCGTGCCGCATAGACGGCGGCGGTCCAGCCGGCGGGGCCGGAGCCCAGGATCAACAGGTGGCAATGCTTGGACGAAATGGCGGAAGAAGCGCTCATGTATACTCAAAATGATGGTGGGGAAGGCGATGCGGATGCATTTTCGCGTCATCATCGCAGGCACATAGAGTGGCGGTGGGGGGCGATTGAATCAAGGCGCATCGGTGGAATGCGCTGGTTCGCATAGGCACTTTGGGTATCACCCTGACCCGTTGCCGGGAGCCCCTTCACCCGTTCGTGCTGCGCCTGTCGAACCACGCTTTTCGCGCACTGCTTCGGTCGCACCAGCAAAGGAGTCCGCCAGGCCTTGGTTCGACAAAACCGCCAGCCACAGGAATACGGAGCGCACTCAACGCACGCATCCGCATTTCAAGGTCGGTCTATTAGTGAAATGGCTCTTGTATTCGTTTATTATCAAAGACTAATGCAACCTTCTTAAGGTCTGGTCGATAGGTGGCAAAGCAGCTCCCGGAAACTTCCAAAGCCAAGGGCGCCAATTCGGCGGCCCGCAAGCAGGCGTCGGTGGCCAATCCACGTCGCCAGCGCCTGTGGCGCGATCTTGCGCTGATCGCCATCGCGCCCCTGCTGCTTTATCTGCTGGCGAGTCTTTTCACGTATTCGCCCGATGATCCCAGCTGGTCGCAGTCCACCAGCCTCACCGCGCCTATCCACAACCTGGGCGGGCGGGTCGGGGCGTGGACCGCCGACATGCTGCTTTATCTATGCGGCTATGTGGCCTTCCTGTTGCCGATCATGCTCGGCGTGGTGGCCTGGATCGCGTTGTTCGGCATGGATACCGACGGCGATGGCGAAGCCGACCTGGGTCCTGCGCTGCGCCTGATCGGCATGGTCGGCTTCCTGATCTCGTCGACCGGCCTGCTGTTCATGCGTGATTTGCCGGCCGCCGATTTTTCGGCCGGACCGGGCGGCATCCTTGGGCGCCTGGTCGGCGGATCGCTCAACAGCCTGTTCGGCAGCCTGGGCGGCAACCTGTTCCTGCTGGCGCTGTTCCTGGTCTCGGTCACCCTGGCCACCGGCCTGTCGTGGTTCGCGGTAATGGAGCGCATCGGCAAGGGTGTGATGGCGTTGCCGGACCTGTTCCGCCGTGGCACCCATCAGGCAACGGAATGGCAGCAGAGCCGGGCGCTGCGCGAGGAACGCGAGGAAGTGCGCAAGGTCGATGCGGTCAAGCGCGCGCGCCGCGAGCCCGTGCACATCGAACCACCACCCGCACCCATCATTGAAAAGAGCGACCGGGCCAAGCGCGAGCAGCAGATTCCGTTGTTCCATGGCACCGGTGGCGACGAATCCGGCATCCCGCCGCTGTCCCTGCTGGACGATCCCAAGCCCCAGACCCGGGGATATTCAGAGGAAACCCTGGAGACGCTGTCGCGCCAGATCGAGTTCAAGCTCAAGGATTTCCGCATCGATGTAAACGTGGTCGGCGCCTATCCCGGCCCGGTCATCACCCGTTTCGAGATGGAACCCGCGCCGGGCGTGAAAGTCAGCCAGGTCAATTCGCTGGACAAGGACATCGCCCGCGGGCTGAGCGTCAAGTCGGTACGCGTGGTCGACGTGATTCCCGGCAAGTCGGTGATTGGCCTGGAGATCCCCAACACCAGCCGGGAAATGATCTACCTCAGCGAGTTGCTGCGCTCCAAGGAATACGACAAGTCGCCCAGTCCATTGACCATTGCACTGGGCAAGGACATCGCCGGCCGTCCGACCGTGGCCGACCTGCAACGCATGCCGCACCTGCTGGTCGCCGGCACCACTGGCTCGGGTAAATCCGTTGCGGTGAACGCCATGGTCCTCAGCCTGCTGTACAAGGCCAGCGCCAAGGACGTGCGCATCCTGATGATCGACCCGAAGATGCTGGAGCTGTCTGTTTATCAAGGCATCCCGCACCTGTTGGCGCCGGTGGTCACCGACATGAAAGAGGCCGCCAACGGCCTGCGCTGGTGCGTGGCGGAAATGGAGCGGCGCTACAAGCTGATGAGCGCGGTCGGCGTGCGCAACCTGGGCGGCTTCAACAAGAAGGTCAAGGATGCCCAGGACGCCGGCCAGCCGCTGATGGATCCGCTTTTCAAACCGAACCCGGACCTGGCGGAAGCGCCGATGCCGCTGGAGACGCTGCCCTTCATCGTCATCTTCATCGACGAATTCGCCGACATGATGATGATCGTCGGCAAGAAGGTGGAAGAGCTCATCGCGCGCCTGGCGCAGAAATCCCGCGCCGCAGGCATGCACCTGATCCTGGCCACCCAGCGTCCGTCAGTGGACGTGATCACCGGATTGATAAAGGCCAATATCCCCACCCGCATCGCGTTCCAGGTTTCCAGCAAGATCGATTCGCGGACCATCCTTGACCAGTCGGGTGCGGAGACGCTGCTGGGCATGGGCGACATGCTGTACCTGCCGCCAGGAACGGCAATGCCGGAGCGTATCCACGGAGCCTTCGTCAGCGACGAGGAAGTGCATCGCGTGGTCGAGCACCTGAAAGCCACCGGCAAGGCGGATTACATAACAGGCGTGCTGGAAGAAGTGCAGACCATGAGCGACGGCACCGTGGTTGGCGCGACTGGCCTGCCCGAAGCTGCCGCAGGGTCGGGCGATGCGGAAAGCGATCCGCTCTACGACGAAGCAGTTCGCATCGTCACCGAAACCCGTCGCGCTTCCATCTCGGGTGTACAGCGACGGCTGAAGATCGGCTACAACCGTGCCGCACGATTGGTGGAAGCAATGGAGGCTGCAGGTGTGGTGACGCCGCCTGAGCATAACGGCGACCGTAGCGTGTTGGCGCCGCCTCCGCCGCGGAATTGACTACCGGAAAACCCCCATGAATCCCGGTATTCCCAGTTCCGTGCAAGCCCGGGTCCATAAAAAATTCGGGTAACCGTTTCACCCCTTGAACTCCCGCAGTGAGTAATTGAGCCCAATGCGACGCATTTTTTTTGCACTCTTTCTGGCTGCGTTCTTCCCGGACATCGCGGTTGCCCAGGAAACGGCCCAGGTCCCTGAGCAGCCCGAACAAGCCGCCGAGCCCGCCAACAGCTTCAGTTTCGTCCGCTATCGCGTCGACTATGAAGTAAAGGCCGACGCCACCAGCGTCGAGACCAGCGAATACGAGATCCTGATCAAGACCAAGGCGGGCGTGGACAATTTCAGCCAGGTGCGCCTGAGCTACAGCGAAAAGATGGAAACCCTGGAAGTGCTGGCCGCGTACACGCTGACCCCGGATGGCGCCCGCCACAATGTACCCGCCGACAAGATCTACACCCAGGAAAGCTATTCCAGCGCGTCGGCGGCGATGTATGCCGACCGCAAGGTCAAGGTCATCGTGTTCCCCAACCTGTCGCCCGGCACGCGCCTGGTCTATCGCACCCGCCAGGCCCAGAATATTCCGTTTTTCCCCGGGTACTTCAACCTCTGGGAGAACCTGAGCCCGTTCACTCAGTACGACGATGCGAAGATCACCCTGACCGCGCCGAAGCGCCTGCCGATGCATGTATATACGCGCGACGTGCAGGGCAGCGACCGCCCGAAGATCGAAGGCGACACTGCACGCTGGTCTTGGTCCTACAGCCGCAAGACGCCGATGCCGAACCAGAACTGGATGGCTGCTGGCTGGGAATACGGCCCGACCATCATGGCCAGCACCTATTCCGATTTCTCGGCAATGGGCCGCGCATACCAACTGAAAGGCGCTGAAGCGGCGAAAGTCACGCCGATGATCCAGATGCGCGCCGACGAGATTACCCAAGGTATCAGCGGGCGCCGCGAACAGGCCAGGGCCGTCTATGAATGGGTCGCCAGGAACATCCGTTACGTGGCCGTGTACCTGGGCAACGGCGGCCTGGAGCCAAACGACGCCGAGAGCATCCTCGGCAACCGGTATGGCGACTGCAAGGACCATACCGTGATCCTGGAAGCCTTGCTTGCCGCCAAGGGCATCGCCAGCTCGCCGGTGTTGATCGGCGCCGGTGGGGGGCCGACCTTGCCGCAAGTGGCGGTGCTGGGGCGCTTCAACCACGCCATCAACTACCTGCCCGAATTCGATCTTTATCTGGATTCCACCAGTCCATACGCGCGGTTCGGTCAGTTGCCCGCCAGCAACCTGGGCGCGCCCGTGGTCCGTACCGTGGATGGCACGATCGCGCGCACGCCTGCCAATGATGCGCGCGTCAGCGCCTACAAGGCAGAGAGCTTCTACACGTTCAGTGCCAATGGCGATGTCAGCGGACACACGTTGCAGGACAGCGGTGCCTCAGGTGAAATCGGTCTGCGCGGCGCGTTCTCGCAGCTGACTTCGCAGAATCGCGCCCGCATCGAGGAGTCGATCATGTCCGGATCGGGCTTCAACGGCGTGGGCCGCTTGAAGCTGCAGGGTGATGTCGATGACCTCGACCGTCCGTTCGGTTACTCGTTCAATTTCAAGGCCACCGATTATGTCGATTTCAGCGTGGTCGGCGGCATGGTCCTGCCCGATCCACCGGGTGCGGAATCCATGCGCGGCATTTACGCCACCGCCTCCAGCGAAACCAACGCCACGCCGTTCTACTGCAACGACAGCCTGCGCGAGGAAACCTATACGCTGGAATTTCCCGCGACCGTACCGATCATTGCCATTCCACGCAGCAGTCGCTTCGGCAATGCCGCAGGGGAATATGAAGCTACGTGGAAAAGGGAAGGGCAGCAGGTCGTTGCCACTCATGAGCTCAGGCTGAGGGCGATCCACGGTTCCGACCAGTTATGCCAGCCCGCCGACTACCCGGCGTTCCGGGATCTCTACCAGTACGTGAGACGCGGCTTTCGTGCGCAGATCGTGTACGGCGACCTGGGCAATGCGCAGGTCGCCCCGGACCCGGGACGTTGAAGGTCCAGCCTTTGCCCGGAGCGATGTGTGCGTGTTCAGGTTCGGCCGGCAACACTGTCGGCCTGCCTTATCCCAGGGACTTCCAATGAAACAGCGTTTCCGTCCGATCACTTTCGGTGCCGCTCTTGGCGTGTTTTTGCTTGCCGGTACAGCCAACGCTGGCGCGCGCGACAACCTGAAATCCTTTACCTCGGGCTTGAAGGGCCTGGATGGCCAGTTCACCCAGCAGGTCTACGATGCCAAGGGCAAGCTCAAGGAAACCTCCAGCGGCCGCGTGGCCTTGTCCGCACCACGACTGTTTCGTTGGGAATACGCCAAGCCTTATCCGCAACTGATCGTCGCCGACGGCAACAAAGTCTGGGTCTACGATCCCGATCTGCAGCAGGTCACCGTGCGTGGGCAGGGTAGCGAAGAGCAGAACAGTCCGCTCTCCGCCCTGATCGATCCCGCCAAGCTGGACCAGCGGTTCAATGTCACCGAAGCCGCCAGCGCCGACGGTCTGCAGTGGCTGACGTTGACACCGAAGAGCGAGGGTGACGCCAACTTCCAGTCAGCGCGGCTGGGCTTCAGTGACGGCGGGCTTGCCCGGATGGAAGTGCTGGATGCCGTGGGCCAGAGCACCAAAATCAGCTTCACCGGCTGGAAGCGCAATCCGTCCTTTGCCGCCGGCACGTTCAAATACACCCCAGCCAAGGGCGTGGATGTGGTCGGCGATATCTGAGCGGAGCGCCGATCCTCTGGCGCAGGAGCGCCCTATGGGCGCGAGCTTTTGGGTTTTTCGTGATCGGATCGGAGCGCTCGCGCGCATGGGGCGCTCCTGCCTAAGGGCTCCCGGCGCGCTTGCGATGTGTCATTCGCGCCCCTTGCGACCCGGGCCGTTAGAATGCCGACGTGGCCAGGCCCAAGACAATATTGACCGACGAAGCCGATCTACTCAGCGTGGATCGCAAGGCCATGCGGCCGCTGGCCGAGCGCATCCGTCCGAGTACCCTGGATGAAATGGTCGGCCAGCGCCGGCTGCTGTCCCCGGGCAGTGCACTGCGCCGGGCAGTCGAATCCGGCCACGTGCATTCGATGATCCTGTGGGGGCCACCAGGCTGTGGCAAGACCACGTTGGCGTTGCTCCTTGCCAAGTATGCGGATGCGGAATTCAAGGCGATCTCGGCCGTGCTTTCGGGTCTTCCCGAAGTGCGCCAGGTGCTGGCCGAAGCCGCGCACCGTTTCGCCGAGGGCCGGCACACGGTCCTGTTCGTGGACGAAGTGCACCGCTTCAACAAGGCCCAGCAGGATGCGTTCCTGCCGCACATCGAACGCGGAACGATAATCTTTGTTGGCGCCACCACCGAGAATCCTTCGTTTGAATTGAACTCCGCGCTGTTGTCGCGCTGCCGTGTGCATGTGATGGAATCGGTGTCGCGCGAAGACATCCTGCAAGCGCTGAAGCATGCGCTGGCCGATGAAACTCAGGGCCTGGGCGGGCAGGGCATCCAGGTTCCCGACAACCTGCTCGGCGAGATCGCAGGGGCCGCCGACGGCGACGTCCGGCGAGCGCTGACCCTGCTTGAGATCGCCGCGGAGCTTGCGCTTGGCGAAGGCGGCGAGATCACCGAACAGACCCTGTTGCAGGTACTTGCCGACCGCACCCGACGTTTCGACAAGGGCGGCGAGCAGTTCTACGACCAGATCTCGGCACTGCATAAATCGGTGCGCAGTTCGAATCCCGATGGCGCGCTGTACTGGCTCGCGCGCATGCTGGACGGTGGTTGCGATCCGGGCTACCTGGCGCGGCGCATGACCCGCATGGCGGTGGAAGACATCGGCCTTGCCGATCCTCGCGCATTGCAGATGGCCATAGAGGCGTGGGACACCTATGACCGGCTCGGCAGTCCGGAAGGCGATCTGGCATTGGCCCAGCTGGTCATCTATCTCGCCAGCACTGCCAAGTCGAACGCCGGCTATCTGGCTTTCGGTGCGGCCAAGCGCGACGTACGCGAATACGGCACCCAGGATGTACCCCTGCACCTGCGCAACGCGCCGACCAAGTTGATGAAGGAGCTCGGCTATTCCAAGGGCTACCAGTACGATCATGACGCTGAAGGCGGCATCGCCCTGGAGCAGACGGCTTTTCCCGATGCGATGGGCGAACGCGTGTATTACCGACCGGTGGAGCGGGGCATGGAGATCAAGCTGAAAGAAAAGATCGACCGCCTGCGCGCCGCGCGGGCCGAAGCCGTACGCACTTCGCGGAAGTCCTGATCGATGGCGCCGATGATCTGGTGGCAGCAACTGGCGCTGGTGATGGCGGGTGGCGCGCTTGGCGCCGCAGGACGCTTCTGGTTGGGTGGCCTGCTGCTGCGTCAACTGGGCAATGGCTTCCCATGGGGCACGCTGGCGGTGAATCTGCTCGGTTCGTTCCTCGCCGGCTTCCTGGTCATCTGGCTGGAAGGGCGCGGCCCGTCCGCTCTGTACTGGCGCGCATTCCTCATGGTCGGGATCATGGGCGGCCTGACTACCTTTTCCGCATTGATGGTGGAGTGCCTGCTGTATGCGAAGTCCGATCGCCACGGCCTGATGCTGGTCTACATTGCGATCAGCCTGGGTGCGGGACTGCTGCTGATCTGGCTGGGTAGCAAGACCGCCGGAGTGATCAGGCCCCCGTTCTGAGATTCCGAATCAAACTGGCTTGCCTGGCCTCGCGCAGCATGCGCAAAAGGCCGCGTTTTTCCCGGCTGGAATGACAATTAGCGAATTTGCTGATTTTTCTCGAGCGGTTTTTTTGTTATTGAAGAATGTAGTGGACAGGCCTCCATTCCGTATCCTGTCCGCCGTTTTGGCCGGAAATTTTTTAACAACGCGTTTGTTGCGGCGATTTGAGTAACTGCAATTACCCAGGCGGAACGGTTTATCCGGACACCTGATGATGAAGTTCTCCTTCACTTGAAACATACACAGCATTAACAAATTGCTGAGTAACCAGTGCGCACGCCGCTGATGGATGCCTCCCCTGGGTGTCGGGCCGGCGTGCAGGAGAATCAATATGCGCATACGACAAACCCTGATCGCGTCAGCGATCGCGATTGGCCTGGGATTGGGTGGCCAGGCATTCGCTGCGGAGAACAACGAGCACGGCCCCGGTGACAACCTCCAGGTTGCAATCGACTCAATGACGGTTGACGACAACAGCGACAATAGCGACAACAGCGACAACAGCGACAACAGCGCCAATGGCATGGCTTATGCCGATGGCACCGGTACCGCTGCTGCCAACAACGGCAGTGCCGCAACAGCCAATTTCTCGAATTCGTTCAACCACAGCAAAGCCATCGCCACGACCAAGCTCGAGGGCTATATCAGCCACGTCTATGTGCACGACATCGGCAATGTCGCCAACAACTCCGGCGATGCCAATGGCGGCAAGGGCGGCAAGGGCGGCGCTGGCTACGGCGGCGACGGCTACGGCGGCAACGGCCACGGCGGCAATGGCGGCGATGGCGGCAATGGCGGCGATGGCGGCAGCGGCGGCGACGCCAATAATGGCAGCGCATCCGCGGGCGACTCGAGCAATGGCAGCGCCATGATTGGCGATGCGTATGCCGGTGACGGCGGCAATGGCGGACGCTCCAGCCACAATCGCAGCGGTAGCGGCGGCGACGGCGACGGCGACGGCGGCAATGCCGGCAGCATGAGCGCAGCCGGTGGTGGCGATGGCGACAGTGGCAGTGGCGACGCCGGTGGCATGAGCGCGGCGGGCGGTGGTGATTCCTATGCGCACGGTGGCAGGGCACGCACCGGTGGCAACAACGGTGACAGCAACGCCACCGGCGGAGACGGCACCTCGACCGCCGGCGCAGGCACCTCGGGCGATGGCACCGGAACCAGTGGTTCCAGCACGGCTAGCGGCGGTGCCGGCACTGCCGGTTCTGCTACCGCCACGGGTGGCAATGGCGATGGAACCGGTGGCAACAGCGGTGACGTTGCCAGCACCGGCGGCAGCGGCGGCGATGGCGGTTCAGCGACCAACGGCGACGCGACCAATGGCGGTGCTTCCTCGTCCGCTACCAACGGCGACGCAACCGCGGGTGACGGCGCCACTGGCGCAGTCGGCGCCGAAGGCGGTGTTGGCGGCGACGGCAATGGCGGCGTCGGCAACGGTGGCGTCGGTAACGGCGCGACGGGTGGTGTAGGCGGCGCTGGCGGCTCGGTCGCCAATGATGCAGGCGCCTTCGACATGTCCAACAACATGACCAGCGTCGGTCAATCGGCGGCAGGCATCATGGTGGCAGCGCAGAACAGCGGCATGGCGTCGCTGATCCAGCAGGGCATCACCGTGCAAGCCAACCTGACCGTAGGCCCGTAAGCGCTTCGCAACGATGCGCCGGCCTGCCACAAGGCAGCGCCGGCGCATCAGGCGCTCGCCGGGCCCATGGGGACGGAAGCGCGTGCGAAACGCATGGAATGGAGAACCACCATGCGCACCAATTTCATCGCGCCATTGCTGGCTTGTGCAATGGCAGCCGGCCCGTGCTTCGCGGGCACCGTGGAGGCCCCTGCACAGGGGAATGGCTTCGACCTGGCGCTCGTGGTTGAGCCAGAACCGCTTGTTCTCTCAAGCGATGTCTCCCCTGGCCGACAGACTGTTCCGCAAGTGCCTGCCGCGGCAGAAGTCAACAGCGCCACCGACATCGGCACCTCTGTCGACGTCACCCAGCTGGATCAGCTGCGCGGCGGCAAAAGTACGGTGGAAAACAACGTGCTGCTGGACGGAACAGTGGAAGGCAACACTGCCGACCACGTTGTCAGCGGCTCCAACAGCATCAGCGACGGCGCTTTCTCAAACGCAAGCGGCATCAACACGGTCATCCAGAACACTGGCAGCAACGTGCTGATCCAGAACGGGATGGTGGTGAACGTGCAGTTCGTGGCACCCGTGGGACCATGAGCAGGATCGGACCTGTACTGATGGGTCTGGCCCTGTGGTTGGCAGGGGCCATCGCGGCGCCAGCCAGTGAACTCGACGTGCGCGTACCGCAAGCCGGAAGCTTTGCCCTGCGCGTCACCAGCCTGAAGGAGGCGCGGTTCAAGACCACGGTGCCTCAACAATACGATTTCAGTTGCGGCTCCGCAGCAACCGCCACGTTGCTTACCTACCAGTACGGCATGGCTGTCAACGAAAAGCAGATCTTCGTGAAGATGTACTCGGTCGGCGACCAGGCCAAGATTCGGAAGGAGGGTTTCTCCCTGTTGGACATGCGGCGCTACCTGCAGTCGAAGGGTTTCGAGGCTGACGGATTCGAACTTCCACTGGACAAGCTGGCCGAGGAAGGCGTGCCGGCGATCGTGCTGTTGAACGATCGTGGATATCGCCATTTCGTGGTGGTGAAGGGCCTGCGCAACGGCAGGGTGCTGCTGGGCGATCCGGCGCGGGGTACGCGCGCCATGCCTCGTTCGCGCTTCGAAGCACTGTGGGACAACCGCGTGCTGTTCGTAATCCACAACCGGCGCGATATCGCACGCTTCAACCAGGCGCGCGACTGGAGCACCGTGCCACCTGCTCCTCTGGACATGGGCATCCAGCGTGATGCGCTTCGGAACGTGACCATGCCCAAACGCGGCCCGGGAGATATCTGACGCCATGAACGCCTTCGCAACCATTCTTGCCGCCAGCTCGCTGGTTGCTGGCCTGTCCTTTCCGTCCGCGTCGTTGACTCAAGAGCGCACATCGGCGGAAGTCATGGACGGCGTATGGAGACCGGTCGATCCGGCCCGCCTGATGGACATGCGCGGTGGAATGGAATTGCCTTCCGGCCTGCTGTTGTCGTTCGGCATCGAGCGCCTCGTCTATGTCAACGGAGCACTTGTCGCCAGCGCCAGCCTCAGGGTTGCGGACGTCGGGAACATAACCCCTGAACAGGCGCAGGCGCTGGCAGACATCGACAGGGGAATGGTGGTGCAGGTAGGCAATGGCAATCAGTTCGACGCAGGCACGACAGGCGCCGGGCTGGTAATCCAGAACACCCTTGACGGCCAGGACATCCAGTCAATCACCACGTTGGACGTAGGCGTCGATACGTTGGGCATGCTGCAGGAAATGAACAGCTTCGATGCATTGCATAGCGCCCTCCTACAGGCGCCGGGCGGGCCCTGAACCACTGCACAGGGGAAGACGAATGAAGAGGAAAGCTTCGATTTTGCTACCCGGCCTGGCGCCGATGGTGTGCATGGCGATGGCCGCATCGGCCGGTGCCAAGGCCGAGGAGGCGGCCCTCGATGTCAATGATGGAAATGCCGCGGACAACACTCCCGATGCAAGCCGGTCGGATATGCCAACCGATGTGACCCAGCTGGATGTCCTGCAGATCCAGATCAATGAGCAGACCAGGAAACTGGACGAAATGCGCAATGCGCTGAACTCCCAGGAACAGGGTCTGGCCAGGCTGCAGCAAGCACTCAATCTCGAACTGCTGGCCGACGCGCGCGCGCGTGGCGCTCCGGCACCCGTTCTGCAGCCTTCACTGACACAGGCACCGAGTTACGTTTCCGGCCCCGCGGCACCTGCTTCAGGGCAGGCGCAGCCTGCCAATGGACAGCAACGGGTGGTCGCGCGACAAGACCCGCGGGACGCGGTGGGGCAAGCGCCTGAATCCGGGGCGCGCCCCCCGGAAGTCGCGCAGATCTTCGATCAGCCCGGCGTACTTACCCCGCGTGGCAAGTTCGTGCTTGAGCCGAGCGTTCAATATGGCTACTCGGCCAATGACCGGGTGGCGTTGGTCGGCTATACGATCATCCCGGCACTGTTGATCGGCCTCATCGACGTGCGCCAGGTCAAGACCACCACCGCCATCACCACGCTGACCGCGCGCTATGGCCTGAGCAACCGCTGGGAGCTTGAAGCCAAGCTGCCCTACGTCTACGTCAACGGCGACACCGTAAGCCGGGAGATCTTCACCGGGTCGGCCCAGGACGATGTCTTCAGTGCACGCGGCCATGGCATCGGCGACGTCGAGATGACCGCGCGTTACCAGCTCAACCACGGCGGCCCGGACAAGCCGTTCTATGTCGGCTGGCTGCGCTACAAGAGCCGCACCGGCAAGGACCTTTTCGAAGTCGTGACCGACTGTGTCACCCGGTGCATAGGCAACACCACCGGTACCGGCCTGCCATTGGAACTACCGACCGGAAGTGGTTTCGAATCGGTGCAGCCCGGCATCACCTGGCTGTTCCCCTCCGATCCTGTCGTCTTCTTCGGCAGCGTAAGCTACCTGCATAATTTCGAGCGCAAGAACGTCTCGCGTACCGTCATTGACGGGCAACGTGAACTATTGGGAGATATCCAGGCCGGCAGCATCCTCGGCTTGAACATGGGCATGGGCCTGGCTCTCAACGAGAAAGCCGCGATCAGCATCGGCTACGACCAGAATATCGTCGGCAAGACAAAACAGAATGGCAAAGACGTCGCCGGCGCAGTCCGCGTCACCCTGGGTACGTTGCTGGTCGGTGGAACCTACCGCTTCAACGAACACGCGTCGCTAAACCTCGCACTAGGGGTGGGCGTGACCCGCGACACCCCCGACGTGACCTTTACCGTGCGCATACCGATCAGCTTCTGAACCAGGCTGCTGGTCCCGCCGTTGACGGCGGGCACACCCCTGGTCAAGCCGGGCCCGGTTTCGCGCTGCGATGTCTTTCGTCGCGCTTCGTTTTCGCCTTGCGAGCCAGGTCCTCGTATTGGTCGCGCAACCGGTCCAGCTCCGCTTCCTCCATTTCCTCCAGGTCAAGCAGTTCGTCATTGGCCAGGCGGGTGACATGGATCAGCTCATCCAGCTTGATCTGCATGGCCTCGGTGTCACGGTTCTGCGTGTTCTGGATCAGGAACACCATCAGGAAGGTGACGATGGTGGTGCCGGTATTGATGACCAGCTGCCAGGTTTCGCTGAAACCGAACAGGGGCCCGCTTATCGCCCAGGCGACGACCGTGGCCGCCGCCAGGCAGAAGCAGATCGGATTGCCGGTGAACTTGGCGGTGGCCTGGGCGAGCCTGTTGAAGGCCTTTGCGATTTTCATGGCTGACGACTCGTGGACCGGAGTCCCGAATATCCGGCCCACGTCGTTCAATTGCAGTGAAAGCAGCGGCGTTGGCGTTTAGCGCTTGAAGCGGTAGTGCGCAACCATCCACTCGTTGCCGTTGTCAAAGCCGAACAATTCGGCGCAAGCCATCCAGAACATGCGCCAGCGCTGGTACCAGACTGCTGCGTCGGCCATTCCATAAACCCCTTGCAACACGCGCATGACCTGCTCGCGGTTGCTGTCCTGGTTCTGCAGCCAGGCGTTGGCGGTCTTTTCATAATGCGTGCCGGACAACAACCAGCGTTGCTCGATGCTGATCTTGTCCTGGAAGTTGAGCAGCGTGTCCGCCGACGGCATCAGCCCGCCGGTGAAAAAATGGCGACCCATCCAGTTGCCATCGCCCTTGGCCTCGAACAGGTACAGCAGCTCGCGGTGGCAGAAGATGTGCACGAACAACTTGCCGCCCGGCACCAGCCAGCCGCCGATGCGTGACAGCAGCTCCTGGTAGTTGCGCATGTGCTCGAACATTTCGATCGACACCACGCGGTCGTAGCTCTCGTCCACCAGGCTCAGGTTGTTGACGTCGGCAGTGATGACTTCCACGTTGAAGATCGCACGCTCACGGCAGCGCGCTTCGATGAACTCGCGCTGCATTTTTGAATTGGACACCGCGGTGATGCGACTTTCAGGGAACTGCTTGGCCATCCACAACGTCAACGAACCCCAGCCGCAGCCCAGCTCCAGGATTTCCTGGCCGTTGGCCAGTTCCGCGCGTTCGACATAGAGTCGAAGCATGTGTTCCTCGGCCATGTTCAGGCTGGTCGTGGCGTCGTCCCAGTAACAACTGCTGTACTTCAGCTGGCGGCCCAGGCACAGCTGGAAGAACTCCGGCGGAAGTTCGTAGTGCTGGCGGTTGGCGGCCTGGGTCTCGATGGCGATTTCACTGTTACGCAGGCCCTCCAGCCACGCCTGCTGGCGCGCGAAGACTTCGTCGGCGCCGCCTTTGCGCTCGTCCTTCAGGCGCTGCGCGCATTGCCGACGTATGCCGAGCCGGAGCAGGTTGTCAGGAAGGCGCCCGGATTCGGCTAGACGGGTGGCAAGGCTTTCCTTTTCGGTTTCTACGACAAATGGTGAAGGCGTGGACATGCAGGCTCCAGGGGGCGGATATCAATGCTTCGGGGGAAGCGGTACGAAAGGACTGGTGGTGCGCTGGTAGTGAGCATAGTCCTCACCGCGCGTGCGCAGGGCCTGCGCTTCGGTGTAGGGGATGCCGGTGACGCGGTACAGGAAGGCCAGCATCAGTGCAGGGCCGATGAAACTGACCGCCACCCACATTGCGCCCAGCCCGACCGCAAGGAATACATAGGTGAACCAGTGAAGGAATTCGAAGAAATAATTGGGATGCCGCGAATAGCGCCACAGGCCACTGCGGCAGGTCTTGCCCTTGTTGGCGGGGTCGTTGCGGTGCGCGGCCAGTTGCCGGTCGGCCGTGCCTTCGCCGATCACGGCCACCAGCCAGACCACGACAGCGAACATTTTCCATGCCGTCCATTCCGCTACCGGGTTGTGCGCCGCGATCCAGAACGGTACCGAGAAAAAAACCACGAAGCCCGCCTGGGCCTGGAAGAACAGGAAGAAATTTCCCTGGTTTCCGTTCCAGCGCTTGCGCAGGTTGCGGTAACGCCCGTCTTCCTCCTCGTTGAAGACCCTCCTGGCCAGGTGCAACGCCAGCCGCGCACCCCACATTCCTCCCATCAGCCCGACCATTACCCGGGGCAGGGCAGCACCCGGCAACACCAGTGCGTAAAAAACAGCTGCCAGCGCCATGCCGGCGGACCAAAGCACATCCACGATGCCCGCGTTGTCGGTCTTCCGCTGCCACAGCCAGCCTCCGGTCATCATCACGGACGCAGCAAGGAATACCCAAAGCAAGGGCCAAGCGTTCATCCTGGAACTCCGCTGGACGAGGAAAGGGGGATTCTCGCGAGGCGCAGCGTGGCATAACTGAATAGCCCCATTGCCGCTCCCCAAAGCGCACCCAACGGTAACAGCACCGACGGCAAAGAATCTGTGAATTGGACCGCACCCCAGGTACGCGAGGCGATCCAGTAGGAAAGCGGTCCGCCCAGTGCACCAAACAGCACGGCCAATATCGGCCGTCGAATGACGTAGGCCAGCGAGTGATTGAAGGTCAGCGCAAAGCCCATCCATAGGGCCAGGATCCAGACCGGGGAAATGCCGGGATAAGGAATCGGTGAGGCGTAACGCAACAGGCCACTGGCTGCCATGGTCGTGTCCACCACCAGCCCCACCGGCAAGGCCAGCAGCATCAAACCAACGTCCCAGCGCGCGCGAAAGGGCGGAGACAGTTGGAACGCAGCAAACAGAGCGAAGGCCAGCGGGCCCAACCAGGCGTGCCCCTTGGCCGCACCGCCCACCGCTGCCATCCACAAAAGCTGCGAACCAATGAAATTCAACCCATTCTTCACACGGCATCCAATGTGTAGGGATATTGAGACGGGCGCGCGCCTGGACGAACCAGCCACAGGTGCACGTTGCCGATCGACCGCTCACGGAAGCCGCCCTCGCAATAAGCCAGGTAGAAGTCCCACATGCGGATGAAACGCGCGTCGTAGCCCAGCGCGGTCACTTGCGGCAATCGGGCATTGAACCGTTGCCGCCACGCGTTCAGCGTCAGCGCATAGCTTGGCCCGATGTCCTCCAGGTTGAACAGCCGCAGGTCGCTCGCGCGGCCGATGGCGCCCGTCATCGCCGACACGCTGGGAATGAAACTGCCGGGAAAGATGAAACGCTTGATGAAGTCCACCGACTTCAGCGCCTGCGCGTAGCGGTGATCCTCGATGGTGATGGCTTGTACCATCGCCTCGCCGTCGGGCTTGAGCAGGCTGGCAACCTTGGCGAAATAGGTGTCCAGGTATTGGTGGCCAATGGCCTCGATCATCTCGATCGAGACCAGCCGGTCGTACTGCCCGTCCAGGTCGCGGTAGTCCTGCAACAGCACTTTGATCCTGCCTCCCAGACCGGCCTGCTGGATACGCTGACAGGCCAGGTCATGCTGCTCGCGCGAGATGGTGGTGGTGGTCACATGGCAGCCATGCTCACGTGCGGCATGCAATGCAAAGCCACCCCAACCGGTGCCGATCTCGACCACGCGGTGCTCGGGGCCCAGGCGCAGTTTTTCGCAGATGCGCGCCAGCTTGCGGGTCGATGCAACCTCCAGGGTTTCATCCTCGCTCTCGAATATCGCCGAGGAATACATCATGTTTTCATCGAGGAACAGCTGGAACAGGGGATTACCCAGGTCGTAGTGCGCCGCGATGTTGCGCCGGCTGCCCTTGCGCGTGTTGCGGGTCAGCGCGTGCATCGCCTGCATCATCCAGCCGCCCAGTTTCGCCAATCCCGAATCCATCGCATCCAGGCGGTCACGGTTGCGCACCAGGATGCGGACCAGCGCCACCAGGTCGTCGCAGTCCCACAGGCCCTCCATGTAGGCTTCGCCAGCGCCGACGCTGCCGTTGAGCGCGGCCATGCGGTAGAAAGCGGGGTCATGGATGCGCAGGTGTGCGTGCAAGGTCGCGTTGCCAGGCGAGGCAGGCACGCCCAGCACATAGGTGTCTCCGTTTTCCTCGATGACCAGGCGGCAATCGCGCAGCTCGCCGAGGGTTGCCAGCAAGCGCTTGCGCAGGATCTTCTCCACCGTTGATGGCGGAATTGTTTCAGTCGCACCGTCGAGCACGCGGGCATCGGACGCGCGGGCATTGGAATAGCTCATGGCTTGGCGATTCTCTTGTCAGGATGGTCATGGACGGGATTACCGCGCAGCCATAGGCGCAAGGCTTGCCAGTGGATGGCGGCAACTACCTGCAACGTCATCAGCGGGAATCGGAACAACACGGCAGCCAGGTGGCGCGCGTCGATCGGCTTGCGCCGCATCACCAGGGTGACGTCGAATTCACGACCATCGGGAGCCGAGGTCGATTCCGGTGGCAATACATCCATATGCACGCGCAGCTCTTCACCCGGAAGGCCGAAGCGCCAAGCATAGGAATGTTCCATCGCCATGAATGGCGATACATGGAAGCGCTTTTCGAAAACCCAGGCATACACGTCGCCACGCGGCGTGGATTCTGCAACGGGCAGCACGTAGGCATGCCGTTGCTTCCAAGGCGTATTGGTGACCTCCGCGACCAGGGTCTGCAGCGTGCATCCGTCTTCTGCGAAACAGTAGTAGAAGCTCACTGGATTGAAGCACTGACCGAAGTAGCGCAGGTGGGCGAGCATTCGTATCGGCCCGCGGGGGCGCTCCAGGCCATGCTGTTCCACGCAATCGCGCACGGCCGTATCCAGCGGAATGGCGGCGTCGCCCAGGTAGTCGCTGCGGCGGAATTCGGCCACGTTGGGTCGCCCCACCGACCACAACCAGCGGCGGGCGAATAGCTGTTCTATCTCGTCGAGGTCCAGGTAGGCCATGAACAACCGATAGCGGAATGCATGCGCATGCGGTGCATGACGGCGATGTCGCACCCAGCCGGTGTAGAGGGCACTGGCGAATGCCGGCGAGCGCAGAGCCTCATCGCCTTGCATGGCTTCGCACGATTGCGGATGACGCTGCATCAGGTTCACGGCCACCGCGCTCCCAGCGCACGCGCGACTTCGACGCCGCTGCGCAGGCCATCTTCGTGGAAACCGAAGCCCCAGCCCGCGCCCGCGAACCAGGTGTGTCCTACACCCTGGATTTCATGCTTGCGTGCCTGCGCGGCTACCGAGGCATGGTCCTGCTGCGGATGCCGGTAGTGCATGCGGCGCAGCACTCGCGCCGGATCGATGGCGGAGCCGCGGTTGAGCGTGACGATGAACTGTTCCGGTGCATCCAGCGACTGCAATGCGTTCATCCAGTAGCTGACGCTGCATGGGGCAGTGTCGCGCGCCGGCACGTGGGCATTCCAGGCTGCCCAGGCACTGCGGTGCTTGGGTAGCACGCGGATATCGGTATGCAGGATGGCTTCGTTATCGCGATAACTGATTGCGCCGAGTATTTCCTGTTCCTGCGGAGTCGCATCGGACAGAAGTGACAGGGCGTCGTCAGCATGGCAGGCGAGCACCACTTGGTCGAAGACTTCGCTGCCCGCGTTGCTGGATACATTCACGCCTTCAGATGTTCTGCGGATCGAATCCACCGGCGTCCGGAGGCGCTCCTGCACCGGCCATCGCGCACGCAATGCACGTACGTATGACTGTGAGCCACCACGCACCACCCGCCACTGCGGCCGGCCCGTAAGCTGCAGCATGTGGTGATTGGCCATGAATCCGATCAGGTGCTGCACCGGGAAGTCGAGAATGCCCCGTGAGGGCGACGACCAGAGTGCCGAAGCCATCGGCACGATGTGATCGTCGCGGAAGACATCTGAATATTGGTTGGATTCCAGGTACTCACCCAGTGTGGGGCCAGGTGATTCGGCTCGCAAAACGGCCGGCGCTTCCCGGTAAAAGCGTTTCAGGTCGCCCAGCATCCGCCAGAACCGCATGCTCAACAGATTTCCGGGTTGCGCGAACAGGCCGCGCAAGTTGCCTGCGTTGTATTCCAGGCCGTTGCCTTCGTCGTGGACCGAAAAGCTCATCGTGGTCGGTTGCGACGGGACACCCAGCTCTGCGAACATTTTCGTCAGCAAGGGATAGTGCGCTTCGTTGAAGACGATGAACCCCGAATCCACCTCATACTGCTTTCCCTGCAGTTCGATCCGATGGGTATGGGTATGGCCACCCAGGTAGTCCGCGGACTCGAACAGCACCACCTCGTGCTGGCGCGACAGCAACCACGCCGCACCCATGCCGGCAATGCCGGAGCCCACCACGGCGATGCGGCTCATGATGCCCTGCGGCCCGGCCGTGACAGACCTGCCGGGATGGGTTTCAGGTCGCGCACCAGGCCCAGCCAGGACATCGCCTTCAACCCGTACCAGGTGAAGTCGACTTCCCACCAGCGAAAGCCCTGGCGCGCGGATCCAGGGAAGTGATGATGATTGTTGTGCCAGCCTTCGCCAAAGGTGATCAGGGCAAGGAGCCAGTTGTTGCGGCTGTCGTCGCGCGTATCGAACCGACGGCTGCCGAACGCGTGGGCCAGCGAATTGATGGTCACCGTGGCATGGAACAGGACGATGGTGGAGATGAAGAATCCCCAGACCAGTAGTTGCGGCCCATCGGTGCCCAGGCCGGGATGCGCGTGCTGCAGCCAGCCACCCAGGTGGTACAGGCCAACCGCCAGCAATACCGGCAACAGGATGTCGAAACGATCCAGCAGGCGCAGCTCGGGGAACTTGCGCAGGTCGGGGATCGCCTCCCAATGGGTGCGGAAGCCACGCGGGGTCAGGAACCAGCCCATGTGGCTCCACCAGAAACCGTGCTGGCGCGGCGAATGCGGATCCGCCGGCGTGTCCGTATAGCGGTGATGCTGGCGATGGTGCGCGGCCCACCACAATGGCCCGCGCTGTACGCAGGTGGCGCCGATGGCTGCAAACACGAACTGCACCAGGCGTGACGTGCGGAATGCCCTGTGCGAGAAATAGCGATGGTAGAAGCCGGTCAAGGCAAACATGCGTATCGCATAGAGTGCCATGGCCACCGCCACCGCAAACCAGGACATGCCCACCCAGATCACCGCGAAGCAGGCCAGGTGCATGGCGATGAACGGCAACGTCCGCAGCCAGTCAATGCGATCTGCATTTTCATCCAGCGGAGCATCGACGCTGGTATCAAACCAGCGCAACACGCCGTGCCAGCCGCCGCGGCGTAGACCATCGGAGCGTGGCTGGTCCGGAACAATGTCTAGTGAGCGATCGAGCGGGGGACTGGGCAAAGCGCAGGTCTCGAAGACGGAAGTCTTCGGGATATACGAACGGGGCATGGATCCGGATGCAGACCCGGCAAGTGCTGAGTCCTCAGCCGGCAATGATGCACTCATCATCCCAAACGTCGTTAACCAGCAGACGCCTGGTAGCGCCTTGGCAGGGTGATGCCTGCTAGCAGGCGTGACTACAACTACAGCAAGGCCAGCGCGCCTTTCGCAGTCACCGGACCGCTGGGGTTGCCGCCAGGCCCGCCACCCGGCGGTTCAAGAGTGATCGCAAGAATGGCGCGTGCATCCAGCAACGCCAGCCATTTCTCGGGAACCCGTCCCGACTGGGCTTTTTCCGTACTCACCAGTCCCAGCGAACGCGGCTTGCCATCGGCCGGAATCAGCCAGAGTTCCTGCACACGACCTGCTTCGACCACCGGTTGCAGTGGAGTTATGGTCATGCGCCCGCTGCGTTGGTCCAGGGTCGCGACGAAACCGGGTTTGCCATCGTCGCGGGCCAGGGTGGAAGCCATCGGAGCAGGTTCGCCGATGGGCGGGGCGACCACGATCTGCAGCGGCGCCGCAGGTTCAGGCACGCGCAAGGTGCTGAACAACGCGAGGGCGCACACCGCCGCGGTGGCAAATCCGCCTACGCTGAGCCAGCGCCACAAGCCAACGCTGTCCCAGAAGGAACTGCGCTCAGGCTCAACGGCGTGCCGTGGCGCCGGTCCGAAACCCAATGCGCTGCTGATCCGCGCCCACACGTAAGCGGGAACTGCGGCAGGTGCGATTTCCGCGGCCAGCGCCATCAGGTGTCTTTCCCAGGCCAGTACTTCCGCAGCAAAGACCGGTTCACTGGCCATGCGCTGCTCGACGATACGGCGTTGTTCCGCATCCAGCACTCCCAGCACGTACTCGCCGGCCAGCACGTCGCCTTCGGGTGGATCCTGGTCCAGGGTCGGGAAGGGTGTATTCATCGTTCCAGGCAAGCCTTCAGCTTGACCAGGCTGCGCCGGATCCAGCTTTTCACCGTGCCCAGCGGAGTGCCACTGCGTTGGGCCAGCTCCTCGTAGGTGCTGCCCTCAAAAAATGCCGTGCGGATCAACTGCCGACGTGGTGCTTCCAGTTCGCCCAGGCAGACTTCCAGCTGATGACCTTCTGTTGCCGCTTCGGCCGCGGCCTGCGCATCGGGTGCGGTCCCGGCGATGTATTCGGCATTCTCTATCGGCACCGACTGGCGGCTGTTGCGGTTGGCCCTCAAATGGTCGATGGCCTTGTTGCGCGCCATCATGGTCAGCCAGGTCACGCCACTGGCGCGCGTGGGATCGAACTGCGTGGCCTTGCGCCAGACATTGGCGAATACCTCCTGCAGCACGTCCTCGGCTTCGGCACGGTGGGGGATGACGCGCAGGCATACACCGAAAAGCCGCGAGGAAGTACTGCGGTAAAGCTGCTCGAACGCAGCGCTGTCGCCATTGGCGGTGGCCAGAAGCAGGCGTCCTGGTTCATCGTGATCGGGCGGGTTTGCAGTGGACGTAACCGACATGCGGTGGCCTGTGGCATTGAAGGTTCGGGATGAACCGGATGCTACCGCAAACCGTGTTGTCCCAATTTCACCTGCCGCCGCGCAGGCGCAGCCAGAGCATCGCGCCAGCAATGAGCAGCAGCCATTCCAGTACCGAGAGTACCAGCGTGGCCGGCGCCAACGGCCAGAGACTGGCCAGGGTGAAGGCCCGGTAGAGCACGATGGGAACATAGAACGCCAGGGCCAGGACCAGTCCGTTGCGAGGCTGGCTGGTCCAGGCGAAGTAGGCGAACAGGAACGCCATCCCCAATTGCAGGCCGCCATAGATGACCAGATATTCGGACTGGCCTGATTTGTCGAGTACCTGGTAGCCCACCGCTGCAGCGGTACGCGCCGGCGCGAGCGTGCACCAGGCTGCGAGCAATGCATAGAGCGCCGCGTTGAGATAGAGGTAGGCGTTGACCATGACCGGCTCCGGGGGTTGAGGATGTAGGCCCGTCCTTCGTCATACCCGGTAGCCACGGACTGGACGCGCATGGCAAGGGCCAGTGGCAGGTCGGTCATCGCAGCACAGTCGGGGCAGGGGGACATGGATCAGGGTCGTCTTCGGAATTCCCCTATCAATACGTGGCGAATCGCCCTACGGATGCAGCCGCGCAACGCTGATCGGCATGGACCTGGACCCCGGATAGGATTGCTTCGTGCCAATGACAGGCACTACAAGCTGAAGGAGCGGCAGATGCGCGTACTGGCCTTGCTATTCATGATTCTCGTTGCCCCTGCGGTGACTGCACAACAGGTCTACAAATGCGTCGGGGACAAGCAAGTGAGCTACCAGTCCGCACCTTGCGGCCCAACCCAAGTAGTCGCCCGGCAATGGGATGCTGCACCGGGACTGGCACCATCGACCGATGAACCTCGCCAGCGTCAGCTGAAGAGCCAGCGCGATCGTACCGGGACCGCGCAGCTCAACAGTGCCGCGCGCACCGACCGCGTACGCTCCACGAGCAGCCGGCGAAACGCGGGGAGCCAAGGACCCAACCTGTCGCGTTGCGATGCCGCCAAGGGGCGCCGGGAAGCAAAGTTGAATTCGGTCGGATTGAAACGAACCTTCGATCTATTACGCAAGCTGGATGACGCCGTCAACCTGGCATGCAAATGAGGCAGTAGAACTGCGTCTCGCAGTAATTGGTGGCGGCCGGCCACGTGGGTGAGATAACAACAGAAGTAAGAACACAGTAGTGGGCGTTCATCATCTTGAAACATTTATATTGCCGCATTTCACGTCTCGAGCATTTGTGTCCGATCGACACAGAGGAACGGGAATACCGCTGGATCCTTCGTGAATTCATGCCCCAATGGGCAAGACGCCATGCACCCGTTGCCAGTAGGCTACTACCGCTGCCACAGCCATAGTCCTGCACTATGCGCCCCATCCACTTGTCCCCCGCTGCATTCCTTGCCCTGATGCTCGCGTGCCTTCCGCAGATGGCGCACGCACAGGACAGTGAAGCCCTGGCCAAACAGCTGGCCAATCCCATTGCCAGCCTTACCAGTGTGCCCATGCAGCTGAACTACGACGACGGCTTCGGGCCGTCCCTGAGAGAAAAAGCGCCACGTCTGGGGACGGCTCAACGGCTTGGATTACCAGCCCATTGCCGACTATCCCAAGCTGCCATTGGCGCAGGTTGAAACCAATCTGCATTGTGTCGATTCCAACGATGTGATTAAGACGTTCGTTGCGACGAAGGACGCTACCGGCAAGTGGGTGCTGGCGCCTGAGTTGCAGAATGCCTTGGTCGTCATTGACGAAGTGCACGAGTTCTATGTGAAGGAACGCAAGCCGCTCGATCCCCAGGTTGAAGCTTTTTTGCGTTGCTCGGCCAGAATGGCGGCGATGCCGTCATCATGAGCCAATGGATTCAACGCCTGCACGATGCGGTGAAGGCACGCATCGAGAAGAAAAACAGTTTCCAAAACTCTCTTCCGTGGGCATGAATGGCAAGTATTTGGTGCCCTATTACCATACTGTTGCCGCTCTCAAATACGAAAACAATCGGCTCTGCAACCAAGAGCTATGAAGCTGCCATTTATCCGCTCTACCACGGCTATGCACCTGGCGCCGGTAACGTCGAGGTCTACAGCGAGGGCGGAACCAGCGTGTGGAAGTCGATGCTTTTGCGCACCCCGATCTTCGGCGTTCTCGGCGCCGTTGGGATATTGGGGTTGGTGCACTTCTTCAAGAGTGGCGGCGAGGGGTTTGTGAAGGGTGATGAGGACGCGCTAATGCAATCCGCTCGGGTTCCTGCACCTTCCGGTGGTGTTGTCTATTCACGGAACGATTCGCCTATGCCGCAAGCGGGCGGCGATGATTACCGTGGCACGACGCAGCAGGTCAAGGAAAAAATTGACCCGTACAAGGATTTGAACGACGAACAAAAGTACGTGGCTCAATCGGGCGAAAAGGCTCGTATTCGCCTCACTGCGCGGGCTGGGATTGGCCAAAAGATTCTTGCCCATATTTCGTGGATGACACCGGAAGGCGTTGCCATCGAAACCCTTGATCTGGATGCTTTGCGTGAGCTGGGCTATGCGGTCGAGCCCATGCACTACGGCATCAAGCTAACGGCAGGCAAGCACATTCTGGTGGTCACTCCCTGGCCATTGGTGGTGGCAGTCCGTGAGTCTGAGGCAAAGCTATACAACACTTCTGGAAACGAAGCGAACGCGGGCGGGCTTGCGAGCGTAGCGAGTGAGCTTGCCGGCGTGAGCGCACGGCAAGGATCCGTCGTCCTGCAAGCGCCGGTTCCTCGACCTGGCCAGCTCCTTCGCGGTCCTGGTTACGAAGTCGGCGCGCCTGGGCCTACGGTCAATCTAGCCATTCCGTGACTCGCGTAATCAGTTTGATGTAGCCTCGGAGTAGGGGGTGCACCATGAAAGTAGTTGTTTCGCTCATTTTTCTCATCGCTTCGATTCCTGCATCTGCCCAGATCGTTTACAAGTGCGTTGACTGGAAAGGTCATTCCACTTATCAATCACAGCCTTGCCCGTCGCAGTCCAAGAATGAAAAGGCGTGGATGGCGGTGCCGGACCCGGTATTGACCGATGCACAAATGAGCCAACGTGCGGCGGTGACCCAGCAGCAAGCATCCCGCGATGCCTATAACCGTCAGAATTAGGGCTCTGCGCCTGCATCTTCTGCAGCTCGCATTCCGCCGCAATATTCCAAAGATGAATCGCGCTGCGCGAATGCCAAAGCAAGTCGAAAAGCCATTCTGGATCGTGTTGGCTTGAAGCGCACGTACAACCTTTTGCAAAGGCTTGACGACGAAGTCAATCGCGCCTGCAAGTAGGGGTGTAGGGGTTTCCCCTAAGGTGACGCCCTGCCAGTGAACACCAGCCGGGCCGGGTGCTCAAAAACCCGCGTTAGATCTAGCGCGGTCTTTTTCGCCGATCCCGCGAACCGCCTTTGCCGGTTTTCCTCGCTCCACAAGATGTCGCGCAGGCCTGCGGGCGTGATGCGTTCGCGTCCAGGTCCAACTAGGAACCGGCGGGCCATGCGCCAGCCTGACCACGGGCCATAGAGCGGCGTTTTGTTGTGTACGACGCGTGCGTATTCCGATTCGGTGGTCTGCTGGTGGCAGTGGTAACAGGTCACCATGATTGGGCCTCGATGTGTGGGACTGAAGACCGCCGGAGCTTGCTTCGAATCCAAAGACCCAGAAGGCGGACTATCCATCCTGCCTCATTCCTGCATTTCGCATAATGCATATTATGTAAATAAACAAAAGTGGCCATACGTTTGCTGGGCG
>JBDTPP010000007.1:0-48386 GCA_039932615.1 Pseudoxanthomonas sp.
GGGCCGCTCCTACAGGTGGTCAACGATTGATTTCTGCCCACAGCGTGCTGCTCATGCCGAACAGCTTGATGAAGCCCTCGGCCTCCTCCACACCCCAGTCCGCCGACTGGGCGTAGGTCGCGCCCTTGGCGTTGAGAATATGCGGCGACTCGATGGCCACGGCATCCACACGACCACCGCGCGTTTCCAGCGTGACGGTACCGTTGACGGTGGATTGCGAGGATGCCAGAAAAGCTTCCAGATCGGTCTTCAGCGGGTCGTGATAGAAACCCTCGTAAACCAGCTCCACCCACTTGCGCGCCACCTCCGGTTTGAAACGATTCTGCTGCTTGGTCAGCACCGCCTCTTCCAGCGCGCGATGCGCGGTGAGCAGCGCAGTCAGGCCGGGCGCTTCATAGACAATGCGCCCTTTCAGGCCAATGGTCGTGTCGCCGGTATACATGCCGCGGCCCACGCCGTATTGCGCAAACAAGGTGTTGAGCTTGGCCAGCAACCTGGCGCCTTGTGTGGGCTTGCCGTCGAGTTCCACGGCCACGCCGTTCTCGAACTTGAGGGTGACGCTCAAGGGTTCAACCGGCCAGGCATTGCGTGGCGCGCACCAGCCGCGTGCCCCTTCGCCCGGGGCCTCCCAGCGGTCGATCTCGCCGCCGGACATGGTCAACCCCAGCAGGTTTTCGTTGATGGTGTAGGCCTTCTGCTTGGCGCGCACGCCAAAGCCGCGGTCCTCGAGATATTTCTGCTCGTACGCACGCGTCTGGGTGTGTTCCTTCTGGATTTCGCGAATGGGCGCGACGATCTGGAAATCGCCCGATGCCTTCACCGCCAGGTCGAAGCGTACCTGGTCGTTGCCCATCCCCGTGCAACCGTGGGCGATGATCCTGGTGCCAAGTTCCCTGGCTCGCGCAAGCGCCGCATCGACGATCAGGTAACGGTCCGAAACCAGCAGCGGGTACTGGCCCTGGTAGCCCTCGCCGGCCCACACGAAGGGCTTGACGAAGCCTTCCCAGATCGCAGGACCACCATCCACCGTGACGTGGCTGGCGGCACCGAGTTCAGCGGCGCGTTTCTCGATGGAATCGCGTTCTTCGGCATCAACGCCGCCGGTGTCGGCGAACACGGTATGCACGGCGTACCCCTGCTCCTGCAGATAAGGAATGCAGAAACTGGTGTCGAGGCCGCCGGAAAAGGCGAGAACAATGTCTTTGGTCTTTGTCATGGGGGGCTTTGGGGAAGTGGAAGAGGAGTGAGCGGAGAGGAGTGAGTGAGTAGAAGCGGAGTTCCGGGAGAAGCAAGACAGCGAACCTTTCGCTAACTCCTCACTCCTCTCCACTCACTTCTGCATTAACGCCGCCATCACCGCCTTCTGTACATGCAGGCGGTTTTCGGCTTCGTTGACGGCGATGCATTGCGGGGAATCCATGACCGCGTCGGTGGCCTTGATGTTCCGGCGCAGTGGCAGGCAGTGGCTGAAGATGCCATTGTTGGTCAACGCCATCTTGCGTTCATCGACAATGAAGTGCTTGTACTGGTCGCGGATGGGCTTTTCCGGTTCCCAGTTGCCGAAGTACGGCAGCGCCCCCCAACTCTTGGCATAGATGACCTCGGCGCCGGCGTAGGCACTGTCGGTGTCGTGACTGATGCGCAGCGAACCGCCGCTCTCGGCCACGTTCTGCTCTGCCCAGCCCATGTAGCGCTCGTCGAGGATGTATTCGGGCGTCGGGCACAGCAGGGTCACGTCCATGCCCATGCGCGTGGCGATGGTCAAGGCCGAGTTGGCCACCGCGGTGTTCAACGCCTTCGGGTGATACGTCCAGGTCAGCACGTACTTCTTGCCGCGCAGGTCGGGCGTGCCGAAGTGTTCCTGCAAGGCCAGCACGTGAGCCAGTTCCTGGCAGGGATGGGTGATGGTTTCAAGGTTGATCACCGGCACCGTGGCGTACTGGGCGAAGCCGCGCAGCACGCGATCCTGGCGGTCCTGCGACCAGTCGATGAACTTGGGGAACGCGCGCACCGCGATCAGATCCACGTAGCGCGACAGGACCCTGGCCACTTCGGCGATGTGTTCCTCGGTATCGCCATCCATAACCGTGCCGATATCGAATTCGATCGGCCACGCATCCTTGCCCGGTTGCAGGACCACCGCATGGCCTCCCAGTTGGAAAGCCCCCAGTTCGAAGCTGGTACGCGTGCGCAGCGAGGGGTTGAAGAACACCAGGGCAATGGACTTGCCCTTCAATTCATCGCCCAGCTTGTGCTTCTTGTAAAGCGCGGCCTGGGTCAGCAGAGCATCCAGATCGGTCCGCGACCAGTCCTGCGTGTTCAAGAAATGTTTGATTACAGAATGTTTGACTACATCCGGTTTCATTTGCGACTTCCCAATGATCAGAAACGAGAAAACCCAGCGCCAGGCTGGGTTCCGGTTGAACAAGCACAAACGTCCGGCGACCCAGCTAGATAAGCGGTTCCGGTCGGCGGGCACGCGAAGTCATGCCGGAGGCCATCCGGGCAGAGCTTGCGTGCATGTGTGCATTCATCTTCATTACCTGCATCGTCGCACGGGCGAAGCCACTGGCGCAAGGCTCAGGGGCTGGCGACGTCCTGGCCGGCCGCGTAGGGCATCACCGAAACCCGGATGCGCAGGCGATTGCCGGGGTCTTCGGCCAGACGCGAACGGTACTTGAAGCCCTTGTAGACGTAATCGACGTCGTAAGCGATGGGGCGACGGAACTCTCGATCCACCGGGACCATGCGGCAATTCTGCTTTGCGGGGCTGGCCTTGGGTTCCGGCTCGGGGACGTGCACGAACACCCCTTTCACCGAATCGACGATCCTGGACCAGCGCCCTTCTTCGGCGGGTGGCACGGGCTTGGGGGCCGGAATTTCCTCGCAGCGCATCTCGGTCCGGGAGGCACGCAAGGTCTGGTAGACCGGCTCCACGCCAAGCACCTGGGCGTAGTCCAGGCGGACGTTCTCCACAGGCACGACCGTGGTCTGCGGCGGGTTCTGTGCGGTCGCTGGCATGCTGGCGAAAGCCGACAGGCACAGGCAGAACACTAGGCAGCAGATCAGGCGCATTGGACCACTGGGTTGGAAATTCAGAACCACAGTGTAGGCAGCGCGGATGGCGAGGGGCTGAATCGATGCTGTCGGAGCCCTGTACGGGCCGGTAGAATCGCCTTGCTATCCCCACTGCGCCAGCATCATGACCCTGCGATTGCACAACAACCTGACGCGACAGGTGGAACCCTTCGCGCCACTGGATCCCGCCTGCCCCACGATGTACCTGTGCGGGCCCACGGTCTACAACTACGTGCACATCGGCAACGCCCGCGGCCCGGTCGTGTTCGGAGTGCTGGCCGCGTTGCTGCGCCGTCGCTTCGGCGGACTGCGTTACGCACGCAACATCACCGACATCGACGACAAGATCAATGCCGCGGCCGCAGAGCTGGGCGTGCCCATCGCCTCGATCACCGACAAGTACGCAGCGGCGTATCGCGACGACATGGCCGGCCTGGGCGTGGTTCCGCAGGACCTGCAGCCGGAAGCGACTGCCCACGTTCCGCAGATCATCGCCATGATCGAGCGCCTGATCGAAAGCGGGCACGCCTATGCCGCGGAGGGCCATGTGTTGTTCGCGGTGGCGACGTTCAAGGAATACGGCAAGCTGTCGCGCCGCGATCCGGAGGAAATGCTGGCCGGTGCGCGCGTGGAAGTGGCGCCGTACAAGCGCAACCCGGGCGATTTCGTGCTGTGGAAGCCATCGACCGATGACCTGCCTGGCTGGGAGTCGCCCTGGAGCCGTGGCCGCCCAGGCTGGCACATCGAATGCTCGGCGATGATCGAGGCGATCTTCGGCGAGACCATCGATATCCATGCCGGTGGCGTGGACCTGCAGTTTCCGCACCACGAAAACGAAATCGCCCAGAGCGAGTGCGCGCACGGCGGCAAGATCTTCGCCCGTTTCTGGCTGCACAACGGCATGCTGAATTTCGGCGGCGCCAAGATGTCGAAGTCGGTTGGCAATGTGGAACGCGTGCATGAACTTCTTAAGCAGTATCCGCCTGAGGCCTTGCGTTATGCCCTGCTCTCGGCTCACTACCGGCAGCCGCTGGAATGGTCGGACACGATGATCGAGCAATCGGTGCGTACGCTTGATCGCCTTTACGGGACGCTGCGAGATCTTGCCGACACCCAGGCCGAACCGGTCATCCCCGCCGCAGTAGAGGCCGCTCTGGACGACGACCTGAATACTCCGCTTGCGCTATCCGAACTTGCCCGGATTGCGGCTGATGCGCGCAGGGCCGCCACCCAGGAAGAAAAGACGCGATTGAAATCGGAGCTGCTCGGGGCCGGACTGGTTCTTGAGCTGTTGCAACAGCAACCCGCCCACTGGTTTGGACGTGGTGCGTCCGGTGACGACGATATCCGCATCCAGTCATTGATTGACGAGCGCAACCTGGCCAGGACCAACCGCGACTTCGCCCGTTCCGACGCTATCCGCGACCAACTCGCCGCCGAAGGTGTGATGCTGGAAGACACGGCGCAGGGCGTGCGCTGGAAACGCGCTTGATAATAGGCATTCAACAATCATCGGCATTCCCGCCTTCACGGGGACGACGAAACGCTAGTGGAAATATATACCTTGAGCACCGGCACTAACCCTAACCCTGTGGGCACCAGCACTTTCCCTCTTGAGCCCACGCCCGCAGAAGCCCAGCTCGCCATCAAGGACGAGTTCGCCTTCTTCAGCGACTGGTCCGAACGATACCAGTACCTGATCGATTTGGGCCGCAAGCTGCCGCCTTTCCCGGAGGAATGGAAAACAGAGGAAAACCGGCTGCTCGGCTGCCAGTCGCTGGTCTGGATCGTGCCGCAAGGAAACGCGGGGCGGCTCGACTTCGGCGCGATCAGCGATTCGGTGATCGTTTCCGGGTTGATCTACCTGGCCTTGCGCGTGTATTCGGGACGCTCGGCGGCGGAGATCCTCGCGACACAACCCGACTACATCGCCGACATCGGCTTGGCCAAGCACCTGTCGCCCACGCGCAGCAATGGCCTGGCGGCGCTGCTGCGCTTCATCCAGGATACGGCCCGCTCGCACGCATGAGTGCAGCCAAGGCTGCCGTGGCTTCGCCATTGCGCAACTCCGGCTTCATCGGGCTGCTGGTCTATCGCCTGCTGGCGATGTTGTCCTACCAGATCGTGGCGGTCACGGTCGGCTGGCATATCTACGAAATCACCCGGGATGCGCTGGCCTTGGGCCTGATCGGCCTGACCGAAGTCATTCCCTACTTCTGCTTTGCCCTGTTTGCCGGATACGCGGTGGATCACCTGCGTCGCCGGCGCCTGGGCATGTACGCCTGCCTGGGTCTGCTGCTGACCACACTGGTCCTTGCAGGCGTGGCTAGCGGCCATATTCCCTCCTTCGGCACCCTTACCATCTATGCGGCCATCGCCGTCAATGGCGTGGTGCGCGCGTTTCTGGCCCCGGTCTACATGGCGTTGTTCGCGCGCGTGCTGCCACGCGAGCAATACGCGCGAGGCGCAGGCATCGGCAGCGTGGTGATGCAGGTCGGACTGGTGCTGGGCCCGGCCATGGGCGGGCTGCTGGTGGCCTGGGGCGGCAATACCCTGGCCTACCTGGTTGCTGCGGGTTTCGCCGCTGCCGCGGCCATCGCAATCATTTCCCTGCGCGTGACCGAGCCACCCGCGCCGCCCGAGCGTGCGCCGATCTTCAGGAGCATCGGCGAAGGACTGCGCTTCGTGTTCAACAACCAGGTCGTGCTGGGCGCGCAGGCGCTGGACATGTTCTCGGTGCTGTTCGGCGGCGCGGTGGCGCTGTTGCCGGCGTTCATCAGCGAGATCCTGCAGCTGGGTCCGGAGGCCCTGGGCATGCTGCGCGCAGCGCCGGCGGCGGGTGCGGTGCTGGTCGGCCTGTGGCTGGCGCGCCGGCCACCAACGCGCAATGCGGGGCACCTCTTGCTGTTCGCGGTGGCCGGCTTCGGCCTGTGCATCATTGGCTTTGCGATCTCGCGACAAATCTGGATCTCGGCGCTGATGCTGATGCTCTCGGGCATGTGCGACGGCGTATCCGTGGTCTTGCGTTCGACCATCCTGCAACTGGCCACGCCGGACGAGATGCGCGGGCGCGTTTCCTCCATCAACGGCATCTTCATCGGCTCGTCGAACGAACTGGGCGCATTCGAATCCGGATTGGCGGCGAAACTGCTTGGGCTGGTGCCCTCGGTGATCTTCGGCGGCATGATGACCCTGACGGTGGTCGGGATCACCGCCTGGAAAGCACCCAGGCTGCGGCGGCTGAACCTGCGGGAGCTGCAGTAGCGTCTCGTGTGAGCAGCGTCCTCGCCGCGAGCTCTGGCTCTGGCTTTGAAAATCAAGGGCTGGCTGCGGGGACGCCGGTGCCACGGAAACCCAGCCACGAAAAACCCCGCCTGGGCGGGGTTTTTGTTTGCGCGAACCGGAATGCCGGTTGCCTGGGATCAATCGCCCTGCTGTTTCTGCATGTGCTCCCAACGCTCCTGCGCATCAATGGTGCGTTCGGCGGTCAGTCGCGCGTCCAGGCGTTCCAGGCCGATTTCCTCCCCGCTGTCGGCGCAGTAACCGTAGTCACCTGCTTCCAGGCGCTTGAGCGTGCTGTCGATCTTGCCGATCAGCTTGCGGTAGCGGTCGCGGGTGCGCAGCTCCAGTGAGTTCTCGGTTTCGCGGGTAGCGCGCTCGGCTTCGTCGCCAACGTCACGTACTTCGTCCTTGAGGTTCTCGATGGTCTGCTTGGATTCCTCCACCAGGTCAGCGCGCCAGTCGAGCAGGCGCTTGCGGAAGTACTCCAGCTGCAAGGTGCTCATGTATTCCTCATCCGCCGCCGGCCTGTAACCGTGGGGGACGATCGGACGACCGGTGGTTTCATCGGTCTTGAAGGGCACTACCTTGACCTTCCCGCGCGGCGCAGGCGTGGTCGTGGCCCTGGAGACCACGGCCACGGCCACCTTGCCCACGGGACGGGGAATGGGAGCCTTGGCGACGGGAGTCGGCGGGACAGCGGAGGCTTTCGAGGTGTTCTTTGAGGAAGTCTTGGGGGAAGGCACTGATTTATTGGGAGTCGGTTTGACGGCTGGCGCCCGTGCAGGGGTTGCAGCGGCCTTGGAAACAGGCGCTACGGCACGGCCAGCAGCCGGGGGGGCGGTCTTGGCAGGAGTCGCTTTGGCCGCAACTGGCTTGTTGGCCGGCTTCGGTACGGATTTTGCGGGCACAGACCTGGTCGGAGCTGGCTTGGCAGTTGGTTTCTTGGCCGGCACAACTTTCGCAGCAGCCTTGGCTGCGGGTTTGGGCGCGGGCTTCTTGGCGACAGGCTTGTTACTGGCGGCAGGCTTCTTGACCGGTACCGGTTTCTTGGCGACAGACGCTTTCTTGGCCACAGCGTTCCTGGCCACGGCCGCTTTTTTGGCTGCCGGCTTCTTCGCTACCGGTTTGGGCGATGCCTTCTTGACCACGGGCTTGGCCGCCGGCTTCCTGGCAGCCGCTTTGGGGGCAGGCTTCCTGGCAACGGGCTTGGCGGATTTGTTGACCGGCCTGGCGGCCTTCTTCGCAGGTTTCTTTGCAGCCACGAAAAGCGTCCTTCAACTTCCCGGGTCCGGGAAGGGGGCGCCTTTATAGCCTACCCGGCGAAGTCCGGCAACCACGAATCAGGCCAACTCGCCTATCATCAGGCAATGATTGGCCGCTTACTCATTGTTCTTCTGCGGTTTTACAAGCGCTTCATCAGTCCATTGCTGGGGCCGCGCTGCCGCTTCGAACCCACCTGTTCGGAATACGCGATGCAAGCCATCGCCCGTTTCGGTCCGCTGAAAGGCAGCTGGCTGGCCTTGAGGCGTATCGGTCGCTGCCATCCGCTGCATCCCGGCGGCCACGATCCGATTCCCGGGAAATAACCGGGAAATCACATCGACGCTTCACTGCCTACAGGAACCCGCTGATGCCCGGTACGCTGATAGTAAATGCCCGCCTGGTCAACGAAGGCCGCGAATTCGACGGCGATTTGCGTTTCGCCAATGGCCGCATCACCCATGTCGGCGGCGAATTGAGCGCGCAACCCGGTGACCAGGTGATCGAGGCCGGCGGTCGCTGGCTGTTGCCGGGCATGGTCGATGACCAGGTACATTTCCGCGAACCCGGATTGACCCACAAGGGCGACATTGCGACCGAATCGGCGGCAGCGGCGGCCGGCGGCCTGACCACCTTCATGGACATGCCCAACACTGCTCCGCCAACACTGGACGCGCAGGCACTGCAGGCCAAGTACGACGCCGCGGCCGGCCGGGCCTGGAGCAATTTCGGCTTCTACCTGGGAGCCAGCAACGACAACCTGGAAGCGGTGCGCACCCTGGACCCGAAGACCGCGCCCGGTATCAAGGTGTTCATGGGCGCCTCCACCGGCAACATGCTGGTCGACAACCCGGACACCCTGGATGCGATCTTTCGCGAAGCGCCCACGCCCATCATCACCCACTGCGAAGACACCCCGACCATCGACGCCAACCTGGCCCTGTTCAAGGTGCGCTATGGCGAAGACATCCCGGTGGAATGCCACCCCGACATCCGCTCGCGCGAAGCCTGCATCAAGTCGACCCGGCTGGCCCTGTCGCTGGCGCGCAAGCACGACACCCGCCTGCATGTACTGCACATCTCTACTGCCGACGAACTGGCCCTGTTCCAGCGTGGTCCCCTGGTCGACGCCGACGGTGTGCGCAAGCGCATCACCGCCGAGACCTGCATCCACTTCCTGCGTTTTGATCGCGGCGACTATGCGCGCCTGGGCAACCTGATCAAGTGCAACCCCGCAATCAAGGACGCCAGCGATCGCGAAGCGCTGATCCGGGCACTGGCCGAGGACGTGATCGACGTGCTGGCAACCGACCACGCGCCGCATACGCTGGAGGAAAAATCCAGGCCGTATTCGCAGGCACCTTCCGGCCTGCCGCTGGTGCAATACGCGTTGGTCGCGGCACTGGAACTGGTCCACGAGAAGAAATCGACGCTTGCGCAGATCGTCAACAAACTGTCGCATGCGCCGGCACGGTTGTTCGACGTGAAGGAGCGTGGCTTCCTGCGCGAAGGCTATTGGGCCGACCTGGTGCTGGTGGAAGACGAACCGTTCACCGTGCGTCGCGAGGACGTGCTGTCGAAATGCGGTTGGTCGCCATTCGAGGGCACCACGTTCCAGTCACGCGTCAGCGCCACCTGGGTCAACGGACGCATGGTCTGGAATGGCGAACAACTGGTCGGCACGCCGAACGGACAGAGACTGGAGTTCGACCGTTGAAATCGCTCTTGTCGCTGTTACTGTCGGCGCTTTTTTCCCTCGCCAGTGGACCGCTCTTCGCCCAGCAATCGGCCTCCAATTCTTCGCTGGACGCCAGGATCGTGTTTCCTGCCGGCGTTTCGCAAGGGGCACTGGTGATCGGAAAGGTGCCGCCGGGGAGCAAGGTCGGTTACGCGGGCCGCGAACTGCGGGTCAGCAGCTACGGCACCGTGGTCTTCGGCGTGGGCCGGGATGAGAAAGGCCCGCTGCAGATCGAGATCAAGCGCCCAGACGGCATCCGCGATGCCGCGCAGGTCATGGTCACCGCGCGTGAATGGCCACAGGAATACATCAACGGCGTGCCACCCAAGACCGTCAACCCACCGCCCGACATTGCAGCGCGGATCAAGCGCGAGCAGGCGCTGGTGGTCGCCGCCCGCGCCCGCGATGACGACCGCACCGACTTCGCCAAGGCCTTCATCTGGCCGGTGCAGGGACGCATCAGCGGCCGCTTCGGCAACGGTCGTGTGTACAACGGGCAGCCGGGATCCGGACATTCGGGGATGGATATCGCGGTACCGGCCGGCACACCGGTCAAGGCACCTGCGGCCGGTGTGGTGACTTTTGCCTCTCTGGATCTCTATCTCACCGGCGGCACACTGTTGCTCGACCATGGATTCGGGGTGAGTTCCAACTTCCTGCACCTGTCGCGCATCGACGTAAAAGTCGGCGACCGGGTCGAACAGGGCCAGGTAATCGGTGCAGTCGGCGCTACCGGACGCGCGACGGGGCCGCATCTGCATTGGGGGATGAACTGGTTCGACGTGCGCGTCGATCCCTTGCTGGTGCTGGAGCGGAAATAAGCGGGTTGGTGGTTGGTGGTTGGTGGTTTTGCAGAGTTTGGATAGCTACGAACTACACACTGCGAAACACCAGCTACGGGCTCAAGCCAATGCCGCTCACCCGCGCCACCGCATCGTGCGGATGCAGGCTCTCGAAGTGCGACACGGTCGCGTCGTAACGTTCGATCCGCGAATCCTTGGACAATGCCGAAGCCACGCGACGAGCCGCGTCCTCGCAGAACATCAGGTTTTCGGCGTTCAGGCGGGCGAAAGCCTGCTCATCCACTCGTTTGACCGCGGTCTGCACCGGCGTGGCCAGGGCTGCTTCCAATGCGTCGATCAATGGCACCAGCGGCAATTCTTCGAACTGGGCGCGCAGTTCCACGCGCACCTGGGCGCGGCTGCGCTGCGCATGCGGGGTAGCGGCGAGGCCACGTTCCGATTGCAGCCAGTCGTGGACCACGCCGACCGACAGCGGACGCGCCGCGGCGAAATCTTCCGAGAACCGCTCCGCATTGGCCTGGCGCGACAGCGCAGCCGACGCAGGACAGGTGCTGGAATACTCCAGCGAGAAGGCCATTGCCAGCTGCAGATGGCCGTCGCCCAGCGTGGCTTCTATTTCCACCGGATAGCGCTTCCAGCCGGAGAACTCGCTTTCCAGCGCACGACGTTGCAGCAGCGCTTCATAGCGGATCTTCAATCGAGCCCGCGAGGCCAGCCCGGATTGCGAGGTGATGCATTCCTGCAGCAAGTGGCGCAAGCCGGCCGGAGTGATGGTTTCGCGGGCCAGGCTGTCCTGCAATTGCAGGTACAGGCGTGACATGTGGATGCCGCGCGCTTCGGGATCGGCCAGGTTGACCGACAGGTCGATGCTGGCGGCGACCTGAAGCTGCCCGCCCGCGCCATCGGAGATCCGCACCGGCAAGGCGATGCCTTCCATCCCCACCCAGTCCAGCGCACGCGCCAACGCCACGACGTGGCCGGCAACATCGGGAAGATCGGTGTTTGGGGTGCTCGGGCGTGTTACGGACATCGGGGGGCCGTGGGGGCGGAACAGGGGTCAATTGTACCGGCTCGGCTCCCGGCGCCCCTGCAACGGTACGTTACGTCAACGTTGCCTTGCCGCACGCCAACCCAGCCACAAGGCACGCGGCGGCGACAGCGTGGCGATGCTGGGCCCGCGGGCCCCGGAGCGTTGCAATTGCGAACGCGCCAGCGCCGCCGCCAACCGGCGCGGCAGTGGCCCGGCATTACGCGATGGCCAGCGCAGCATCAGTTCACCGACCCAGTCATCCCGCGTGGGAGCCTGGGCAGCGGCGACATGCAGTGGCACAGCTACCTCGCCTGCTCCTTCCAGCCGCGTCGCCAGCAACTGTGCGCAGAGCGCGTCGATCGCCATGTCGCCAGCAGGCCCGGGGAACAACGCATGCTCGACCCCGGCAATCGCGACCGCCAGCGGCCGCACGGCGTCGAATGCACCTTGCGCATCGTGCGGACGTTCGCGCAAGCGGACCAGGACAGGCAAGGCTTCTGCAAGCTCGAACCACGGCGCACGGTGGGGCTCCAGCACCCGGCCCAGTGGATGCCGCGAACGCTGCCGGCCCCAGTCGCGCAATTCCTCCCCCCACCAGGACAGTTTGGCATCGGCGGGCAGAGGATCGCCGTCGATGTTCATCGCATCGGTGAACTCCTGCTGCAGGGCGAACCAGGCGATCGCAAGCCGACGCTGGGAAGCGGGAACGAAGGTTTCGACCACGCGCCATTCCGGCCAGCGCGTGAGCCATTTGTCGAGGAAACTGTCGAGTGCGGTGGAATCAGTCATCAAGGTAATCGTGTAGGAGCGCCCCATGGGCGCGAGCTCCTGGCTTCTTTCATTGTCGGATCGGAGAGCTCGCGCCCATGGGGCGCTCCTACGAAGGGCAGGGCCAATTTACGGGATCGAGCAATTCGGTCGGAGATTCGAGCACTCTGTCCGCGCCCCACTCCGCCGGATCTTCATGGTCCTGGCGATAGCCCCACAACACTGCGATCGAAGGCATGCCGGCCGCAAGTGCAGCCTCGATATCCCGCTCGTCGTCGCCGACATAGACGCAGGCGTCGGTTGCGAAACCCATGCGCTCGGCGGCGACCCGCAACGGCAACGGGTGCGGCTTTTTCTCGGCCAGCGTGTCGCCGCCAATCAAGACCGCACACCGGGTTTCCCAGCCCAATTGCGGCAGGATCTCGCGCGCCAGGTATTCAGGCTTGTTGGTGACGATGCCCCAGGCCACGCCATCGGCCTCAAGGGCCATGAGCATGGTTTCGATGTCATCGAACAGCACGCTATGCCGGCCCAGCTCCTGCAAGTAGGTCTCAAGGAACAGCGGCACCATCGACTCGCGGGCAGCCACGTCGAGATGCGCGAAGGCCGCGGCGAGCATCGCCCGGGATCCCTTCGACACGTGTGGACGGATCTGCGCCAGCGCCATCGGCGCCATTCCCTGCGCGTGTCGCAGGCGGTTGGCCGTGGCCAGCATGTCCGGCGCACTGTCGAGCAAGGTGCCGTCAAGATCAAACAGTACGGCGCGTGGAAACGAGCGCCCCTGCACTTGCTTGTTCAATTCCCTATTCCCCCTGCCCTGTTCCCGCCTTCACCGCGCAGGCCAGGTAGTTCACCTCGGTGCGGTCGATGATCCGTGCCGCATTGCGCCAAGGCTCGTAGGCCAGCCCGCTGACGTCTTCCAGTTGCAGGCCGGCCGCGCGCAGCCAGCCAGCCAGTTCCGATGGCTTGATGAAATCCTGGTAGTGATGAGTGCCCTTGGGCAAAAGCCGGGCGACATATTCCGCGCCGACGATGGCCAGCGCGAACGCGGCGGGGGTGCGGTTGAGTGTGGACAGGAACAGGCGTCCGCCCGGCTTCAGCAAGGTTGCGCAGGCGACGATGATCGCGGACGGATCCGGCACGTGCTCCAGCATTTCCATGCAGGTGACGGCATCGAAGCTACCCGGCGCTTCTGCAGCCAGCGATTCGGCCGATTGCAGGCGGTAATCGACCTCCACGCCGGATTCGAGCCGGTGCAGTTTTGCGACCTTGATCAATTCCGGGGCCAGGTCGATGGCAGTGACGGTCGCGGCCTCCTTCGCCAGGGCTTCGCTGAGCAGGCCCGCGCCACAGCCGACATCCAGCACCGCGGCATTGCGCAGCGGCATGCGCTGCTTCACATAATCCAGGCGCACGGGATTCAGCGCGTGCAATGCCTTCTGCGGGCCCTGCGGGTCCCACCAGCGATTGGCCAGGGCGCCGAATTTATCCAGTTCAGCCTGGTCGAAGTTGTCTTTGGGGGCGGTGGATGTGCTGTTCATTTGAAACCTCTTGCTTCGTTTCCCCAGCGCAAGCTGGAGGTGCTTTTCAACAGCCGAATGGCCATCCATTTCGACCTTGCTAGCCCGCGCCACGTCACAAACAGAAAGGGTCGCGGCTTACGCAAGGATTACGACACGCAAGGCCCGATGCCAACTGAAAGGCTCAACGCCCGATCGCTGCAATGCGCCCACGCCACTGCTTCGCATTGGCAAGGATCCCGGGCACATCCATATCAACCAGCTCGCGTGCAACCAGTTTCGGCTTGCCGGCGATCCACACGTCGCTGACCTGGTGGCGTCCAGTGGCGTAGATCAACTGCGAGACCACGTGGTGCAGCGGCTGGGTTTCCAGCGCGGAAAGATCGACGCAGACCAGGTCGGCCTGCTTGCCCGGTTCGATGGAACCGACCAGGTGCTCGAAACCCACGGCCCTGGCCCCGCCCAGGGTCGCCGCGCGCAAGGCGCTGAAGGCATCGAAGCCGGAGGCGTCGCCGGCCACGGCCTTGGCCAGGATCGCCGCGGTGCGGGCCTCGCCAAACATGTCCAGGTCGTTGTTGCTGGCCACGCCGTCGGTGCCGATGGCCAGGTTCACCCCCGCTTGCTGCAAGGCGCATGCCGGACAAAAACCGGAGGCAAGCTTGAGGTTGGATTCGGGGCAATGCACCACCGACACGCCACGCTCGGCGCAGAGGTGCATTTCCGCTTCGGTCAACTGGGTCATGTGGACCGCGATCAGGCGGTCGTTGACCAGGCCCAGGCGATCGATCCGCGCCAACGGACGCTGGCCGTGCTTCTGCTGCGACTGTTCGACTTCCTGCGCGGTCTCGTGCAGGTGCAGGTGCACCGGCAGGTCGAGCTGGTCGGCAAGCATGCGGATGCGCGCGAAATTGTCGTCCGACACCGTATAAGGTGCATGTGGGGCGAACGCGGTGGCGATGAGCGAATCGTCGCGCCACTGGTCGTGGACTTCACCGGCGCGATCGAAGTATTCGTCGTCGGACTTGGCCCAGGCGGTGGGGAAATCGATCACCGGCAGGCCCACGCGTGCGCGGAACCCATGGCGCTTGTAGGTGGCCGCCTGTACATCGGGGAAAAAGTAATTCTCGTTGCAGCAGGTGGTGCCGCCACGCAACATCTCGGCGATGGCCAGGGTCACGCCATCGGCGACGAATTCCGGGCCCATCACCGCGCCTTCTATAGGCCAGATGTGTTCCTGCAGCCAGACCTTCAGCGGCAGGTCGTCGGCCACCCCGCGCAGCAGGGTCATCGGATTATGCGTATGCGCGTTGACCAGGCCCGGGATCAGCGCTGCATCGGGACGCGACACCGTTTCGACCGCCTGGAAGCGCGCGCGCGCCTCGGAAACAGGCAGTACCGCGAGGATCTTGCCGTCCAGGACCGCCACGGCGTGATCCTCGAGCACCAGTGCATGCGGTTCCACTGGAACCACGAAGCCGGCTTCAATGAGCAGGTCACAGGCCTGCGTAACGGCATCGGTCATGCGGCGACCGCCTTCCTGCGGTAGTGCATTTTCAGCAGCGCCTGCAGTATGAAGATGAGCACGAATCCCATCCGACCCAGCAGTGGCTGCCAGTACGCCAGCGGGATGCAGGCCAGGAACACCAGCAACGAAGTGAGTGTGCGCAACTTCATCCAGGAAATTTCATGCGCATCGAGTCTTTCGGCCAAGCGTTCGTGCCGGATCACGTACAGGCGCGACAGCCAGGCGAACAGCGCGACGCCCGACAGGTTGAGGCAGTAGAACGCGAACGCAGTGTTGTCACCCACGTGTTCGGCATACAGGCCGCTGGAGAACGGGACCAGCGCCACGAACATCAGCTGAAACGTATTCAGCCACAGCAGGCTGCCAGTGACGTGACGAACATGTTTCCAGGTCTGCATGTGCTGCGCCCAGAACAGGGCCGTGACCAGGAAGCTGACTGCATAAGCGATGAAAAGCGGTGTCAGCCGAAGCAGTGCGGCGTACATGCCGTACGCTTCGATATCGCTTTCCGGCACGCGGATCTCGATGGCCAGCAGGGTCATCGAGATCGCGAATACCGCGTCGCTGAAGAACACGCCACGATCGTGAGGGTGGCTTTCGCTGAGCTGGTCGTCGATCCGGGTCATTGCTCGCAACCGCGGGTTACTTGACCCGCGACACGTATTCGCCGGTGCGCGTATCGACCTTGATGATTTCATCCTGGCCGACGAACAGTGGCACCCGCACGACCGCGCCGGTTTCCAGCGTGGCTGGCTTGCCGCCACCGCCGGAGGTGTCGCCGCGCACGCCGGGATCGGTCTCGGTGATCTTCAGTTCAACGAAGTTGGGCGCCTGCACCGCGATCGGTACGCCATTCCACAGCGTCACCACGCATTCCTCTTCGCCCTTGAGGTATTTGGCCGCTTCGCCCACGCCGTTCTTGTCGGCCTGGACCTGCTCGAAGGTTTCCGGCTGCATGAAGTGCCAGTACTCGCCGTCAGCGTAGAGGAACTGCATGTCGGTATCGACCACGTCCGCGGCCTCGAGGTCGTCGGTCGCTTTCATGGTCAACTCCACCATGCGCCCGGACTTGATGAAGCGGTACTTGATCCGGGTGAATGCCTGGCCCTTGCCGGGTTTGACGTACTCGGTTTCGGTGATGACGCAAGGCTCGTTGTTGACCAGGATCTTCATCCCGTTCTTGACGTCGTTCATGCCATAGCTGGCCATGGGAAACTCCTGAGATGTGGCAAGCCCGCCGCGCAATGCGGCCAGCCGGATAGAATGGGAAGCCCGCCGGGACCGGCAGGCGCTTGCTTTCTGACCGCCAATGATAACCGCAGCCACCGTCCCCTTACACGCGGCTCCCGCGTCCTCTGTCCTCCCCTCGCCGCCCGTGCGCTGGCAACAGCTGTGGCGCGAGGCTGTTCGCGACCCCCGCGAACTGTTGTCAATGCTGGGCCTGGAAGCACTGGCAAGCCGGGTGTCGGCAGAGGCCGCCGCGCAATTCCCGTTGCGGGTTCCGCGAGGTTTCGTGGACCGCATGCGCCACGGCGATGCCCACGACCCCCTGCTGCGCCAGGTGCTTCCGCTGGACGAGGAGATGCGGGTGGTGTCGGGATTCTCGTTGGATGCAGTGGGTGACGGCGCCGCACGCGCCAGCGCAGGGGTTCTGCAGAAATACCGGGGCCGGGCCCTGCTCGTGACCACTGGCAGTTGCGCGGTGAACTGCCGTTACTGCTTCCGCCGGCATTTCCCTTATGCCGAGGAAACCGCCGCACGCGATGGCTGGCGCGAAGCCGTGCAGTTGATCGGGGCCGACACCAGCATCGACGAGGTGATCCTGTCAGGCGGCGATCCGTTTTCACTGGCGACCTCCCGCCTGGCCGAGCTGACCGAGGCCCTTGCGGGCATAAGGCACCTCAAGCGCCTGCGCATCCACACCCGCCTGCCGGTGGTCCTGCCGGAACGGGTGGATGCTTCCCTGCTGCAATGGCTGGCAGGATTGCCGTGGCCGGTAGCCGTGGTCATCCACGCCAACCATGCCAATGAGTTCGACCCGTCCGTGGACAATGCCCTGGCCGGGTTGCGCGATTCTGGTGCACGCCTGCTCAACCAGGCGGTGCTGTTGCGTGGGGTCAACGACAGCGTCGAGGCGTTGACCGACCTGGGCGAACGCAGTTTCGCCGCCGGGGTCCTGCCCTACTACCTGCACCAACTGGATCGCGTGGCCGGCGCGGCGCATTTCGAGGTTCCGGACCAGCAAGCCATAGCGTTGCACGCCGCCCTTTCGGCGCAGACATCGGGCTATCTGGTGCCCCGGCTGGTTCGCGAAGTGGCCGGCGATACGGGCAAGCGGCCGCTCTGATCGCATGGGCCGAAGGCGTGCTCGGACGTCCGACCTGATGGTGCCAAGGATGGACGCACTCGCACTCATCGTGTATTAAACCCGCTCCCCCGGCGGATGTGCTGCATGCAGATCGGCAAAGACACTACGATTCGATTGATCATCATTGACGACAGCGGCGAAGACGCCGAAGCCGTCGTCAGTGCGTTCCGCAATGGCGGCATCGCGATCCGTCCACACCGCCCGCTCAACGAGGCCGAACTGGGCGCGATGCTGGCTGCCCAGCCGATCGACATGATCCTGGCCTCGAAATCCTCGAAGGCGGTTTCGCTGGAGGCCGTTCTGGCGCAGGTCAAGGCCAGCGGCAAGGACATCCCGGTGATCGCGCTGGCCGACACCATCGACGAAGCAGCCTTCCTTGGCGACCTGGCGCTGGGTGTGCGCGCCATCGCCCTTCGGGGCCGCTATGACCACCTGCTCAAGGTGCTGCAGGGGCAATGGGCCGACCTGGAGGCGCGTCGCGCCCTGCGCCTGCTGGAGGCGCAGCTGCGTGAAACCGAGCGCCGCTGCGACGCATTGATCGCCTCTTCGCGCGACCCCATCGCCTACATCCACGAAGGCATGCACATCCGCGCCAACGACGCCTATCTGGAAATGTTCGGCTTCGAATCGTTCGAGGACGTGGAAGGATTGTCGCTGCTGGACCTGGTCGCCCCGCAATACGTGGCCGAGTTCAAGCTGCTGCTGAAGAAGCTGGGCAAGGGCGAGGCGCCGTCGCGGTTCGAGCTGGAGGCGCGATCGATGGACGGGCAAAGCTTCCCGGCCGCGCTGGAGTTCGCCACTGCCAGCTACGAGGGCGAATCCTGCGTACAGGTAGTGTTCCGGCGCCGCGAATTCGAACATGACCCTGAACTGGCCCGCGAAGTCGAAGACCTGCGCCAGCGCGACATGGTGACCGGCCTGTTGAACCGTTCCACCTTCCTGCACGCGCTGGAAGACGTGGTCAGCCGCGCAGCACGCAGCGAAGGCCAGCACGCGTTGTTGCTGGTTGAACCCGACCACTACCAGCGCCTGCTGCAGGATTTCGGCCTGGATTCGGCCGACCTGTTGATTGCCGCGCTGGCCGCCCGGCTCAGCGAGACCGTCGGCGCTGGCGTCACCACGGCACGATTCGGTGAACGCAGTTTCGCGGTCCTGCTCAAAGGCGACCACGCAAACACTGCCGAGCTCAGCGAACGCCTGCGCGCCGCTTTCGCCTCGCATGTCTTCAACGTGGGCGAACGCTCGGCGGCCATTACCGCCAGCATCGGCGGCGTGCAGATCGGCGAGAAGATCGCAACCGTTGGCCAGGTCCTCAACTGCGCCAACGAGAGCCTGCAGAGTGCGACCGCACTGGGCGGCAACCGCAGCGAGATTTTCGACCCGGGCGCCGTGGACCGCGCGGAGGAAGAGCGCAAACAGAACTGGGTCGAGATGCTGCGCCACGCACTGGAAGGTGGCGGGTTCGTCCTGCACTACCAGCCCGCGGTCAGCCTGCAGGGCGAACCGGGCGAGGTCTACGAAGCACTGTTGCGGCTTGAGAACAATGGCGAGCTGGTCACCCCGAACTCTTTCCTGGGCATCGCCGAGGACAACGGGCTGCTCGACGCCATTGATCGCTGGGTGGCGCAACGGGCAATTGAACTGATCGGTGAGCGCAACCGTGCCGGCCACGACACGCGCATGCTGGTCAAGGTCAGCCCCGCTTCATTCGCCGACGATCGCCTGCTGCAGGTGATCGAACAGCAACTGGCCGTGCATGGCGTGCCCGGCGAACGCCTGTGGCTGGAGATCCCTGAAGCAAAGGTGTTTACCCATCTGCGCCAGGCCCAGGCGTTCCTGGCCGGGGCTACCCGCCTGGGCTGCAAGGTCGGTCTGGAGAAGTTTGGTTCGGGGCTGGATTCGTTCCAGCTGCTGGCTCACTTCAAGCCTTCGTTCCTCAAGATCGACCGCAGCTTCACCGAGGACCTGGCCAAGACACCGGAGCATCAGGCCAAGATTCGCGAGATCGCCGCGCGCGCGCACAGCGACGGCATCCTGACCATCGCCGAGTACGTGCAGGACGCAGCCACGATGAGCTTCCTGTTCGGCGTCAGCGTGGATTACGTGCAAGGCTATTTCCTTGCCGCACCTGCGCCGGCAATGAATTACGACTTCTCCTGAGTGGCCGCAGCGGCGGCCGTTGGCTGCATCGGTACCGGTGAGCATGTCCGAATTTCCGAACTATCGCGGGCGCTTTGCGCCATCTCCTACCGGCCCGCTCCATTTCGGTTCACTGCTGGCCGCGTTTGGCAGCTGGTTGCTGGCGCGGCATGCGGGCGGTGAGTGGTGGGTACGGATGGAGGACCTGGACCCGCCACGCGAAGTGGCAGGTGCCGCGCAACGACAACTCGCCACGCTTGAGGCGTTAGGCCTGAGTAGCGATGGTCCGGTCGAATGGCAGAGCGGGCGTTCGGCCTACTACCAGGCCGCGCTGCAGCGCTTGCTCGCGCACGGCAAGGCGTTTGAATGTCATTGTAGCCGCAGTCAGCTGGCCGCCACTGGCGGCATACATCGCGCCTGCGTAGACAACAATTCACGCCCGGATGCCTCCGTGCGCCTGCGCGTGGCCGACCGCAACGTAGTGACTTTCGAAGATGGATTACAAGGTCGCTTCAGCCAAAACGTAGCCGATGAGGTCGGCGATTTCGTGCTCAGGCGCGCCGATGGCCTGTGGGCTTACCAGCTCGCCGTCGTGGTCGACGACGCGGCCCAAGGCATGACCGATATCGTGCGCGGCGCCGACCTGCTCGATTCGACGCCGCGACAGATCCTGTTGCAGCAGGCCTTGGGATTTCCGACGCCACGCTATCTGCATCTTCCGCTGGCGAGGGATGACGACGGGCAAAAATTATCCAAATCCGATGCCGCGCGTCCGGTCGATGCCAGCCGTCCGCTAGCCGCACTGGAGGCTGCGTGGCAAGCACTCGGCCAGGAATCTGCAGCGTTGGCGGGAAGCAAGGACGTAACTTCACTGTTGGCTGCCGCGTGTGATTCATTCGAGCCGTCGCGGCTGCCTCGCGTGATCCCGTTGCCCGCCGCTGCAGTGCACAACACCACTGACCCCAACGCTGTCTAGAATCGTTGCAGACCTCGCATTCCGGCGGGTCATTCCGTTAGGGCAAGGGAGCTACGACATGACTTCACGCGTCGCATTGGTGACCGGTGGAACCGGCGGTATCGGCAGCGCCATCTGCAAAAAGCTGGCCGACATGGGCCACAAGGTGGCCACCAACTATCGCAACGAGGAAAAAACCCAGGCCTGGCTGCAGCAGATGCGCGCGCAGGGTTACGACATCACCGCGGTCAAGGGTGACGTGTCCTCCCCGGAGGAGGCAGAAGCGATGGTCCGCGAGGCCGAAGCCAAACTGGGGCCGGTCGATATCCTGGTCAACAACGCCGGCATCACCCGCGACACCACCTTCCACCGCATGACCCCGCAGCAATGGGGCGAGGTCATCAACACCAACCTCAATTCGGTCTACAACATGACCCGCCCGGTAATCGAGGGCATGCGCGAGCGCAAGTGGGGCCGGGTGATCCAGATCAGTTCGATCAACGGCCAGAAGGGCCAGTACGGACAGGCGAATTACGCCGCCGCCAAGGCCGGCATGCACGGCTTCACTATTTCCCTGGCCCAGGAAAACGCAAAGTTCGGGATCACCGTCAACACCGTATCGCCTGGCTACATCGGCACCGACATGGTCATGGCGGTACCGGAGGAAGTGCGCAACAAGATCGTGGCCCAGATCCCCACCGGACGCTTGGGCAGCCCGGAGGAAATCGCCTACGCGGTGTCGTTCTTCGTACCCGACGAGGCCGCCTGGATCACCGGCGCCAACTTGTCCGCTAATGGTGGGCAATACATGGGTTGGTGAGTGGGTGATTGGCAAATTGGTGGTTGGGGGGAAGGCACGTGCCTTGCTGCACAACCACCAACTACGCACCAAGAACCATCAACCTCATGCACCTTTAGCGGCTCGACGATCCCAGGCGGCCCAAGCCACCCTTCCTGAATACGAATTCGCCGTCGCTCCTGCTACCACAGTTGCATCCACTGCTGCGCTGCGTCATGCTGCATACCATTGGAATTAGAGTGATTGCTCAATGGCTGCGATGCGCATCATCAAGAAATACCCGAACCGTCGCCTGTACGACACCGAGATATCCAGTTACATCACCATCGAGGACGTGCGCCAGCTGATCGTCGATGGTGAGGACTTCGAAGTCCGAGACGCCAAGACCGGCGACGACCTGACGCGCACCGTCTTGCTGCAGATCATCACCGAACAGGAACAGGACGGCGAGCCGATCCTGTCGACCCAGTTTTTGAGCCACATCATCCGTTTCTATGGCGATTCCATGCAGGGCTTCATGGGCAATTACCTGGAACGCAGCGTCACCTTGTTCATGGAGCAGCAGCAGCAGTTCCGCCAGCAGATGGGCGGCATGCTGGGGCAGACACCGTGGACCATGATGAACCAGCTGACCGAGCGCAACATGGAGCTGTGGCAGGAATTCCAGCGCAACTTGAATGGCGGTGGCCTCGGCCGACCGGCAGTCAAGCCGGAAGCCGCGCCACGCGAAACACCTAAAACTTCGCGTTCGCGCTGAACCCGCGAATCGACCACCCAGGCCCGCACATTGCTGTGCGGGCTTTTTAATGCTCCAGAAAAAGGGAAACCAACAATGGGTAAGCGCATAGCAGTTGTCACCGGCGGGATCGGCGGGTTGGGCACTGAAATCTGCAAGGCACTGGCGCAGGCGGGACGCACGGTGATCGCCGTGGACCTGGAGTCGCGCGAAGAGCGCATCGCCGGATTCAAGCGCGAAGCCGAAGGCCTCGATATCCATTTCGCCGCCGCGAATGTCGCTGACCACGAAGACTGCGGCAGGCTGGTGAGGGACATCGAGGACCAGCATGGTTCGCTTGATATCCTGGTCAACAATGCCGGCATCACCCGCGATTCGACGCTGCGCAAGATGGATCGCGCGCAATGGGACGCGGTGCTGGACGTGAACCTGGGCAGCGCCTTCAACCTGTGCGGGCAAGCGCTGGCCGGCATGCAGGCGCGCGCTTTCGGGCGCGTGGTCAACATCAGTTCGGTCAGCGGCCAGACCGGCAATTTCGGCCAGACCAACTATGCCGCGGCCAAGGCCGGGCTGCACGGCTTCACCATGTCGCTGGCCCGTGAAGTGGCCACCAAGGGCATTACCGTCAACAGTATTTCGCCCGGCTACATCCACACGGCGATGACCGGCGCGATGCCCCCGGAGGTCCTCGACAGGATCACCCACTCCATTCCAGCCGGCCGCCTTGGCGAACCGGCCGACATCGCCCGCACCGTGGTCTTCCTGAGCGACGATGCCGCCGGTTACATCACCGGGGCGAATGTGCCGGTGAATGGCGGGCTGTTCATGAGTTTTTGAGGAAACCCAGGCCAGAGGGAAACAAAAAGATTCGTAGTCGAGGTAGGGCGCTGCGGCTTTCAACAGTGAAGCTGGTCAGTCCGGCCCACCACGCGCCCGGGTTTCGCATACGGTTCTACTCAGGCTACCGCCTCCCGCACCAGATCACGCATCACTTCGCCCCGGTTGCACCTGACGCAGCGCCCTGGCTGCAGTACTTCTGGTAGAACTGCTTCGCCTGCGGCATCAACTGTTGCAGGTGCTGGATCCGGTTGGCCGGATCGGGATGGGTTGAAGCGAATTCGGGTGGACGCGCACCGCCACCAAGGTCGGACATCCGCTCCCACAGCGGGATCGCTTCCTCCGGGTTGTAGCAGGCGGCTGCCGCCAGCATCAGCCCCACTTCATCGGCCTGGGTTTCATGGCTGCGTCCGTAAGGCAGGACCAGGCCGTATTGCACGCCGGCACCCAATGCCGACATCGTCGACTGGTCCACGCCAGCCACACCCGCTGCCATCTGCCCCATCTGTACCAGCTTCTGCTGGGCCATGCGCTGGGCGCCATGCCGCAGCAACGCGTGGGCAATTTCATGACCCATGACCACGGCCATCGCATCGGCATTCTTCGCTACCGGGATCAGCCCCGTGTAGACCGCGATCTTGCCGCCGGGCAGGCAGAACGCATTGGCTTCCTCGGACTGGATGACGTTCACGTCCCACTGGTAACTGCTCAGGTCCGGGACCGGCTGCTGGTGCAGCGCCGCCAAGTCTGCCGCCACTTGCGGGACGCGTGCCACCAGGCGCTGGGCAATCTGCCGGATCTGCTGGCTGGTCGGGTCGTTGGCCGGCAGCAATGCGCGCTGCGACTGCGCATCGCCAAGTACCTGCTGATAAGCCTGGGTGCCGAGTTCAGATTCCTCCTGCGGGGTGGCGCCGTAATGCGCGGCCTCGCCGGTGTAGGGATCGGTCTGCTTGCTGCCGAACCAGCTGAAAGCCGCGTAGCCGGCAAAGAGCAGGAGTATCCACCAGCGCACGTTGCCAAACAGGCCCCGGCGCTGCGGTGCTTGCTGCTGCTGTTGGTAACGCTCCTGGCCCACTTGATTGCTGCTCATTTCACTCTCCTGTTCATATGCCACGCGCCACGCGGAAGCCGGTCCGCGCGCTAGTCATATCCGAATTCGACGACGAGCGCCATGCCGCACGTGCCTGTGACGGCGAGCCGGCCCAGGAGCCACCGCGGACTACGCGCGAGCGACAACCGGGATTGAACCATGGCGCCCCACCCGCCGGGGCACGGCGATAGCTGGCATGCCAGCAGTCGCTGACCCATTCGCTGACGTTGCTGCCCATGTCGTACAGCCCCCACGCATTGGCCTGGTAGCTGGCAACCGGCGCCGGGCCCCAGTAACCGTCGCCGTAGGACACAAACGCGTTGCTCCAATGCCTTCCACTGGGGGAAACATCGTTGCCGCCGGTAAGGTTGCCGAAGTCCTTGGGCGGGACGCCGTTGTTGCCCCACGGGTAACGCCCCTGCCCGCCGGCGCGCACGGCGTACTCGAACTCTGCTTCGCTGGGCAGGCGATAGCCGCGGCCGGTCTGCTGTGACAACCACTCTGCGTAAGCCTCGGCATCGCGCACGCTGACATGCAGAACCGGCAGATTGTCGGCCGCCCTTGCGCCGGCGTAATCGGATTGCCAGTCGACGCCACTGCGGCGTGCGAAATTGCCACTGCGTTCGTCGTATGCGGTGGAATGGCCACGCCGGCTGGCCCGCGGCCGGTACCGGGTCGCCTCCACGAAACGCCGGAACTCGCCAACGCTGACCGCTTTCCGCGACATGGCGAAACCGCGCTCGAAGCGCACGTAGTGCGCGGGCTTTTCCGCGTCGGCCGCACCTTGCTCGCTATCGGCGGCACCCATCCGGAACCCGCCATGCGGCAGCACGATCATTTCGGGCGCACGGCCTCCGTTGGCCAGCGCGTCGGTGAACGCCTGGCCGGGCCTGAACAATCCGTAGTGCGTAGCCAGGTCGATGCGCTCGCGGAAATCCGCGGCTACCGGGTCGCCGGGTTCGGCGATGCGCAGGACTTCGGCCAGCAAGACCCTTGCGTCGCGCAAGCCGCGTGGCGTGACCAGGTCAGCGCTGCCGCTTTCGCGCAACGCCGCGATCCGCGCCTGGCGGATGCCCGCAATGCGCTGTTCCGCATCCGCGATCGTAGGCGACGCCCCACGAAGTTCGCCGGCCAATGCCAGCCAACGCCCCGCAGCAATGAAATCGCTGGCTTTCGCGCTGTCCTCGGCGCGCCGGATCAACGCACTTTCGGTGGCCGCAATGCCTTGCAGGGCGCGCGCCTGTTTCGGCCGCAGCGCCAGCACTTCGCGGAAGGGGACCAGCGCTGTCTCGCCCGATTGACCAATCTGGTCGTCGCGCAGGGCGCGTTCGCCCTCCGCGTTGAGCCGCCACAACTGGTCGGCAACATCCAATTTGGCCAGGTAGGCCACGACCTCGTGATCCTCCGGCGCCAGAGTGCGCGCTACCGCAGCGATTTCACCCGCGAGGCTCAAAGCATCGGCATCGTCATCGGCATCAACCAGGGCCGCATCGCCGCGTCGCAACAGCAGCCGCAGCGACTTTTCCAACCCGCGCGTGACCTGCGGGTCCGCGGGCACGATGTCCTTCAAGGCCAGGTACAGCGGAATCGCATCGCCTGCTTCCGCGTACAGGCGCCCTTGGGCGAGGGCCCGGGTGGCGTCTCGCTTGGCCTTGGCAACGTCCTGGGCAAGCACGACCGGTCGCGGTGGCTGCCAGTTCCACGCAGCGGACCCGCTTTCGTCGCCGCTGATGGTAATGCTGGGCAGGCGCGGATCGACTGCCTCGGTGACCGTCACCCGCGGCGGCGCTGCCGGCTCGGGCGGCCGCCCACAGGCGCAGATCAGCGCCAGGGGCAGCAGCAACAGGTACCGGATCGTGCGCATCTTCCTCCACAATGTCGGTTCGCCGCGATCAGCGTGGCGTTAGGCTATTGTCGCCCGACCCGGCGATGGATGCATTCACCTGGAGATTTCGTGCCCGTTTGGATAGATGACCCCGCAACATTAAGAGCCCGGCTGCAAGACCCGCCCGCCTGGGTTGGCCTGGATACCGAATTCGTGCGCGAACGCACTTACTGGCCGCAACTCGCGCTGGTGCAGATGGCCATCGGCGACGAGATCCTGCTGATCGACCCTTTGGCCCCTGGCATTGCCGAAGCGCTGCGGCCTCTGCTGGCCGACCCCTCCGTGCTCAAGGTCATGCACAGCGCCAGTGAAGACTTGGTGGCGCTCTCCCACGACTGCGGCGTGTTGCCTGCGCCGTTGTTCGACACCCAGATCGCCGCCGCGCTGTGCGGTATCGGTGGCGGCATGGGCTACCAGAAGATGGTCCAGGAAATCACCGGCGTGGTCCTGGCCAAGGGCGAAACCCGATCCGATTGGCTGCGTCGCCCACTCAGCGACTCGCAACTGGAATACGCCGCCGACGACGTGGTCCACCTGGGTGCGATTTACCACGCACTCGATACCCGCCTGCGTGCGCAGGGACGACGCGAATGGCTGGACCAGGACGGCGTACGCATGCTGGCCAATGCCACCCAGGACGGCGAACGCTGGCCACACCTGTCCATGCGCAGCGCGCAGTTCCTCGAGCCCCCCGCGCAACTGCGACTGCTGCGACTGCTGCGCTGGCGCGATGCGCAGGCGCGGGACAGCGACAAGCCGCGCAGCTGGATCCTGGACAACGAACTGGCCACGAATCTGGCGCGAACGCCACCCCGCGACCGCGCCCAACTTCAATCCCAACTCGAGGCACACCCCAAGGCACCGCGCAAGTTGGGTGATGCGATCTGGCAGGCATTGACCACGCCACTGGATGATGAAACGCAGGCACCGCTTGCGCGTAACGCCAGCAACGAGGACAAGAACGCACTCAAACGCCTGCAGGACGCAGTGTCAGCACGCAGCGCCGAACTCGGGCTGCCGGACGGCGTCCTGGCTTCACGCCGCTATCTCGAAATGCTGCAGGAAAATGGTACCTGGCCCACTGCACTCGCCGGCTGGCGGCGCGAGGTTCTGGAACCCACGCTGGCACCGCTATTGTCGCAAGCCGGGTGAATCCCAAGGGCTGGTTCTGCAGTCTCCTTGCCGAGATTGCCGGGCTTCGGAGGTGACCGGCGGGCAAGTTGGGCACTTCAACGCCAGGGTCACGGGCCTGTCGCGTCCGGATGTCGGACGCGGCCCGTTTGCTGGTCACTCTTTCAAGGATATTCGTTGATGCCATTTTCCTCATTGGGCATTGCGCCAGACCTGCTTCCCCTGCTCCAGCTTGCGCTTGACCAGGCCGGCTACGTCGCACCCACGCCGATCCAGGAGCGCTCAATCCCGGCCATCCTGCGGGGCCGTGACCTGCTCGCTTGCGCCCGGACCGGCTCAGGGAAGACGGCTGCCTTCGCCTTGCCCTTGCTGGAGCGGTTCGCCCGTGCCTCCTTCGCACCGCCACGCCGGGTACGCAGCCTGGTCCTAGTCCCCACGCGCGAACTGGCCGCGCAGGTCGGTGACACCTTCGTCCAACTGGGACAGCACCTTTCCCCGCCCGCCAGGGTGGCTGTGGTGTTTGGCGGGGTTTCCATCAATGCGCAGATGATCGACCTGCGCTGGGGTGCCGACATCATGGTCGCCACACCGGGCCGGCTGCTGGATCTGGTGGACAACAACGCACTCAGCCTGACCCACGTGAATTGCCTGGTGCTGGACGAGGCGGACCGGTTGCTGGACCTGGGATTCGAGGACGAACTTCGTCGCCTTCTGGCGCTGCTGCCCCCAAAGCGACAGACGCTGTTGTTCTCCGCCACCTTCCCGGATTCCATCCGGGCCCTGGCCAACGATCTACTGCACGAACCCGAGCGCATCGACCTGCAGCCCGCTCCGCTGGCCGCGCCGGATATCCGGCAACGTGCGATCGAAGTGGATCCGGGCCAGCGCACGCAATTGCTTCGGCATCTACTGCAGCAGGAAGGTTGGAGCCGCGCCCTGGTATTCGTCGCCAGCAGGCACTCTGCTGATCTCGTGGCCGACAAACTTTGCAGGGCTGGCATCCCGGCCGAAGCCCTGCATGGCGACCTGAGCCAGGGCAGGCGCACGCGAGTGCTGCAGGAGTTCAAGCAGGGGCAAGTTCAGGTGCTGATAGCGACCGATGTGGCGTCGCGCGGCATCGACATCTCGGAGCTGCCGGTAGTGGTCAACTACGACCTGCCGCGCTCGACCACCGACTACACCCACCGCATTGGCCGCACTGGCCGCGCCGGACAAAGCGGCCAGGCAATCAGTTTCATCAGTGCGGGCACGGCCGCGCATTTCCGGCTGATCGAAAAGCGCGAGCGGCTTCAGGTGACGCGTGAGCAAATCGACGGTTTCGCGCCGGTAGAGATGTTGCCTGCTAATCCCGCGGATCCTGCCGCGACCGGCGGCATCAAGGGCGTGCGGCCCAGCAAGAAGGACAGGTTGCGCGCGGCGACAGCCTTGGAAAAAGCAAGGGCAGCTCCACGCGACACGAATTGATATCGCGCACGTGGGAGCGACGTGAGTCGCGAATGGAAAAACACGAAAAACCATTCACGCACCCCTGCGAATTGCCTCCAGGGGCATCGTTCCGATGCGGTCATGCCGCGCTCCCCCAAACCCAACTCACTCCTCCCCTGATTCCTCGCGCAAGTTCCCCCATACGTCAGGCGGCGGTGCTTTCACGCTGCGGTGCCCCTGCTTGCTCACGACTTCCACATAGAACTGATGGCCGCCATCAGCCACCAGCGCATCGATGGAGCTGAACAAATCGCCGTACGGAACCACTACCGCACTGGCCTCGTCCACGCCTGACTTCGTATCGAAATCCCAGTAATCGACACCGGCGGGCAAGGCCTTGTTGCGCTCGCGTTTGAGGTACTTGCGAATGTCGTGTTTGCTGGCCTCCAGCAATCGATCACGGTTCTTGCCTTCTAGATTGAGCTTGTAGGTTTTTCTCACTGGAATCCTGATCGGTTATCGGCTGTGGTTAGGCATGCCTGCATTTCGTTTGCCAGCGGGCTCCGACGGTCGTCGAGCCTGCGGCCCGCGGAAACAAGGCAACTTGAGGCGAAGCCGAAACGATACTCCACCTCGTCGGAGAAGGCTCCGCCTTTTATTGCGCGTGCAGCTGCCGGACAAGCCAAATGGCGGCGTTCCCAACGCGCCGGGGTGGCGCCGCATGCATCCATGGCGTTAGACTTCCCCCGCACCTGGGGCGGTAGCTCAGCTGGGAGAGCGCCACGTTCGCATCGTGGAGGTCAGGGGTTCGATCCCCCTCCGCTCCACCACAGGATTGCAAAGGGCTGCGGGAAACCGCAACCCTTTTTTTTGGGACGCAGCCGAATGCAGCGGCTCCCCTGGCTACCAAACCCATCGGAACGCGGTGCCGTTTGGGCCGGGCAGGAACGATTGCCCAGCCGCCGATCTTGTACATGAAAAAGGGCTGCGGTTCCCCGCAGCCCTTTGTTTTCGTTTCTGCAGGCGAGATCAGAACCTGTAGTTCATGCCAAACAGGATGGTGCGACCCCACTCGACGTGCTCTAGAGGACGGTCCTTGGTGCCGGCGTAAGTCTGGTAGGCCTCGTTGGTCAGGTTGTTGACCTGCAGCAGCAGGCTGAGGCCCGCCAGGCTTGTGTTATCGCCGAACGCGTAGCTGACCTGCGCGTCGGTGATGCTTTCGCCAACGACATAGCGCAGCGTCCGATTACCGGCGAAGTTGCCGATCTCGCCGATGTAATCCGAGCGTTTGCGCTGGCTGATGCGGGCTTCGAAGCCATTGCGCTCGTAATACGCCGTCAGGTTGTAGACCCGGTCCGACAAGCCAGGCAGGCTGATGTCGCCGCCGCCGACACTGGTCGCGCTTTCCGGGTCCCTGATCTTGATATTGCTGTCGGTGAAGCTGGCGCTGGCCACTACGCCGAACCCATCCAGCGCCTCCGTGAACAGGTTCAGTGGCAGCGACGCGGTCAGCTCGAGCCCCTGCAACTTGCCACCCTTGCCGTTCTGTGGCGCGGTGAAGTCGCCTATGTTCTGGGCGGGCTGGGTGCCCGGCGGCGGCACGTAGTCGGCAACGAAGTCCGTGAAATCATAGTTGTCGATCGTCTGCGTGTAGACGTACGTCCTCAGGTCCTTGTAGAAGAACGCGGCGGCCACATACGCCTTGGCACCGAAGTACTTCTCGTACGAAATGTCGAACGCGTTGGCCCGCCAGGGGTCGAGCTGCGGATTGCCGCCGCTGCCACCGGGCCTGCCAGTCGCGGTGTTGACACCGAATTCCAGGGAGGCGCGCATCTGGTCCACGCGCGGTCTGGCGACCTGCCTGGCCGCAGCCAAGCGAAGCGTCTGGTCGTGGCTGAAGGAGAACGCCAGGTTCATGCTCGGCAGTACGTCGGTATAGGTCTTGCCATCCTCGAACGGCCGGACGTTGCTGCCGGCTGGTTGCGTGCTGTCCCAGTAATTGGCGTTCGACGACTGGTCCACATGCTGGATCTGCACGCCGACGTTGCCGCGCACCGGCACCGAACCCCATTGGGTGTCGAGGTTTGCCTTGACCCAACCGGTGCTGATCTTCTCGTCCACCGTCCACGCCTTCGAGACCAGATAGGAAGCATCCTCGTTGGGGTCGAACGTCATGTAGCGGCCAACTGCACCGGGCACATTCCAGGACGGGATGAAGCCCACGCCAGCGAAGCCCAGGTTGACAGGATCGAACTGCAGGTCGGACGCGATGGCCGTGATGCCCTGGGCGCCGAGGTTGATGTTGCCTTCGGGCTGGTGCTTTTGCTTCTCGCGGTCAGCGTAGTTCAGGCCCAGGTCGATAGCCGATAGCCAGCCGAGCGCTGCCGGGGCGGGCAGCGAGGCGGCCAGCTTGAAACTCTTCAGCTCATCCACGACGCTCGGCGTCTTGCCGTAGCCAGAACCATAGATGGTGTTGGTCAGGAACAGTGTCTCGGGATTCGAGTAGTCCCTCCCGGGTGTCAATTGCGAGAAGCCACTGCCGGAAAAGGCCAGCGTCACCGAGTCCAACTGCGGCGCCGGCAGCAATTGCGTGTTGTTCTCGAGGTTCACCTCATCGCGTTCGGCCTTGGACCAGCTGACGTCGGCCACGATCTGCGCCTGGCCGACATTGAACTCGTTGTTCCAGCCGAAGGCGTTGATCTTGTCTTCACGCTTGTTGTACATGCCGCGCACCAGCGGGTACACGTTGTTGGCGACCCCACCGGTGAAGGTGTCGTTGCCATTGATCACCGGGTTGGTGACATTCAATCGGTCGTAACCGCCGTTGTAATCACCAAGGTGGACTTCAAACTGGTTGGCAGTGTCCACCTGGGTTGCTGCGGAGTGGAACATGTCCAACGTACTGGTCCACGCATTCGAGGGACGGTACTGCAACGTGGCTATCACGCCATCGCGCGTGGTCTTGCCGGTGCGGCGCAGGGCCTTGATGCCGTCCGAGTAAAAAGTGCCTGCGGGCACGCCTGGGCGCCAGTTGTCGCCAATCGCCTGCCAAGGTTCATACAGGCCGACCTGATTCTCCTGGATAGGCGTGTCCGAATATGAGTAGCCAATGGCCAACCCGATCGTGTTGTCCGCGAACTGATCGATGTAGCTGATGTTGTAGCGAGAACCCGTGGCGTCGGAATCGGCCGCTGAGCCCAGTGAATTGCGCTGGCCGCGAATGCTGACCGCAGCGGCGGACTCGCCGAAACTAAGCGGGCGAACGGTCTTCATGTCGATGGTGCCGGACAGGCCCTGGCCCACCAGCCCAGCGTCAGGCGTCTTGTAGACAGTGACGCCATTGACCAGCTCGGATGGGTACTGGTCGAACTCGACGCTGCGGTTGTCGCCAGTGCTCACCAGCTCGCGACCGTTGAGCAGCGTGGTCGCGAAGTCGGGCGACAGGCCACGTACGCTGATCACCTGCGCACGACCGGCGACGCGTTGCGCCGCCAGGCCCGGCAGGCGGGCGATGGATTCGGCGATGCTGACGTCCGGCAGCTTGCCGATATCTTCGGCCGAAATCGCCTCGACAATGGAACTGGAATCGCGCTTGACCGCGATGGCGCCTTCGATGCCGGCGCGGATGCCGGTCACGGTCACCGTCTCGAGCTCGGTAGCGTCGTCTTTCTTGGCCTTCGTAGCTTCCGCAGCCTTGGCCTGCGCTGCCTGGTCGGTGGTTTCGTCAGCCGATTGTGCATAGGCACCCGTCGCGCTCATCGCCACTACGGACGCCAGCGCCACGCTCAGCAGATTGCGCTTGAGCTTTACCATCTCCCCTCCACTCCCATGGTTGTTTTCTAGTTTTCCGATTCCGTTGCGGTGCCGTTGCAGCACCCGCATGGAGCCGTCCGTCCGGTTACGCAGACCGTTTCCGATTCGTGCGGCAATGGTAGTCGTGGCACTCACCGCACAACTTATGCTGCATACGTATTCATGCAATCACGTCCTTCGATGACACTGCGCGCGACACATGAATCTTGCTGCGCACGTACCTTTGACAAGGGTGCATGCGCATTCAGCATTTCAAGCCCGATCGCCTGTGCCGGGCACCGGCTCTTCGCAATGGAAAGCAATTTCGTCGCTCTGTTGGGCCCCGCACGCGCACGCATGGTGCGACGCAGCAGGAGAATTCCGCACACGCAAAGAGTGCGTAATGCCGGATACAGACGCGGCAGCATGTTGGGCACTCACAAGCACACCTCATCAAACCGCCGATGTCGTACCAGGCGCGTCGCTGATACCGCGTGCGGCTTCCAAACCAGCTTCCGACCCTGCTGTCGGACAGGGAAACGGGCCAGGAGCTCACGGCTGGATGCCGCTCATTTATCCTTGTCCTTGCTTGGCCAGCTCATGGCTGCGTGCAAGGTCGTTCCTTGCCATAGGCCCACTGCAGGAACAACGGCAACATCCGCGCCCACGAGGCCTGGTTGTGCTGGCCGTTGGGCAGCAGGTGGAACACGACCTGTTCGTGGCGGGAGCGACACCATGCATCTTCGAGGTTGGCGGAGTAGCCCTGCCTCGCAAGCGCGCGGGCCAGGTCGAGGGTGTCGTCGACGGCGTCGATCACGCCATCGCCGTCGCGGTCATCGGTTTCTTCCGCAGTACCGACCGCAAACCAGAAGCGTAGCCCGGCTCGCCTGGGGCCAGCTTCGACCATGCCCTGCGCCAGTCGCGTGCGCTGCACGCTGGCCGCGTTGGTGCGATCGGAAGACAGCCAGAACGAAGGCGAGAAACCACCCACTTTTCCAAACACCTCCGGATACTCCCAGCCCAGGTTGAAGGCATTGAGACCGCCCAGCGACCAACCCAGCACGCTTCGTCCCGCGGGGTTGCGCCGGGTGCGATAGTGGCTGTCTATGTAGGTAACCAGGGTGCCAGCGACCCACTCGGAATAATCGTATGCACGGCCTCCCACAGGGCCGAAGCGCGAATCGCCAACGACGCTGCGTTGACGCACCCGATTGGACAAACCATAAGTGCCCATGCGGTCCGGCAGCATATGGATGGAAACAATGATGACTTTTTCTATCGCATCTTCCGCGTACAACTTCGCCAGCGCGGGTGCCAGTTCCACCGCCTCCGCATCCTGACCGTCGTTGATATAGAGCACCGCGTAGGCCGTACCGGCAGCCGGGTCATAGCCCGGCGGCAGATGGATGGCGATCCTGATCCTGTCCGGGGCGAACGCCTTTGCCTCAAGCTCCGCATTGACTACCTCTGGAAGCAGCTGTGGAAGCACCTGTGGGAGCGACATCAGTGGCGAAGACGCCCCGGCAACCTTCGATTCGCGACCCCCATCCCCAAGCAAGTCGCAATGGGATAGGTCGTTCGCCTGTGATACCGGCTGCGATCCGGATGCGTCGAAAGCCCGATCGCGAGGGACGTCGCTGCCACGGGGAACCGGAAACGGAACCGCGGCGCAAGCGGAAAGCAAAAGGATGAATCCTGCGACAAGGGTCCCGAGAGGCCAGGAACACGGATGCGTCATTGCCTGTTCCAGCCTGCCGGAGCGGTCAATCGATCCCGGCGTAGAAAACGCCTTGCGCCGGCAATTTGAGGATGCCGTCATGAACCTTGCCGGTGATGAGCCCGTGGCCGTCGATAGACTTCGGGCTCCATTGGCCAGGGACTTCCCATTCCACCGCCGCGTCGGACAGGTTGAAGACCACCAACAGGTGCTGGTCGTCGAAGTCGCGGGTGAACGCAAGCACGGGCTCGGAGGTATCAAGGAAATGGATATCGCCCCACTGCAAAGCCGGCACGGTCTTGCGCCAGTGCAGGAACCTGCGCGTGGCGTTGAGCGTGGACTCCGCATCGCGCTCCTGTCCTTGCACGGCCAGCGCGCGGTGCGCCTCTGCGATCGGCAGCCAGGGATGATGACCCGTGGTAAATCCCGCCTGCGCGCTGTCGTCCCAAGGCATCGGCGTGCGGCAGCCGTCACGGCCCTTGAAATTGGGCCAGAAGGTCTTGCCGTATGGATCCTGCAGCGCTTCATAGGGCACGTCGGCCTCGCCCAGGCCAAGCTCCTCGCCCTGGTACAGGCACACCGAACCGCGCAACGAACACACCAGCGCCACCAGTTGCTTGGCGAAGGTATCGCTCGCCGCCGCTCCGCCCCAGCGCGTCACCGCGCGTTGCACGTCGTGGTTGGAGATCGCCCAGCACGGCCAGCCGTCGGCCATCTTCGCTTCCAGCGCTTCGGCGGTGCCGCGTATGTAGGCGGCGGAAAAATCGTCGGTCAGCAGCTCGAAGCTGTAACCCATGTGCAGGCGCTGGTCGTTGACGTATTCGCCCATGGTCGCCAGTGAATCCTCCGACGAGATCTCACCCAGCGTGGTTGCGCCCGGATACCTGTCGAGCAAGGCACGCAAGTCCTCCAGGAAAGCCAGGTTCTCGGGCTGGGTGTTGTTGTAGTAGTGATACTGGAAGGCGTAGGGATTGTCGGGACTGAAACCACGACCCACGCGCTGTTCCGGCGGCTTGGGTGGGTTGTCGCGCAGTTGCCTGTCGTGGAAGCAGAAGTTGATCGCGTCCAGGCGCAAACCGTCCACGCCTTTCTGCAACCAGAACTCGACGTTATCCAGCGTCGCCTGTTGCACTTCCGGGTTATGGAAATTGAGATCGGGTTGCGAGGCCAGGAAGTTGTGCAGGTAATACTGGCCGCGCCGAGGTTCCCAGCGCCAGGCCACGCCGCCGAACAGCGACATCCAGTTATTGGGCGGAGTGCCATCGGGCTTCGCGTCCGCCCAGACGTACCAGTCCGCCTTGGGATTATCACGGCTCTCACTGCTTTTCTTGAACCATTCGTGCTCGACCGAACAATGGCTGAGCACCTGGTCGATCATGACCTTGATGCCCAGGCCGTGCGCCTTGGCCAGCAGGCGCTCGAAGTCGCCAAGGTTGCCGAACAACGGATCGACGTCGCGATAGTCAGCGATGTCGTAGCCGAAGTCGGCCATCGGCGACTTGAAGAACGGCGAGATCCAGATCGCATCGACGCCCAGGTTGGCAATGTAGTCCAGCTTTTCGACGATGCCCGGCAGGTCGCCAACGCCGTTGCCGTCGGTATCCATGAAGCTGCGTGGATAGATCTGGTAGATCACTGCACCGCGCCACCAACGAGTCATCGCCATCCGTATCCCCGAAACCCAGATCGAGCGCCGGTCCGGCGCACGCAACGGGTGCCACTATTCCATGCCGCACCCTCCACGGCGTCGGCCCGAATGGCACGCAGGCGATGAATACGTATGCGACGCAAGACTCCATCGCACGGGCTGCGCCGTCCGGTCGACCGTATGGATTTCGACAACATAAAGAATAATGCCTTGTTTCCATGGGTTTCCATCGAACCTCCGCAGCTGTGGGCCATCGCGCATGAAAACACGGAGGGTGCAGAATGTTTCGCAGTGCAGCATGGTTTCCGGATGCATTGCCTGCACCATGCCCGTGGTCATCGCCCAGCGCGACAGGGGAACACGTGGAATGAGCATATCGGGCACGAGCACTTCCGACACGAACACCACCGGAATAAACCGGAAACCGCAGCTTTCGTTCTGGCAGATCTGGAACATGTGCTTCGGCTTCTTTGGCATCCAGTTCGCCTTCGCCCTGCAGAACGGCAGCATGAGCCGCATCTTCCAGACCCTGGGCGCGAAGATGGACGACCTGGCCATCCTCTGGATCGCCGCGCCAATGACCGGCCTGCTGGTGCAGCCCATCATCGGCTACTACTCCGATCGCACCTGGACCCGGCTCGGCCGCCGTCGGCCCTATTTCCTGGTCGGCGCCATCCTGACCACGCTGGCCCTGTTCGTCATGCCGAATTCTCCATCGCTATGGTTCGCGGCGATCATGCTGTGGCTGCTGGATGCTTCGATCAACGTGTCGATGGAACCGTTCCGCGCCTTCGTCGGCGACCAGTTGCCGCCCGAACAGCGCACGCGCGGTTTCGCCATGCAGAGTTTCTTCATCGGGGCCGGCGCGGTCGTCGCTTACCTGCTGCCTGAGATACTGACCCAGCTGGGCGTGGCCAACACCGCTGCGGCGGGCGACATCCCGGCCAGCGTGCGCATGTCCTTCTACATCGGCGGCGGGGTCCTGATCTGCGCGATGGGCTGGACGATAGGGCGGACCCGCGAGTATCCGCCGGAGCAACTGGAGCGCTTCGACGACGCCAATCCCGAAGTCGCCACCGCGCCGCCGTCTGTGTCCGGCTCTCGTCTAGCGAAGGAAATGGTGATTTTCCTGGTGCCCGCGGCGGTGCTGGCGTTCTGCATCGGCCGTTATGGCCTGGACAAATCCCTTTATCTGCTCGCCGGCGGCCTTGCCGCCTATGCGCTACTCCTGCTGCTGACCTTCGGCGGACGCCGCGGCGGCGCACTGGGTGAAATCATCCACGACATGCGCCACATGCCGGTCACCATGCAGCGGCTGGCGCTGGTCCAGTTCTTCTCCTGGTTCGCGCTTTTCGCAATGTGGATCTACACCACGCCCGCGGTCACCGCGCTGCATTTCCACAGTACCGATACCACTTCGGCCGCCTACAACAGCGGGGCCGACTGGGTGGGCGTGCTGTTCGCCGCCTACAGCGCGTTCGCGGCGCTGGCGGCGTTCGCTCTCGCCCCGGTGTCGCGGCGGATCGGCCTGCGCGCCACGCACCTGGCCTGCCTGGTGATCGGCGGCCTCTCTTTCCTCTCGTTCCGTTTCATTCAGGACCCACGCATGCTGCTACTGCCGATGGCCGGCATCGGCATCGCCTGGGCGGCGATCCTGGCCATTCCGTACTCGCTGCTAAGCGGTGCGGTGCCGGCGAAGAAGATGGGCGTGTACATGGGCATCTTCAATTTCTTCATCGTCATCCCGCAACTGGTCGCCGCCAGCCTGCTGGGCTTCCTGCTGAAGACCTTCTTCGGCAACCAACCGATCAACGCCCTGATGATCGGCGGCATCAGCCTGATCATCGCCGGACTATGCGTGCTGATGGTGCGCAAGGAGACCGTGGCATGAGCCGTTCCCACGCGACGCAATTGGTGCTCGCCCTCCTCTGCGCGGCATCGACCCCCGCAGCCCATGCCGGCACGATCGCAACCGACGCGGCTGCAACCGACGATTTCTACGGCACCACTGAACCCTTCGCCAGCGAAGCAATCTACTTCGTCATGACCGACCGCTTCGTCAACGGCGACCCGTCCAACGACCATCGCGACCAGGGCGGAACGGATCCAGCGTTGCGGACCTTCGACCGGCCGGTGCCGGATGCGAACGGAGACAACATCGGCTACCTCGGTGGCGACTTCAAGGGCATCGTCGACAACGCCGGCTACATCCGCGGCATGGGCTTTACCTCGGTGTGGGTGACGCCAATCGTCGACAACCCTGACCAGGCCTTTACCGGAGGTTCCCCGATCGGATCCGACGCGTTCTTCAAGGACCAGGGCAAGACCGGCTACCACGGCTACTGGGGCATCAACTTCTACAGGCTGGACGAACACCTGCCCAGCAAAGACCTGGAATTCTCCGGTTTCACCCAGGCCATGAAAGACGAGCAGCTGGACGTGGTCCTGGATATCGTCGGCAACCATGGCTCGCCCGCCTACAGCATGCCGAAGATGCAGCCGCAGTACGGCAAGGTCTACGACCGCGAGGGCAAGCTGGTCGCCGACCACCAGAACCTCGATCCGGCCAAACTCGACCCGGCGCACAAGCGCATGCACGCTTTCTACAACACCAGCGGCGGCCTGGCCCAGCTGTCCGACTTCAACCAGGACAATCCGGCAGTGCTCGAATACCTGGTCGGCGCCTACGAGCAGTGGATCGACCAGGGCGCGGCGGCGTTTCGCGTGGATACTATCGGCTGGATGCCGCACCGGTTCTGGAAAGCCTTCGCTGACCGCATCCGCGCCAAGCATCCCGGTTTCTTCATGTTCGGCGAAGACTTCAACTACGACGCGGCCACCATCGCCGGGCACACGCTGCCGCGCAACGGCAGTATCAGCGTGCTCGATTTCCCGCTGCGGGGAAAGCTGGCCGAAGTATTCGAAAAACCGGGCAGCGATTTCGCCGAACTGCAGAAAGCGCTCTATCTGGAAGACGGCCCCTATGCCAATCCCTATGACCTGGTGACCTTCTACGACAACCACGACATGGCCCGGATGAATGCCACGGACCAGGGCTTCATCGACGCCAACAATTGGTTGTTCACTGCGCGCGGCATCCCCGCGGTCTATTACGGTTCGGAAACCGGCTTCATGCGCGGCCACGCCGAGCATGATGGCAACCGCAACTACTATGGCCAGGAACGCGTGGATGCGGCGGCCAGGAGTCCGATCTACCCGGCCCTGACGCGCATCGCAACGCTGCGTCGCGATTCACCCGCGCTGCAGCGCGGGTTGCAATTGAATGTGCGACTGACAGGCGACCAGGCGGTGTTCTATCGCGTGTACGAACATGACGGCATCACCCAGACCGCACTGGTGCTTTTGAACAAGGGCGATGCGCCGCGCAGCGTGCACGTCGACGACTACCTGCAAGCCGGCACCTGGCGTGAAGGTTTCAGCGGAAAGAAGATCAAGGTCGGCAAGCAGTTGCGGATCGAAGTACCGGCCCATGGCGTGCGAGTGTTGTTCTTCGACCGGCCGCTGACGCGAGACGATCTGCGCGCACGATTGGCTGACTCGATGGCGCGCAAGAACCGCTGACGCGCCGCACTGCCGTGGGAGCGGCGTCCCCGCCGCGAGCTCTTGCATTTGACTTCCCCCTCACCCCGCGTTTTCAGGCAACCGCAGAAGGGCAGAGCTCGCGGCGGGACGCCGCTCCTGCGTTTGCCCGCATCTGTGCTCGCACGGGGCTCCGTGTGCATGGTTTCCCGATGATCTAGCTAGATCGCCCCGGAAGACCTGCGCAAAGCCAGTTTGACCGGGATGGTCCGGCTTTCCGCAGGCTCGTTGTTGACCAGCGCCAGCAGGGTTTCCACCAGGATCCGGCCGGCCAGCTTGGTGTCCTGTTGCACGGTGGACAGACTGGGATTGACGAAGCCGGCCATCGGGATATCGTCGAATCCGGCCACCGCCACATCCTCGGGCACGCGCAGGCCGCGCTCGTGCAAGGCTTTCATCGCGCCGATGGCGATCAGGTCGCTGGCCGCGAACACCGCGTCGAACGACACGCCGCGATCCAGCAGCACGCAAGCCGCTTCGTAGCCTGACTGCTCGGTGGTGACGGCATCGACCTGCAAGGCCGGCTGGATACCCAGCCCGGCCGTGGAAAGCGCGTACGCATGGCCGCGATAGCGCTCGAAAAATTCCGGATAGTGGTTCGAGGCATGGCCGACGAAGGCGATGTTGCGCGGGCCCTGCCCGAGCAGGTGCACGGTGATGTCGTGGCCGCCCTGGAAATTGTCGCAACCAATCGAGATGCCGGGTTGCCCGGGCAATACCGCACCCCAACGCACGAAGTGCGTGCCCTGCTCCACCAGGCGCTCGAGCCGAGATTGGGACTCCAGGTAGTCGCCGTAGCCCAGCAGGATCAGGCCGTCGGCCTTGTTGCTGTCTTCGTAGTCGGCCTGCCAGTCGGTCGACAGTTGCTGGAACGAGATCAGCAGGTCGTAACCCTGCAGCGCGCAGGCCCGGGTGATCGAGCCGAGCATGGACAGGAAGAACGGATTGATCTGCGAATCGTCCGGGGTTGGATCCTCGAAGAACAGCAGCGCCAGGGTGCCCGAGTGCTGGGTACGCAGGTTGGAGGCGTTCTTGTCGACCTTGTAGTTCAGCTGCTCGGCGATGGCCTGGATGCGCTTGCGCGTTTCCTCGCTGACCATCGGGCTGCCACGCAGGGCACGCGACACCGTCGGCTGGGAAACCCCAGCCAGGTGCGCGATATCCAGCGAAGTCGCCTTGCCCTTGATCGTCATGGCGCCATGGTCGCAGAAATACCCTGCGCAGACATGGGCGGCGCAGGCATGGCGCGCCGCAAAGAGGATCTGGGGCGTTGCGCCTGCGCCATCACCCGCGGGCGACGTATTCGCGGAAAGCAGCGTAGTCCGCGGTAATGGGATCGGCATGCGCCGGGCGCGCGAGCAACTCGTCCAATGCCGGTGGTACTTCGAGGACGCGTCCGATCAACGGCTCGACCACGCTTTCGAACTTGGCCGGGTGTGCGGTAGCCGCGACCGTCCATTCGCCGGCCGCACCCTGCCTGCGCAGGTCCTGCAGCACCTTCACCGCGGTCGCGGTATGCGGACAGAAGACTTCGCCGTGCTGTTGATAGCGTTCGCGAATGGTGTCGCGGATCTGCCCGTCGTCCACGCTTTGCGCGGTGAAGTCCGCACGCAGGGCCGCATCGTCGCCCCGGTACAGCCAGCGCAGGCGCTCGAAATTGCTGGGAGCGCCGACGTCCATCGCGTTGGCGATGGTGGCGACGCTGGCCGCGGGCGAATAGTCCGCGCCAGAAAAAAACTTCGGCAACACGTCGTTGGCATTGGTCGCCAGCACGATGCGGCCCAATGGCACGCCCAGCGCTCGCGCGATGATCGCGGCCATCGCGTTACCGAGGTTGCCAGTGGGAATGACGAAATTCAGAACTTCTCCGGTGGCGCGCCGATGGCCCAGCGCGGCGTGTGCGTAATAGCTCATCTGCGGCAGCAGCCGGCCCAGGCTGATGCTGTTGGCCGAGGTCATCGGTGCCTGCGCCTGCAGTACCTCGTCGTTGAGCGCGCGCTTGACCAGGGTCTGGCAATCGTCGAACGAACCAGCCACGCGCAACGCGGTGATGTTGTCGCCGAAACAACCCAGTTGATGCGCCTGGCGCGGCGATACGCGACCATCGGGATACAGCACTACAACCCGCAATCCAGGCTGGTTGTGAAACGCAGCAGCGACGGCGGCGCCGGTATCGCCTGACGTGGCTACCAGGATGGTCAACGGACGATCCTGCTGCCGGCGCAGCCGGGTCAGGCAGGCCGCGAGGAAGCGTGCGCCGAAGTCCTTGAAAGCGGCAGTCGGACCATGGAACAGCTCGAGCACGTGATCGTCCGCTGTCGCCAACGGCAACATTGGTGCGGGAAAATCGAAGGCCTCGTGGCAGATCGCAGGCAGCTCTTGCTCAAGCGCGTCGCCCGCGAAGAAGGGAGCAATGAGTCGTGTGGCCGTGTCGGCCAGATCGCTGCCGACTTCCAATCGACCTGCAGCCGGCAACGCATCCGGCACGTACAGGCCGCCATCGGGTGCGAGACCTGCGGCGATGGCCTGGCTGAGGGTTGCTGCGGGGGCGTTGCTGCGGGTGGAGATGAATTTCATTGGTTGTCCGTGAAAAGAAAATCCGTTGTTCCCTTTTCGGCCTTGCACGCCCTTGCGGGCGCCGGCGGGAGAAGGAACACCTAGAGCACTTTCGCCGCCGGACTGTTGATCGGCGACACCCAGGCCTGGCTGTCGAATCCCACCGCGGCGAATGCGGCCTGGATCGCAGGCGCAGCCATTTCGGCCTGTTCCCGCGTCTCGAACCAGCCAAACACGCTGGGGCCTGCACCGGAAATACTCGCACCCATCGCCCCTGCCTGCAGCGCCGCGTGCTTGGCCGCATCGAAACCGGCAATCAGCGGCGCACGCCTGGGCTCGACCAGCCTATCCTGCAGGCCCGCACGCACCAGCGACGCATCGCCCGCATGGCAACCGGCCAGCACCAGCGCAAGATTGGCCGACTGCGACACGAATTCCGCCAACGCGTAGTGGCCCTTGAGCGCTTCGCGCGCGCGACGCGTTTCCAGGATTGCGTCGGGATGCACCAGCACGCTGTGCCAGGCATCGGGCACCGGAATCCTTACCAGCCGCTCGGCCGTGGACAGGACCAGGCCGCCCAACAGCATCGGGCCGAGGTTGTCGCCATGGCGCCCACCGCTGGCGACGGCCTCGCCAGTCAGCGCGAACGGATACAGCGCTTCCCGCGATAACGGCATGTCCAGCAGCTCGTTGGCCGCAACCAGCGCGGCCACGCAGGACGCTGCGGAACCTCCCATCCCCGAACCGAGTGGTATGCCCTTGTCGATCTCGACCTCGAAACCAAACGGCAACGCCAGCGCTTCACGCAAGGCGATCAGCGAAGCACCGGCGGTATTGCCCGGTGCATCCTTCGGCAGATCGACCGTCGCCCCGCGGATCGCGGAGATGCGCACTTCGGGCGCGTCGATGCGGTGCACGGTGACGGTATCGCCGACGCCCTCGATGACATGGCCGAGGATGTCGAAACCCACACCGACGTTGCCCACCGAGGCGGGCGAGAACGCCCTGGCGAAGTCGGTCACAGCTTCGCCCCCTGCCCCGCAGCCACGCGCAACACGTCGGCGAACACGCCCGCGGCGGTGACTTCCGGGCCGGCACCCGGGCCCTGCACGATCAGCGGGTTGTCGCAGTAGCGGCGGGTGGTGAACTGGACGATGTTGTCGGTCAGGCGCAGGTTGGCGAAGGCATGGTCCTTCGGCAATTCGACCAGTCCGACACTGGCATGGCCTTCGGCATCGAGTCTGGCCACGTAACGCAGCACCTGGCCGCCTGCGCCCGCTTTCGCGAGCCTGTCGGCGAACAGCGCGTCCACTTCGCCCAGCCGCGCCATGAAATCGTCGACGCTGGCTTCGCGCAGCGACGCCGGCACCAGGCTTTCGACCGCGACATCTTCCAGGTTCAAGGTACGCCCCGCTTCACGTGCAAGGATCACCAGTTTACGGGCGACATCGGTGCCGGAAAGATCATCGCGAGGATCGGGTTCGGTATAGCCCAGTCCGCGCGCTTCCGTGACCAGTTGCGAGAACGGCACGCTGCCATCGAACTTGTTGAACAACCAGGCCAGGGTGCCGGAGAAGATGCCTTCCACCGAAAGCAGCACATCGCCGGTGTCGATCAGGTCGCGCAAGGTCGAGATCACCGGCAGCCCTGCGCAGACCGTGGCTTCATAGCGGAAGCGCGCACCGCTGGCGGCGGTGGCTTCGCGGATGGCGTCGTAGCGCGCGCTGGGCCCGGCGCCGGCCTGCTTATTCGGCGTGACCACATGGATGCCGGCTGCCAACCAGTCGACGTAGCGATCGGCGACCGCGGGACTGCCGCTGCAATCCACGATCACCATGTGTGGCAGATGCGAGCCGACCAGTTGCGCGGTGAAGGCATCCAGGTCCAGCGCCTGGCTTGCGGAAGCAAAACGCTCGCGCCAGTCGCCGCTGATGCCGCGCTCGTCCAGCAGCATCTTCGTGCTCGACGCAATGGCACGCAGGCGCAGGTCGAGGTTGGCCTTGCCCAGCAGTTGCGGCTGCGCGGCGCGCAGTTGATCGAGGAGCGCACCACCCACATTACCGGGACCGATCACCCCGACCGCGAAGGTCTGCGGCGAGAGCCAGAATCCCGCGTGCGCCGCGCGCAGCGCCTTGGTCGCATCGGCGCTTTCGATGGCCACCGATATATTCCGCTCCGACGAGCCCTGGGCGATGGCCAGGATGTTCACCCGCGCTCGACCCAATGATTCGAAGAGGCGCGCGGCGACACCCGGCTGTCCGGCCATGCCGTCGCCGACCGCGGCCAGCACGCTGACGCCTTCGGTCAGCTGCACGCGCTGGATCTGGCCGATGTTGAGCTCGTGCGCGAACGCGGTAAGCAGTGCGGTCTGGGCGCGTCGCGCTTCGGCGGCGCGGACCACGCAGCAGATCGAGTGCTCCGAGGAGCCCTGGGAAATCATCACCACCGACACGCGCGCTTCGCGCAACGAGGCAAACACACGCTCGGCGGTACCAGGCACGCCGATCAGGCCGGTGCCTTCCAGGTTGAGCACGGCCAGGTCGCTGCTCAGGGTCAGTCCCTTGACCGGGCCGGTGACATCGCGCTCGGCGGTGATCCGGGTGCCGGGATGCTCGGGGTGGAAGGTGTTGCGGATGATGATCGGCAGGCCGCGTTCGATCGCTGGCGACATGGTTTGCGGGTGCACGACCTTGGCCCCGAAGTAGGCCAGCTCGCAGGCTTCGTCGTAGCTTAGCGCGCTGAGCTGCACCGCTTCCGGTACGACCCGCGGATCGGCGGAAAGCACGCCATCGACATCAGTCCAGATATGCAGTTCCGTCGCGTTGAACAAGGCGGCGAAGATCGCGCCGCTGTAGTCGCTGCCGTTGCGCCCCAGGGTGGTGATGCGGTTATCGCGGTCACGCGCGACGAAGCCTGTGACCACCACGCGATGTTGCGGATTGCGTGTCCGCCACTCGGCCAGGCGCGCGGCGCTGGTTTCCCAGTCCACTTCGATGCCCAGGTCGCTGCGGTCCACCACCAGCACCTCGCGCGCGTCGAGCACCGCGCAGTCCTCGCCCCGCGACTTGAGGTAATCGCCGAGCAATCGCGCCGAACACACTTCGCCCAGACCCTGCACCCGGTCCAGCACCTCGCGCGGCAGTTCGCCGATCACCGACAACGCTGCCAGGATCTCGGCCAGCTTGTCGAAGCGTTCATCCAGCCACTCCAGGGTCGGACCCGAATCCTCACCGAGCAACGAGACCACCGCGCCGCGATGGCGCGCACGCAGTTCATGCCAGGGTTCGCGCCACTCGCTGCGGCTGCCGGAAGCCAGCTCGCACAGCTTGATCAGCGCATCGGTCACGCCCTTCATCGCCGACACCACGGTGACCTGCACTTGCTCGTCGCGCGCCAGCAACAGCCCGGCGACATGCCGGTAGCGCTCGGCGTCGGCTACCGAAGTACCGCCGAACTTGTGCACGATGGTGCGCGGAGCAGACCCGGATGATTGCGCTACGGACGACATACAGCGAAGGACCTCTGGATAAGGTCACCGCTCGGGCCAGGTTCCGGGTTCCCCCGCTTCCTGATCCGGGTGCGGGGACGTGGTTTGCGAGACTTACGCGAACACGATCCACCGCTCCCCGCTAATCGCGGTAGTGGCGGTGGTAATGCGACCGAGGCCACAACCGGCACGCGCACGCGACGAAACCGGAGCGGTCACGGGGCGGAGGGATGCAGTAGAGGCGCAGGTCGGCATGGCCCTAGAGGACATGAATACGCGGGCGGCTGTCAAGTGCTGCAGTGCGACAAGCTGCACTTCGACCCATTGCATACGGACAAGTTGCACTTGAAACCAAAAGCCATGGTGACCCCGGCGCGATTCGAACGCACGACCTGTCCCTTAGGAGGGGACCGCTCTATCCAGCTGAGCTACGGGGCCCTGGGGGAAATTGTAGCGGTTGGGGATGGGTAGTTGGTGGTTCGCAAATCGCTGGTCATCGAGAATCGCCCGTAGGAGCGCTCCATGGGTGCGAGCCCTCTGATCCGATCGCGAAACAAATCAAAAGCTCGCGCCCATGGGGCGCTCCACCAGAAAGGCCACCAACTACCCAGCCCGCCCGTGCTACCTTTCCAAGGCCGGTCCGCGCTGGTTGCGGGTCGGCATCGGGGGGGCTTCATCGGGGGAAATCGGGAGCCTGTGGCGCATTGCGCCGCGGGGTTCCCGTCGCGGCGGCGTTGCGCGAAGCCCTTCAGCAGGAGTCGTTTTGCATGTGTCCCAGCAAGGTCGCCGATGGCGATGAAAGAGGTTGGATCGTTCCCATCGGCGGTGCCGAGAACAAGGAAGACAACCCCCGCATCCTGCAGCGTTTCCTCGACCTCTGCGGCGGCCGTGATGCCAACATCGTGGTCATCCCCACGGCCAGCCAGCTGGCTGAGACCGGGTCCCGTTACGAGGAAATCTTCGGCGGCCTGGGTGCCGGCAGCGTCGATGTCATCGACTTCGATACCCGTCGCGACTGCCAGGAGCCGAACCGCCTGGCCCGGATCGGCCGTGCCAGCGGCATCTTCTTCACCGGCGGCAACCAGTTGCGCCTGTCCACCATCCTTGGCGGCACCCCGGCGGCAAAACTCATACGCGAACGCAACGCCGCCGGCGTCACCGTGGGCGGCACCAGCGCCGGCGCCAGCATCCTCAGCGAACACATGATCGGCTTCGGCAAGGAAGGTTCCTCGCCCCAGGCCGACAGCGTGCGCCTGGCTCCAGGCCTGGGCCTGACCAATCGTTTCGTGATCGACCAGCATTTTCGCCAGCGTGACCGCCTTGGCCGCCTGGTCGCCGCGCTGGCCTATAACCCTTTTGCGATCGGCATTGGCCTGGACGAGGACACCGCCGCCTTCATCGGTCCGGACAACACCCTGGAAGTGGAAGGCAGCGGCGCGGTCACCGTGGTCGATGCCGACGGGCTGACTTTTTCCTCCATGGCCCAGGTGCGCGAAGACGAGCCGGTCTGCCTGCTTGGCCTGACCGTGCATATCCTGGTGGCAGGCGCTACCTTCAACCTGCATACCCGCAAGGCTTCGGCTGGCTCCCTGGCCATGTCAAAGTCAAGTTGATCAGATCCAGCTGATCCGGAAACCCACTTATAGAATGAGGTAAGGCATGCGCATCCTCGAACGTTCCGTCTACGTTGGTCCCTCGCAATACGCCCATTTCCCGGTCATCCGCCTGGAACTGGACCTGCAGGCGCTGGAGGCATGGCCCACCGGCAAGCTGGGCGCGGCGTTCGTCGATGGGCTGGTCGCCGCCCTGCCCGGCCTGGCCGAACACGGCTGCTCGTACCGCGAACCCGGTGGCTTCATTCGCCGCATGCGCGAGGGCGAAGGCACCTGGCTTGGCCACGTGCTGGAACATGTCGCGATCGAACTGCAGAACGTGGCCGGCGAAAACGTCACCTTCGGCAAGACCCGCAGCGTGGGCGACGACCGTCCGGGCGTGTACACCGTGGTCTACGAATACGCGCAGAAAGAGGAAGGCATCGCCGCCGGCGAGCTGGCACTGAAGCTGCTTTCCTCGCTGCTGCCGGCCGATATCAGGCCCAGTGGCAGCGTGGCGGAGGATTGGGACTGGGATACTGCACTGGTCGAATTCATCCGCTATGCGCAGCGCCGCGCACTTGGCCCGTCCACTGCCTCGCTGGTGCGTGCGGCCGAGGAGCGTGGCATCCCCTGGTTGCGCCTGAACCAGCAATCGCTGATCCAGTTCGGCCACGGCAAATACCAGCAACGCATCCAGGCCACGGTCACTGGCAAGACCTCGCACATCGCCGTGGAGCTGGCCAGCGACAAGGAGGAAACCAACAAGATCCTCGGCTCGCTGGGCCTGCCGGTGCCGCGCCAGGAACTGGTCAGCGATGCAACCGGCGCGCTGCGCGCCGCCAAAAAGCTCGGCGGCAACGTGGTCACCAAGCCTTACAACGGCAACCATGGCCGTGGCATCACCATCAATATTTCCGGCGACGACGAGATCCGCGAGGGCTTTGCCGCCGCGCGCGAGCATTCGCGCTCGGTCATCGTAGAAACCTACATCGGTGGCGACGACCACCGCCTGCTGGTGGTCAATGGCGAACTGATTGCCGCCACCCGGCGCACCCCCGGCCACGTGGTCGGCGACGGCAAGAGCGACATCATCGAATTGGTCGAACAGGTGAATACGGATCCGCGCCGCGGCGTCGGCCATGAAAAAGTGCTGACCCGCCTGGAACTGGACGCGCAGGCCGACCTGATGCTGGAACGCGTCGGCTACAACCATTTTTCGGTACCCAAGGAAGCTGAGGTCGTCTACCTGCGTTCCACCGCCAACCTGTCCACCGGCGGCACCGCCACCGATGTGACCGACATCATCCACCCCGACAACCGCGACATGGCGGTGCGCGCGGTCCGCGCGATCGGCCTGGACGTGGGCGGCGTGGATTTCATTTCCTCCAACATCGCCGAAAGCTACAAATCCATTGGCGGCGGCATCTGCGAGATCAACGCCGCCCCCGGCTTCCGCATGCACGTGGCGCCCAGCGAAGGCACCCCGCGGGACGCCGCCGGCCCGGTGATCGACATGCTGTTCCCGCCGGGCACGCCGAGCCGCGTGCCGATCGCCGCCATCACCGGCACCAACGGCAAGACCACCACCGCGCGCATGCTGGCGCATATCGCCAAGATGGCCG
>JBDTPP010000008.1:0-44826 GCA_039932615.1 Pseudoxanthomonas sp.
GAAGGGGCTCCCCTGCTAAGGGAGTATAGGGTCAAAAGCCTTATCGAGGGTTCGAATCCCTCACTCTCCGCCATTTGCTGAAATGCCTTTATTTTCACGGTTTTCCAGTGTTTTGGACAAGTGTTCGCCTTCTGCAAGACAGGACGAAAGGATTGACGGGCGTAAGCCAACTCAGGCAAAATTCCTTTTCTTATGCGCCCGTAGCTCAGTTGGATAGAGTACCTGGCTACGAACCAGGCGGTCGGGAGTTCGAATCTCTCCGGGCGCACCAACATACGATTCAAATGAAAGCCGGTGAGCTCACGTTCGCCGGCTTTTTCATTGGCGCCTGACAATGACCTGCAAAAGCAGGCAAGTCCGTCATCTATGGTCGTACGTGCGTCGATTAAATATTGAATAAATCGTATGGGCGAGCCAACGTTCGCCAGGCTTTGCGGCGTGCTGGGCGACCGCATCGAAGCGGTGGCGTTTAACGCTTGCTGTTCGCACCGGCAGACGTTCCAGAGTGGCGTCCCTGCCAAGCGCGATGGTGGGGCAGCGCGGACAAGCTGGGCAAGCGTCCCAACGGCCATCGTGGAGTCCGTGCTCTTTGCCTGTCCCGCGGACCGCTTTCCGTCATGGTCTGTCCCATCCACGATTGCGGCAGGCGTGCCGGTTTGGCCGTGATGCAGCGGGGACCGCCCCCGCCAGCGACGACCTCGCGCGCAGCAAACTGAACCATGGTGGCGCCTTGAAAGCGTGGGTACGCAGCAGGGCGCCGTGGCGGGCGTGAGGCTGGAGCCCCTATCCGGATGGCGGTGGCTGCCGGAATGCCGTATCCGATCGGCGATTCCCCTGCCTGGAGCTTGCGGAACCGGAAAGCAATGCGATTGATCGGCGCGTGGGCAATGCGTGCCTCGTGTGTACCCGGGGCTCGCACGGTTGAGGGCAGCTGGCTTGAGGCTTTGCGTGGCGTTTTGCAACTTGAAGCCCCCGGGGGTACGCGTACAGCGGGGGCGCATGGCGAGACACATCAGCTAGGTGGATTCCGCACGGCTGCGCTACCCAAGCCCCGAGGCAGGAGGCCATCATCGTCTGGTTGGTGCCGCTACTGCGCTGGCTTTGCGGCGTTAGATCCGCCCATGAAGCACCAATGGTGGGCCGAGGCGGTGGCCGGACTGAACGTCGCGTTGCGTTGGTTTGATAGATCAGGATGAGCTTCGGCGCTGTGGGTGCTGTGGCCGTACCGGCCATTCGCATCGTCTGTGTGTCGGCGAGGCAGCCTGGGCAGAATTTACGGGGGCGCAGATGACTATTTTGCAGATAGGGCGATGGAGTTCTCGGTCCGACCACTGTGTGGCTGGATCGCATGGTATGGCGACAGATGTCGAGCCTGCATGGATTGCGACCAGCAGTCACGATCCGGAAGCATTGAATTCATCAGGTCCGCGGAGCAGGCAAGCGAAATGAAGAATCCATCGGAGAGTCGGAAGGATCGCGCAATCAGGGCGCTTTGGCTATCCGAACTGACATTGATCGTGCTATCGGTAATGGTGGCGGCGTGGATACGTTTCATCAACGATCCGGAGAACCACCAGACCTTTGCGGAGCATGCGCTGGTCCGTGGATTGATCGTCGCAGTGTTCATCACTGGTGCAATGGCTGCCTTCGGCCTCTATCAGGTGCATGTACGCCACAACCGGATGGATTTCATCCTGCGGTTGGTGTTGTCGTTCGCTTTCGGCGGGATGGCGTTGCTGGTCTTGTATTACGTGTTGCCGCAAGCCTATATCGGGCGGGGCGTCATGGTGATGTCGCTGCTGATCAGCCTGATCGGCGTGGTTGCCATCCGACTGCTGGTAATGCATGTATTCAGCACCGATGCACTCAGGCAGCGCGTATTGGTCCTAGGTGCGGGCAAGAATGCTGACCTTATCAATAGCCGCATGCGCCGCGACTCGGACCGTCGCTCGTTCGTGGTGGTGGGATTCGTGCCAGTGCCCGGCCAAGCTGCCGTGATCGACGAAAGCCTGCTCGTTGAACCGACGCAGGGGTTGGTCGAGCTGGCCCAGCAACTGCAGATCGACGAGATAGTGATAGCGCCCGACGAGCGCCGTGGGGGCTTGCCGATGGAAGAGATGCTGACCTGCGTGCAACGCGGTATCTCGATCATCGATCTGTCGACATTCTTCGAGCGTGAGGCTGGTATGGTCCAGCTCAATGTTCTGGATCCTTCGTGGCTAGTGTTCTCCGGCGGATTCGACTATTCCACACCACGGCGGTTGAGCAAACGGTTCTTTGACCTGGCGGCGGCCATTTCGCTGCTGCTTTTGGCATGGCCTTTCATGCTGCTGGTGGCGTTGCTGGTCTGGATGGAAGACGGGTCTCCAATCCTCTACCGCCAAGTCAGGGTGGGTGAGCGCGGACAGCACTTCCAACTGATCAAGTTCCGCAGCATGCGCGTGGATGCAGAGAAGGATGGAGTAGCGCGTTGGGCTACCAAGGATGACGATCGCAGTACCCGGATCGGACGCTTTATCCGGCTCACCCGCCTGGACGAACTGCCGCAATTGTTCGCAGTCATCTCTGGCCACATGAGTTTTGTCGGTCCGCGCCCCGAGCGCCCGCACTTCGTCGAGTTGCTGAGCGAGGAGATTCGCTACTACGGTGTGCGCCATTGTGTGAAGCCGGGGCTTACCGGGTGGGCGCAACTCCGCTATCCCTATGGAGCGTCGGTGCGGGATGCGGAAGAGAAACTAAAATTTGACCTTTTCTACGTCAAGAACCATGGCCTGGTCTTCGACTTGATGATCATGCTCCAGACCGTCGAAGTAGTGTTGTTCGGACGGGGCGCACGTTGAGTTATTTCAATTTGGGAAGGTGTCCACGCAGCATGTGACGTAATCCAAACGGAATCAGTTTTCGCAGCTCCGCACGCAATGCCGGATCCCTGGTTGTCTGCCGCGCCCGCAATGCCAGGCGTGCGCCATCACGCCAACGGCGCTGGATGAGCAAGCCTTTTGCATTGCGTGCGTATGTCGTCGCTAACGCTAGTTGCAGATTCTCTGGCTCCACCAATCCCTTTGCTGATTCCACAGCACGTTCCACTACTCTTACATAGTCGTCATAGGTATTGGCTTCCGCGGACAGGCCATCATGGCCGCGCATTGCACGCACCAGCGGTATCTCCACCACGCCAATTTTCCAGCGGTGTGCCACGCGAAGGTGAAAGTCGAGATCTTCAGCGGTGCGCAGATCTTCGTCGAAGCCGCCGATGTCCTCGAATACCTCGCGGCGAAACATGACCGAAGCGGGGGCCAATGCGGGGTTGTGGATAATCCAGCGCAATACCCAGCCATCTTCAGGAATTGTGTCGCGCCTGCGGAAAATGTCGATGGGTCTATGTTCACCATCAACCCTTTGTACGTCGCACAGCACCATGCCGAAGTCAGGGTGCGCGCGCAGCCATTCCAGTTGAAGCGTAGTCTTATCCGGAAGCCATTCGTCGTCGCTGTCCAGTAGCGCAAAGTACTTGCCATTGGCAATCGACATTCCGCGGTTGCGAGCTGCGGAAACACCTGCATTGACCTGCCAGACGTAACGGATCCTGTCCCCATGACGTTCGCGCACAGCGGCTTCGCTTCCGTCGGTGGAGCCATCATCTATGACGACTATTTCGTCAATAGGGTGCGTCTGGGAGAAGACGGATTCCAGTGCGCGGAGCAGCAGTTCGCGCCGGTTGTATGTGGGTATAATCACTGAAATTTCGGGTGCTGGCGTCATGCTGAAGGATCTCTTCAAGAAGCTGCTCTACGCCAGTGGTGCCTTGGGGGCATATCACCGGATCCGTAATGCCGACAGTCTAACCGTGGTGATGTTTCACCGCACGCTCGATCCTGAAGACCCTCGCTGGAAGAGCTGCGATCCTGATTACACACTGGCTACCCCTTGGCTTTCGGAGTCACTGGTTTTTTTCAAGCGCCACTACAATGTGGTGTCGCTAGGGCGGGTGCTTGAATCGCGGAGTGGCGGTGCAACTTTGCCAGCGCGTGCACTGCTTATCACTTTTGATGACGGCTGGTCCGACAACGTCGATTATGCGTTGCCGGAGCTGCAGAGGCTGGGCTTGCCGGCGGTGATGTTCGTAGTAGCCGATGCGGTGGGCAGCAAGCAAGCTTTTTTCCAGGAACGACTGATAGCAGCCTGGCGTCTCGGCAAGATGCGAGTAGACGAACTATCCGCTGCGTTGAGACCTTACATCACCGATGGCTGGCAGCCTGATGATAATTCGATCGTAGACCTGCGCGAAGCCATCGCGCGGCTGGAGATGCTTGAGCTTGCAGTGCGGGATGATGTCTTGAAGCCCTTCATCAGTGACATGGATGATGGGTTGCGACATATGGTCAGTACGCCGGAGCTCGGGCGGTTGCAAGACGGGGGCGTTGCCTTGGGTCTTCATGGCAAGACGCATACACCAATGACGGTCGCCCTGGATGTGGATGCGGAATTGGCAGGGGCACGCGTCGAGTTTGCCCGGCATACTGGCCAGCCCGTTAGCTGTGTCCAATCCATGTCGTTCCCGCATGGCGCTTACGATGCAGCCATTGCACAGCAAGCGCGTGAAGCGGGCTACGAGTTGCTCTTCACGAGTGTGCCCGTGCTGAATCCAGTATCGCCGCAGGTGGGTTGGCTGCTAGGCAGAACGGGCTATGAAACCGATACAGTGGTCGATAGCAGTGGGCGGTTTCGCCCGGATTGGCTGGCCATGTATCTGTTTCGGCGGGAGTCACGGCGCCTGGCATGATCTTGATTCGCCCGCTGGGTACGGCAGCGCTATTCGTCTTCGTCGGCTGAGGTCAGGAACAGTTGCATGTGGGTTACCGCATCGCGGGGGGCGCTCCAGCGGCCGAACACCGGTCGTTTGCCCCGTTCGGTGAACCCGCATTGCGTCCAGTTGGAGACATGGGCCGGATCGGCGGCGATTTCCACTGACAGTGCAGCATGTCCAGCCTTGCGGGCCGCTTCGACCAGAGCCAGGAGAAACGACTTGTCCATGCCTCTGGCGCCTTGGCTCGACCAGAAGTCACGAACATGCAAGGTGTCTGCTTCCAACTGGACAGCGAACCAGGCACACAGGGACTCCTCGTCGGCTCGCATAAGTAGCAGGTAGCGCGTGCTCGCCATGGGCGAAGCGTCGAATCGCCATCGCGCGTGTTGGCTGTCGCGAGTGGCCACCAGTCCTTCACCTTTACTTGAGGTTGCCCACAGCGTGTCCATGCGCGCATCAGCCGTATTGGCCCAATGCATTTTCAGTTGCGGCCCCAGCGCACGAAGCATCAGATCCCGTGCCGCGAATGTCAGGTCGGCGGCCCATCCCATTGGCCGTGCCAACCAGCCAGGAATGCGTTGACGCAAGTATTGCGCGTGGCGCAGGACCCGCACGTAACGCACGATCTCGGTCAGCCGTTCGTAGCCGATGCGCTTGAAGACCGCAGCGGCTTTGGGGTTCGGGAAGCCGTAGAGCAGGTCTAGTTGGCTTGATCCGGCTTCGATCAACCCCTGTTGCAGGATCAGCGCAGGTCCCAGCGAACGGTGTTCCGGCAGTACGGCCAGATCGACCAGTACCCCGGCGCGTAATTCTCGGCCCCGCCAGAACATCGGTCGCACCCCGGCACATGCGGTGCCTACTGATGTGTCGCTGGGTTCGTGCTGCAGCAACTGCAGCACGGGCGCGCCGTACGGACACCGCAAATAGAACCAGTCGTACTTGGCTCCAATCTTGTCCTTCTGCCCCAGGTTGTCGGACCAGATCGCAAGTACTTGGTCGCGATCGCGCAAGGCATCGCCGTCGCGTACTACGTACTGCGGCGGCGTGATCGAACCAGTCAATTCAAACCAACTCGGGCACTTCGTCCACCAGCACCGGCGGCTGGTGCAGGTACCGGGTAGTGCGTCGCTTGTTGCCAATGTCGTCGTACACAGCCTGGGCGCGGGTTTCGTCCAGACCAAGCACGGTGGCGAGTTCTGAGGCGGGCCGATCGTGGTTCAACGCCCACAGCGCCAGATCCATCTGCCGGTAAGGCAGTGCGAAATAGAACTCGTCCTGACCTTGGCTGAGGCTGTACGTGTCAGTGGTGGGAATGGCGGCGCAAACGCGGTCGGGCAGTTGCAGGTGGCGGGCCATGCCATAGACCTGGGTCTTGTAAAGGTGGGCAATGGGCTTGACGTCGGCAGAACCATCGCCGTTCTTGACGAAGAAACCCTGGTCGTATTCGACCCTGTTGGGTGTGCCGACCACCGCGTAGTTCAAACGGTCGGCATGGAAGTACTCCAGGGTCTTGCGGATACGTTGCTTGAAATTGGTCGCTGCCACGATGGTCAGGTAGTCGCTCAAGGCAAGCTCACGCTGATGTGCGGTGCCGTCGGCCTCCTCCGCCATCAGTCTGAATCGATTGATGCGGCCTTCGGTACCACCATCTATGACGATCTTGAACTTCCAGCCTTCCGTGTATTCCGGGAGGGCATTGCGCACGGCTGCATCGCGTGCGCGATAGCAGCCTATGGCCTCCAGCGTCGGTGCGATGTCGATGGTTTCGGTGCGTACACCCAGATGCGTGGCCAGAATGTTGGCACGTGCGGCACTGTCGTCCGAGGAGTCCTGTTCGGGCAGGATCAGGGTGAACACCCGGTCAGGTCCCAGTGCACGCACGGCAAGCGCGCAGCTCACCGAGCTATCGATGCCACCCGATATGGCCACGACCAGGCCGCGTCGATGCAGTTGCCGTGCGGTGATCTCCCGCAATCGCGTGCAGATATTGTCGGCTTCCTGCTGATAGTCGATATCGAGGACGTGTGGATTCAGTGGGGTCATGGAGTGGGTTCTTGCGCTGTGAGCTGGAAGCGCCGGACCTTGCCGGAGGCGGTACGGGGCAGGGCGTCGACGAAGGCGATATGGCGGGGGATCTTGTAAGGGGCAAGGCGCTGCCGGCAATGTGCCTTGATCCGGTCCTCGGCGCGCGGTGGCTGTTCGTTGGCGACGACGAAGGCCTTGATTACCTGGCCCATGATCTCGTCATCGATGCCTATCACCGCGACTTCGGTGATGCCGGGTATCTGGCTGATGACTTCTTCCACATCATTGGGATGCACGCGGTGTGCGCCCGTCTTGATCATGTCACCCCGGCGACCATGCAGGAACAGGAAACCGTCCTCGTCCAGATGGCCCATGTCGCCGGTATGCAGCCAACCTTCCTGCAATACCGACGCGGTGGCAGCGGGATTGTTCCAGTAGCCCAACATCACGCTGGGGCCGCGGACCCAGACATCGCCGTCTTCGCCAGCCGCGGCTCTTTTACCGTCTTCGCGCACGATCTTCCATTCCAGCCCATGCACGGGAGTGCCCACGGAACCAAGCTTGCGCTCCAGGTCCTCCGGGTGCAGCCAGCTGATGCGGGACGTAGCCTCGGTCTGGCCATACATGACAAACAGGCGGGCCGCGGGAAAAGCAGCACGCAGACGATGGGTCAGGGTGGCTGACATCGCTCCGCCCGCCTGGGCTATGCAGTTCAGTCCGGACAGGTCGTGGCCGCTGGCAGCCAGATGGTCCAACAGCAACGCATAGGTGGAAGGAACGCCGGAGAGGCTTGTGGCGTGTTCGCGTATCGCCGTATCCAGGACCAACTGGGGGAAAAGCAGGTTAGGGGCCAGGATCAGGCAGGCGCCACTGATCAGATGGGTGTGCAGCACCGAAGCGCCATAGGCGTAATAGAACGGCAGCACACTCAGCACACGGTCGTCGCTGCCCAAGTCGAGATAGGTTGCCACTGCAAGCACATTTGCCAGCAGATTGTCGTGGCTCAGCACGACGCCCTTTGGTGCGCCGGTAGTACCGGAGGTATAGAGGATCAACGCCGGCGCGGGGCCGGCAGCCGTGGCAGCCGTGGTCACGGATTGCGCGCCGCAGGTGGCGCAAAGCGAATGGCCTTCACTGACCACGGTGCGCCCAAGTGCCAGCCTGGCCTCATCCAGGGCCAGTTCGATGTCGTGGTGCCCGGCCTCATGGACCAGATGGCTGGCGCCGCTGTGCTGCAGCCAGGGCAGGAAATCCCGCGCGCGCGCCTGCACGTTCAATGGAACGGCAATGCCACCCGCACGCCAAGTGGCATAACACGCCACGGCTGCTTCGATGCGGTTGGGCAGTGCCACGGCCACGCGTTCGCCGGGTCGCAGCCCGCAATCCTTCAGGTGGCAGGCGAAACTCTCTATCTGTCCCCAGAGTTCGCCATAAGTCGTCTTCCGTTCACCATCAATAATGGCGACCCGTTGTGGACTATCGCGGGCTACTGCACTGAGGCGGCTGCAGAGGCTGTCCATGCGCGACCTGGCTCAACCCGCAAGCTTGCGGCTGACGAACTCGTCTACGGTATGGATCGAATCGAAGTTCGCCGGAATCATCTCGTCGGGAATGATGGAAAGCTTGAACTCATCTTCCAGGAAAAAGATCAACTCGTGGATTCCGGTTGAATCGATAATGCCGCCACGGATGAGTGAATCCTGGTCACCGATGGTGGATTCGTCATCCGAGAACAGAAAATTCTCAAGGATGAAGCGTTTTATCTGCTGCCTTTGCTGCATGGGAACCCCTGCAAAATCTCCGTCGTTTCAAGTTGTACAAACGCAGGTACCGACTGCATCCGGCCAAAAACAGGGGTAACGCGGCGGTGCTAAGATCACCTTGAACCGTTCTGCTGCCCAATCCGATGAGATTGCCTGCGCTTCTGCTGTTTCCATTGCTGCTGATCGCTTGTGACGGCAACGAGCCCCCTGTGGCCTCCGTACCGCATGCGGTGGACGCGGCGGTACCCGTTACCTATGCGTCCGAGAAAGGAACCTACGCAGTCACGGAGTTGGTGGCCGGGCTCGAACATCCCTGGTCGCTGGCATTCTTGCCGCAAGGTGGAATGCTGGTGACGGAGCGGCCCGGGCGGCTTCGTCGGATAGGTGCGGATGGTCACGTATCGGCTCCGATCACAGGCCTCCCCAGGATTTTCGTCGATGGCCAGGCCGGATTGCTGGACATCGTGTTGTCGCCCACGTTCTCGCACGACCAGGTGCTATTCCTTTCCTTTGCCGAACCCACGTTGCGCGGCAACAAAGCGGGTACTGCCGTATTGCGCGCGCGCCTGCACGGCGATGCGCTGGTGGCAACGAAAGTCATTTACCGACAGGAGCCCAAGTTGTCACACGGTACCCATGTCGGTTCGCGCCTGGTGTTCGATGAGGCAGGCCACTTGTTCGTGACACAAGGTGACAATCGGGTTGCTGCGGCCGCGGCGCAGGACGTGGCCAAGCTGCAGGGCAAGCTGGTGAGGATATGGCCGGACGGGCGCATTCCCGAGGACAATCCATTTGTTGGGCGCGAGGGCGCCCGCGCGGAGATCTGGTCCTATGGTCACCGCAACATCCAGGGAGCGGCACTCAATCCGACTGACGGAAAGCTCTGGACCAGCGAACACGGGCCCTTGGGCGGCGATGAGATCAACCTTCCCCAGCCCGGCCGAAACTACGGTTGGCCGGTCATCACCGATGGCAGGGATTACGACGGCGGAACAATACCCGGTTCGACTGGCAGGTCCGCGCCAGGCATGGAACGACCGCATCATGTATGGGCGGTTTCGCCTGGACTGAGTGGTATGGCTTTTTACACGGGCGACCAGTTTCCGCAGTGGAAGGGCAACCTGTTCCTTGGTGCGCTGGCATCGAGCAATCTCATCCGCCTTGAATTGCAGGGCGAAAAGGTGGTGCATGAGGAACGGTTGCTGGTCCAGCGCCAGCAACGCATTCGCGATGTGCGGCAGGGTCCCGACGGCGCGCTGTACGTCCTGGTGGATGCGGTGAATGGCCAGTTGCTGCAGATTACTCCGGCACCGTGAACGCGCCTTTCAGGCAGGCGTGCGGGCGATGAAATCCACGCTGGTGATACAAAGCTTCTCAGGCGGCACCCGGGCGAAACGCGCATCGACCTTCATTGTGGCCAGTTGTTCCAGGCGTTGCGCCCGTGCGATGGAAGTATCCAGTTCTATTACAAAGCCCATGGCGGAGGCAAGCTCGACGAATTCATGGGCACGTATACGGTTCTGGTAAAGGAAGGCGTTGTCCCAGAACTTCCACTGGCGGTCCGAGTATCGCAAGTAGTTGAGCTGGTGAACCTTGCTGTCTACATAGGCGTAGTGGTCGCCGCAGTTGACCGAATGGAACATTATCCCGCCAGGCGCCAGGATGCGCTTTGCTTCGCCGTACATCGCGGTGATTGCGTCCGGCGGAACATGTTCCAGTACGCTGTTCGAGAACACCACATCCACCTCGCCATCTGCCAGGGCCGTGCGGGTTGCATCGGCGGGCGCCGCGTAGCAGATGACGCCCCCGGTGATTTCGGTCAGGTCGTGGTTGTCGCTGATCGCCGCCTGCAGACGCTGGTGGCGATCGCGCACCGCCAAAGGGTCAGAATCGCTGGCTGCGGCGATGACATCGAGGAACCCTGAAAATTCGTTTATCGCCTGGGTCACCAACCCCATTTGCAGGTGACGGGTCAGGTCATAGGTGGTGACGCGTTGGGCGCCGGCCAGATACAACGCAAATGGAAACGTGGGATACCAACCGGTTCCGATCTCGAAGAAGCGCGTGCGGTCAACGGCGACGCCGGCACTGCGCAGATGCCCCATCATGATCTGCCAGTCCGCGACCTTGACCGCCAATTCCTTGCTGAAATCCTGCAAACCGCCGAAGCTGCGCTGCATGCGGTAATGAAGTTTGTCGCCGGCAGGCACCACCCCGAGTATTTTCTGTGCCAACCCCTTTATTTTCCAGTGCATGCCTGCTCCTAGCTGTCTGGCCAATTGGCGAGTCGGTTCAATTTCCGCTTCGTTGACGAGCATGATTCGTCCGAGTCATGCTCGTCAAATCAATAACGCTATTGCTGCCGCACTAGGGCCTCGGTCTGCTGCCGGACCAGCATCGTGGACAGGATGCCCACGAAGGCCTGATTGTCGGCAAATCCCGTCGCACGCCCTTGCCTGCACTTTTCGAACAGGCGTGAAACGCCCGCTGGATCAAAGTATCCCACCGCGCGGATCCTTTCGGGGCTCATGAGATCTGCAACATAGTCGAGTGGTTTACCATCGAAGAAAAAGCTTTGGCTATCCGGCGCGCGGTACGGTTGCTTGGTGCGGTTGACGATTTCATCAGGCAGCATGCCGGCCAAGGCGCGACGCAACAGATATTTCTCGGTCATGCCACGGATCTTGAAGCTGGGTGGCAGGCGATTGGCGAATTCAATGACCCGATGGTCGAGATAAGGGAAACGGCCCTCGATCGAATTTGCCATCGCAACCCGGTCGCCTTGCGAAGAGAGCAGGTACCCGGCCAGCAGCGATTTTGCTTCCACGTACTGGTCTTTTGCCAGCCCGCTCCAGCCTTCCATGCCCGCCGGCAGGGTCTGTTCGTAGGCGGTCAACGGGTCCCATTCGCCGATAACCGCACGGATTTCCGGCGACAGGAACGACAGTGCGCGCTGTGATGTGGTCCAGCGCGGCACGTGGGCAAAGATCGGTCGATGCAGGTGCTCCATGCCCCGGCCGAAGAACGATTGCGCAAAGGCCGGATTGCTGACCGGGGAGTTCTGCAGGTAGCCGTACAATCGCTCCAGCAAACGCGGACGGAATCGGGACTTGGGCTGCTGTGACCAGAAGCGACGGATCTTGGCTTCCTTGAACAGGTCGTAGCCTCCGAAGACCTCGTCTGCGCCTTCTCCGGTCAGGACAACCTTGTAGCCCTGTTCCCGTACGCTGCCGGCCAGCAGCATCAGCGGGACTGGCGCGGTTCGCAACACCGGCGTCTCGGTGTGGCGAATCAGTCGCGGGAATGCCTCGCCGATATCGTGACGGGTACAGCGCAGGGTGGTGTGATCGGTGCCCAGATACCTGACCATGGCCTGCTGGTAATCGCTCTCATCGTACTGGCCGTCTTCGAAGGCGACTGAGAAGGTGCGCACGGGCGTTTTAGTGAAACCGCGAATGATTGCCACGATACCCGACGAATCAAGTCCGCCGCTCAAGTAGGCGCCCACTGGGACGTCCGCGCGCAGCTGCAGGCGCACTGCATCAATCAACAGTTCGCGCAGCTCCGCGGTGGCCTGTTCCACGCTCAGCGGATAGCGTGATGGAGAAGTTTCCACCGCATCCGGAAAACTCCAGTCCCAGTAGCGTGTGAGGTTTTGCCGGCCATCGCGTTCGATCGCAAGCAGGCAGCCGGGAGGCAAGCTGGAAACACCTTCGTAAAGGGTGTCCGGATCCACCACTGACCAGTAGGTAAGGGTCTGCACCAGCGCCTGCGGGCGCAAGCGCGCACATTGCGGCAAGACCGCAAGCAGGGCCTTGATTTCCGAGGCAAACCAGGTTCGTCCACCCTCGCGGGCATAGAACAGCGGTCGAATGCCGGCACGATCGCGGGCCAGCACAAGTCGTTGCCGCTCGCTGTCCCATAGCGCGATGGCGAACTGCCCGTTGAGGTGTTGCACGAAGTCGTCACCGCAGCGGTCGTACAGGTGCACGATCACTTCCGTATCGGATTGCGTGTAGAACACGCGGCCTTCGGCTTCGAGCGCGCTGCGTAATTCCAGGTAATTGAAGATCTCGCCGTTGAATACCGTCCACACATTGCCGCGCGGATTGTGGATGGGCTGGTCGCCCGTGGCCAGATCGATTATCGACAAGCGCGCATGCGCCAGCCCGATGCCTTTCTCCGTATGGAAGCCGTAGCCGTCGGGCCCGCGATGGGCCAGGGTTCGGATCATCCGCTGCAACTGCGGCTGCGCTGCGTCAGCCACCACATCAGGACCTGTGAATCCTGCGATTCCGCACATCTTTATTGGATCCCGGGAAAAAAACAAGAAAAGGGCATGGCGGTCAGCGGGCGTATGCCGCCATCGCGGTGGCGCGCGGCTGCTGCAGGGCCTCGTCGCAAGCGGTCAGTGTTTCGCATGCCACTTGTGCCCAATCGCGTGAAAACTTCCTGGACAAGGCGGCTTCGTCCCAGGCTTGATCAAGCCCGTTGGCCAGGCCCGCGGCCAGTTTCGCGGCATCGCGTACCGCGACCAGAATTCCGCAAGTGGCGTCCACTACTTCCGGGATACCTCCGACCGGCGTCGCCACCACGGGGCGGCCGCAAGCCAGCGCCTCGACCAACACGTTGGGATGCCCTTCGGAATAGCTGGGAAGCGTGACCAGGTTCGCCGCCGCCATCCAGTGCGCGACTTCCGCGGGAGCTTGCGCGCCAACCAGAATGACGTTGAGTTTCTCGCGCGCTATGCGCTCGGCCAGCTCGTCTTGCAGCGGACCTTCCCCTGCTAGCACAACCTTCAGCCTCGGCCGCGAGGATGCCAGCAAACGGGTTGCGTCCATCAATTCGCGCAAGCCTTTTTCGGCCACCAACCTGCCTACGTACAACACGACTTCGGCATCGGCAGGCACTGACAATGCAGTTCGGGCAGCGTCGCGATCGCCCGGGCAGAAAATCGCTGCGTTGCAGCCATTGGGGATCACCCGTATCCGCGTAGGGTCCGCGTGGTATTGGTCCGCCGCGACCCTGCTTAGGTCTTCACTGACCACCAGCAGGCGTTCGGCACGCTGTACTACAGGGCGGGTAAGGCGACGGCTGATGGCATCCCGGACGCGCAGGTCCGATCCGCGCGCTCCGGCCACTAATGGCAATCCGGCGTTGCGCGCTGCAACCATCGCGCCGTAGGCGTCGGGATAGAGCCAGTATGAAAGCACGACGTCCGGCGCGAAAGCGCGCAACGGGCCCGCTATCGCACGTGCACACATTGCGCCATTGAAAGGGCGCGACGCCGCTGGCAAGGCCGGGTAGCGTACGTACTGCGCGTCGCAGCCGTCTACCGTGAGTCCCGGCACCGCATCGCGGAAAAGATAGCTTCGCGGTTGCGCCCAACGTGGGTAGGTGGCCACCGGGCTGAGCACGCGCACGGTCGCGAGCTTAGCCAGTTCGCATATGGTCTGGTAGACGGGGCGCCCCCTGTTGGGTTCACCTGCGATCGGGAATTGTGATGTGACGATCAGCAGGCGCATGGGCGGCGGACTTGCGGAATGAAGGGGATGTCTAGCCGGCCACGATCATGCAGATCGGCGAAGCAGTGGCGGGAGCGCCTTCCCGCATGAGTTCTCACTGGCATGCAGTGATCCTGATCGTGGAATGAAAGCAGAACATAGCCAAGGATCACCTTCTTCGTATTCAAGGGAGGTGGATGCGCCCCGGATATTGCCACGTCTGATGCTCGTCTCCATCCAATGCCAACGGTATATAGCGAAGAAATCGGACATCTCCAACGGCTTGGCGGGACTTCCGGCTAGCAGCCTACGATGTCCCCGTGCTATCCCTGATCGGTACTTCCGTGGTCCCGCATCTCAGTGAAGTTCTGCGTAGCAGTCGCTGACTTGAAATCAGCGAACGTGCAGGACGACTCAGCCGAATGTCACGTCCAGGCCCTTGTCGATGCCGGTTGCAGGCGTCCATCCCAGACCGTCCGTTGCCGCGCTCGTGTCGAAGTTGGCCAGCGGTCGAAGCGAGCGTACCCGGTACCGTGTCAGCGGAACATCCCGCTTGAGAACTTTGCCCAGCATTTCCACTCCGGATCCAAGCCCCATGAAAACCCAGGTGGGCACGCGTACGACCTTCAGCTCATCACCCAGCTTGCGCTTACAGCGATTCAGATAGGCTTGCTGCGTAATCGGGTGCGGATCGACCACGTTGAAGACGCGTCCGGTCGCGTTCGACCCTTCAGCAGCCAGCATCAATGCATCCACCACATCGTCGGCGTAAACGAGGGGAATGGTCTGCGCTCCGCTGCCAACGGCAACCCAGCGTCCAGCCAATGCGATGACTCCGTTGGGTGTGACCCGCTCGGCACCGGGTCCGAAGATCTGGCCGGGGCGCAAGATCACCGCCGGCAAGCCATCGGCATCAATGGCGTTGCGTACGTAGTCCTCCGCGCTGAGCTTGGTCTGGGTATAGGCACCACGCCATTGCGGGTGGGGTTCGAATGCGGAGTCTTCGGTCATGCGCGCATCCGGATGACGGCCGGCATGATCGAAAACGCTCATGGAGCTGACGTAGACAAGCCGTCCCGTCGCATGCGTCTTGCACGCATCGACGACGTTGCGAGTGCCCCACACGGTACCCGCCTCGAAATCGCGGGGACTGCCGCGCATGGCTGCGCCCACGTGGTAGACCGTACCTGCGCCGGCCACCGCATGGGCCACTATGCGTGGGTCTCCCAGGTCGCCGACCACCACCTGCACGCCACTGTCTTCGGAAAAATCGCGCACTGGGCGTCGCACCAGCACCCGCACGCGCTGGCCACGCTGGCGCAGGCGCTTGACCAGCTTGCGGCCCAGGAAGCCGGCGGCGCCGGTGACCAGGGCATCGACTGGCTCGAGCACTGCATAGCGGTCCTCCAGCCCCTGCAAGCGCTCGCGGTCGGGAGCGGCGCAAACCGGTTCCAGCAGTTGCGCGATGCGCAATGCGTCCGCACCACTGAAAGGGGGTGCGGCATTGTCGCGCGCGGCGTCTGCGAAAGCCTGTGCGCCATGCCGGATACCGGGCGATGGCTTGAGCATGCCAGTGGCGAAACGCACCACGTTCCAGGGGATACGGAAGCAATCCTTGATGGCGCTGAAAAAAGAATTAAGCATGATGCCGATGAATTTCGGGCCCGGCAGGACACGATGGATACGACAGGTCTGCAGGAAACGATCCACTTCGATGATTCCGCGCGTGCCGCGCACCATCAGGCGGTTCTCCATGGGACGCGCGTTCCATGACAGCAGAAGGCGTCCAACGCCTTTGGCGGTCTGCGCCTGGGCCTGCCATTCGTCGAAATGCAGGTTGGGGTCGGTACCCCGTGATTGGTACTTCACTTCCAGCTGCTGCACCGGGCCAAGGAAAGCCTCGACCGTGTAGAGGCCATGCACGCCCAGGTCGCGGAACGGGTACGAGCCCTGGGTGACGGAACCCGGCAGCGGACCACCGCCATAGGCCGGGTATTCGGAATTGCGGATGATGTCCACCGACACCAGCTCACCGATGCGGCCGTCCCGCGCCGCAGCCAACGCCTGAATGATGACCGGGTCGAACAGGTCGGAGTGATTCACACCCAGCACGCGCTTGTTCTTGCGCGCACTGGCAATCATCGCCTCGCAATCAGCCACGGTATCCGCCATCGGTTTTTCCACCAGCACATGGCAACCCATGTCCAGCGCCTGAAGAGTGATTGCGGCATGCGAAGAAGGAGGCGTCAGCACATGCACCGATTGCGGGTTGCTTGCGGCCAGGTCTGCAAGGGAAGTGGCGGCCAGGGGGATATTGAAACGACGGGCCATTGCCTGGGCGGCATCAAGCTGGGTATCACAGATGCCGACGATATCCACCCAGCCCAGTGTCTTGAGTGCGGCTATGTGATGGGTGGCGACGTAGCCGGCGCCGACGATGGCGACTCGCAGTTTTTGGGAAGTAGGGTTCATGGGGACTTATACGAGAGGTGGAAATTTGGCTTGCCGTTGCGTGAGGGCGTCACCTACCCGTTCCAGCACCGCCTGTACCCGGTTGTCCCAGGTCTGGTCGGCGACGGAGGCGATACGCGCAGCGGCGGCTTCAAAGGTGTCGGTGGCCAGCGCTTGATCGAGCGCCGCCAGGAAATCAGCGCGGTCATCGGCAATACGCACCCACTGCGAGAACTTTTCAATCTCGGCATTGCGCACGCTGACTACCGGCTTGCCGGTAGCCAGGTATTCGCGCAGCTTCAGCGGATTGGCGTTGGCTACCTGCCGGTTCAAGCGGTAGGGAATGATTGCCGCGTCGAATGCCTTGGCCCAGCCGGGAAGGGTTGGGTAGGGCTGTGGGCCAACCAGATGTACATTGGACAGCGTGCGCAACGAGGAAACATCGGTGGCGGCATGCCCGACCAGCAGGAACGACCACTGCGGACGCTCGCGGGCCAGCCACTCGATCAGCTCCAGGTCGATCCATTCATGGATCGACCCGATGTAACCGATCACTGGATGTCGCAGGCCGCGTGCGGCGACGGGTACTTCCGTGGCTGCATCTGCCGCCCGCCCGAACAAGTCCACGTCTACTCCGTGAGGCGAGAAAAAAGTGGCTGCATTGAGCGCGCGCTTGCTTTCCAGCAGTGCCGGCGGCGCGACCAACAGCAGGTCTGCGCGGCGGCTCAGGTCTTCATCGCGCTGCGCGATCAGGGCCATGTCCACGCCCGGATGTGCCGCATAGTCATCGATGCAATAGAACACGCACAGTGCTTCGCCCAGATGCTGGGCCATGAACCCTGGATGGGGGACAACGAACCAGGACAGGTATTTTTCGATACCGACCTTGCGCAATGCGCGGCGTACCGCCCAGCGACTGAACAACCGGTTGAAGGTCTCCACCCCCGGGATACGGCGAAACGGCAGTTGGGGGACGGTGCAATGCCAGAATCCATCCTGGATGGCCACAGGCGCGCGCATGGCGGCCCCGAGCTTGCGCAATGCGCGTTTGAAATCGCGGCCGGATGCGCTGGGTGCGCGCATACCGGGCGAATCTACATAGAGCACTGGCATGCAACGAGCCAGGCGGGTGGCTACGTGATGACTGCTGGTGCGGTTCTCTGCATTCCAGTCATTACCGAAATAAACGATACCCAGTCCTTGCAGGGCGGCAGGCAAGTCAGGCATTCGACCACCAGCCAACCAGCCAAGCGGTGCCGCCATGGTAGATCCAGTCCTTGTGCAGGCCAGGAACCTGGTCGAGGTGGGGGCCTATGCGGCCGCTTGCGGGAGCGAAAAATGTTACCAGTCCGCTGCGTCCCAGGTGACGCATGCGCGCAATAGTCGCAGCCGGATCGCTGAGGTAATAGAGCACCTCGCAAGCCGTGACCAGATCAAAGCGATGCCGCTGTTCGCCCCAGGGCTGATGGAACAGGTCCGTGGCGGCGAAGTGCGCATCGGGCAGGCGTACCTTTGCTCTTTCAATCGCATGCGCGCTGACATCGATGCCGTGCTGCACATTGCTCAGGCGTCTCAGGTAAGCCGTCTGGTGGCCTTCTCCGCAACCAATCTCAAGCACCGAGTCGATGCGCCCGAAAGCCTGGCTGATGATCCGGTTGGTGCCCTCGAATCGGGCCTGCTCCAGCTCCGAATCCATGTTCCACGGATCCTCCATGCTGTAAGCCAGGTCGAGTCGCGAATGGTTGTCGCTGCCACCGACGCCGCGCAGCGCGTATTTCATCCACAGGCGTCTTTGCGCCTTTTTCAGCAGCCTGGCAGTGCCAGCGAACATCAATAGTTCCCCTGTATTTCAACAATGTCCAACCCTTGCAGCAGCCATGCCGGGGTCCTCTCCAGCATCGGTATGCTGCACCCGCAGAGGGCGCAACGGCGAGCTGTACCAGTCCACGACCTTGTCGCACCGGAACTCCACCCAGGAAGGACCGTACTCCCACCGCACCTCGTTGCTGTTCAACGGCTGTCCCTGGATCTCGTGTACCAAATCCTTGTTCATGCCGATATGCACGTACCCGACAGGCCGCAGCGGAGCGGCGGCCTGTCGTAGCTCATGTACCGGCATCTGCTTATCCCGCGCTGGCTCTGGCTTGGGTTGCTGACCCAACCAGAAAGCCGTGGCTGCCAGCAGCAGCAACAGCAATATATAACGCTGGTCTATCGGTTTTCCGGCCACGGGTGGTGGGATAAAGGAAGTATGGGACTGTGCCGTTGCCTGCTCCAGCGCCTCGGCCCGGTTGGCGAATGCAGAGATTCGGTGGGTGGCTCCAGGAAGGCGTCCATGGATACGTTGGAACTCTAGCGCGGCCGCATACAGACGGTTTAGCCGTTGTAGACGGGAAATGGTGGAAGGATCTCCCAAATGATCAGGATGGAGCTTGGCAACCCGACGGCGGTATGCGCCTTTGAATTCGAGCATGCTGCATTCCGCATCCAGTCCCAGCTCGTCGTACAGCGCGACGAAGTCTGTGTCGTCCGCCATGATGTTCGCCTTCGTTCAAGGGTGATCCGCGGGTATCGTACATTGGACTGCGGCGGCCCCCAAGCCAGACCGGCAGTAGTCGCGGGTTTGCATGGTGGCTGATTTTCGTGGCACGGGCGGCGGGGGCGTCGTTTGCCATGTGCAGAAGTGGTTGGTAGCTCAGAAGGCGACATGCAGGGGACCTACATGAATCCATTGCCAAGTGGTGGCAGGCGCCAGCGGCTGGCCCAACTCTTTCAGCGGGCGCACGCATTGCCTGCTCTCCGGAGGGTGCGTTCGCTGCTGCGCCAAGACCTGCGCATCCTCGCCTATCACCGCGTGCTGGAGCAGCTGGAACCCGATGGATTCAGCTTCGACGTGGATCTGATCAGCGCGTCGGCCAAGGGATTCCAACAGCAGATGCTGCATGTGCGTGACCACTTCACCCCTATGCGCTTCGACCAAGTCCTGTCCTATTTAGACGCCGATCAGCGTTTACCGGAGGGTGCTGTTCTGGTGACTTTCGATGATGGCTACGATGACAATTATCGGGTGGCGTTCCCGATCTTGCGGGACCTAGGAATGTCAGCCATGTTTTTTGTTTCTACCGGCCATATCGATTCCGGCGATCCCTATCTTTACGACTGGCTGGTGCACATGGTTTGCACCACAACGGCCAGGGTGCTGGATGCCCCAGAGCTTGGCGCAGAATGGGAAATTCCCGTAGGACTGGGCGAAAGGCGTGCGTTGGCCTCCACACTGCTGGATCGTCTGAAACGCCTGGACGATACCGGCCAATCGGGGCTAATCGACCGCCTGGAGAAAGAATGGAACCTGCCGCGTGGCGCCGGACATGTTGATTGCAGGCCCATGACATGGGACCAGCTTCGTGAAATGAATCGCGACGGCATGGAGATTGGATCACACGGGGTGGGTCACCGCATGCTCGCCAAGTTACCTGCCGCACAGATGACCGACGAGGTGGTGCGGTCAAAGTCGACCATCGAGCGTGAAGTCGGCGCTCCTGCCCAGGTGATTTCTTATCCGGTGGGTGGCTACGATGCTTTCGACATCGAGACGGTGGACGCGGTACGTTCCGCCGGCTTCCGTATGGCATGCAGTTATGTCAGCGGTTCCAGCGAGGCCGTTTCCGGATCTCGCTATTCGATGCGTCGCCTGCCGGTGGAGCGGGAAATGGACTGTGCCTGGTTCGAGGCGATGGTGTCAGTGCCCGAACTGTTCAGCTATTCGTCGCGCCTGCGAACAGGTTGACCGGGAAACCGCACGACGATGTTCATTTTCATGATGATCTACCTGATCCTGGTTCTGATACGACCGCAGGACTATCCGGCGGTCGTTGATTCGCCCGGCCCACCGCTGCAACCGATCGTGCTGATCACAGCTTTGCTTTTCTGGCTTTTATCGGCGCGAAAAACCTTCGCCGCGCCGCACTTCATCCTGATTCCGATGTTCCTGCTGGTGGCGATGATCTCGCAGGTAACCAACGGCTGGGCGGGTGGTGCCCTGGTAGTGTTCTCCACCTTTGCGCCGGTCGTCCTGGCCTTCGTGCTTTTGTCCAATGCAGCCAATACCCGTAGCCGATTGCGTACCACCATGGGTGTATTCGCGATCTGTGCAGGGGTTCTCGCTTTGCACGGTATCGAGCAATCGTTAACCGGCATTGGCTGGACCGGTATCGAGATGTCACAGGAAACGAGAATCCAGTACGTCGGAATATTCAATGATCCGAATGACCTTGGCATGCTGTTTGTGATGTGCTTGCCGATGGCTTTCTATCTGGCGAGTCGTGGTGGGCTGCTGGGGCTTCGCCGGATCTTCTGGTGGGCAATAGCAGGGGTGATGCTATACGGAATTTTCTTGACTGATTCACGAGGTACGATTCTCGGTGTTGTAGCAATGCTTGGAGTCTACATATGGCATAAACGCGGTCCCGTGACGGCTGGCGTACTGGGCGCGACCGCGCTGGCGGTACTTATGGCTTTGCCATCGCGCATGCAGGACATGGATGCCTCGGAAGAGTCAGCTGCCGGGCGCGTGGACTCCTGGTACGAAGGCCTGCAGATGTTCATCGGCGATCCGCTGTTTGGCATCGGAGCAGGAAACTACACCGACATAAATCCGCTGACTGCGCACAATTCCTTCGTGCTGGTTCTGGCGGAAACGGGCATCATCGGATTTACCATCTGGCTGGCTATCGTCGGCTACAGCTTCCGCATGATGCTGGCTGTGATGCGTCGCGGCGACGAGATTATGGATGACGTGCCCGCCGACGTCCCTGACACCTGGGTGGTTGACGAGTGGCGCGACGCTCGTGCCATCACCTTGACCCTGCTGCTGTCTCTCACAGGCTTCTTCGTCGCAGCGTTTTTCCTGAGCCGTAGTTACGTCGTCATACTGTACTTGTTGGTGGCCATAGTGGTCGCGCATTACTTGAGCATGCGTGAAACGTACCCGAGTCTGCCCGCATTTACCCTGGACAAGGATCTGGTGCGCTGGCCGGTTTACGCCGTGTGCGGAGTGATTTTCCTGTATGTCATGGTCAAGGTATTGCTGGTGGTATCGCAATGAATACCCGGGCCCATACCTTGCGTAACACCCTGTTCTCCTCGGTGGGCCTCTACACCGAATATGTACTGGGCATGCTGACTTCGATCATCATTGCCCGCTACCTGGGTCCGAAGGACTTCGGCGGCTATAGCATGGTCATCTGGCTGGTGGCCATGGGCGTGGCCATTACGAATTCCGGTACTGCCAGCGCAGCGATAAAATTCTTGGCCGAATTGCGTGGCTCCGGACGCGAAGAGATGATCCAGGTGCTCCTGGATAACTTGCGGCGGGTACAGCGGTTTTTTCTGCTGTTCGTGCTGCTGGTGGGCGCGGCGCTTTTCATTTTTGCCGCTGAGCACGTTGAGACCGGCATGAACCGCTGGATGCTGGTCGGCTTCCTGGCGATAGCCACCAGCCTGCGCGCGGCCTATATGTTCAACATAGGCGTAGCGAAGGGGTTTGAGAATTTTCGCGCCACAGCCATCGTGTCGCTGGTTTGCACGCCACTGAATCTTGCACTGGTGATCGCGGCCTGGTTCTTCAATGCACCGGTGCAGTGGCTGCTGGCGGTATTCGTGATATCCAGCTTCGTGTTCTTCTTCATATCCTATCGCCAAGTGAAGCCACTTATGCCCGAGCGGAGGTCGGGCATCAAACTGCCGGCCTTGCTATCGAAACGCGTCAACCGGCACATAGTCTGGACCGCATTGATCGGCTCGGTGGGCTTCCTGGCCGCCAGCGAAATGGAGGTCCTGTTCCTGAACCTTTACGCCGATTCCCACGCTGCAGGCCAGTTCAAGGTCGCCTATCAGCTCGGACAGGGCGCAGCGATGCTGGTGCCCGGGGTATTCGGCGCGCTGTTGCTGCCAATGATGGCAAGTGCGCTCAGCCAGGGTCGTGAGGTCGCAGGCCGCCGATTCGTAGCCAGCACTACGTACCTGACCTTGCTTGCGATGCCGCTGGTCGCATTCGGTGCGATGTTCTCGCGCACGGTCATCCACCTGCTGTATGGAAATGCCTATTACCTGGCGGGGTCGGCGTTCGCGTTCTGCCTTGCCGCCGCATCCATCAGCACAATCACTTTGGGCGGGGCAAGCCTGCTGGTCAGTGCCGATCGCCAGCGTAGCATCCTGCTACTCGTGGTCGGGTGCGCGCTACTCAAGGTATTGCTGGACGCGGTACTCATCGCGAAGTTCGGACTGTCGGGTGCGGTAGCTGCCTATGTTGCGGTAACGGTGGTAAATGCCATCGCAGTGATTGCGCTTGCAATCAAAGTGAGCCATGTCATGCCCGATTGGGAGAGGCTGGCGCGCGTCGTACTCGCTGCGGCTTGTGCGGGGTTGGTCACGTTGCCCCTGCGGGGCCATTTCCCGCCGATACTGGAAGTGATTCTTGGAGGCGTTGTACTGGCAGGGACCTACCTGCCCATCACCATGCTGCTGAGATGCTGGAGCCGTGGTGACGTAGCACAGATGCAGCAGTTGTACCGACGTTACGCGCCAGGAAAGCCACGCGTTGGCGTTCGCTTCCTGGACTGGGCCTATGGGCGTGCTCACCAGGGGGGCGTACCGTGAGCGGGATATATGAGCCATTGTTCAGGCGCATTCTGTTGCCGGTCTACGAATCAGGATTGAGGCGGCGCAAGACGCTGTCATACCTGCGCCACTACGAACGCAGCCAGTGGCTGGCCCCCGAGCAGGTGGAAGCGCTGCAATGGGAGAAATTGCAGCAACTTATCTCACATTGCTGGAACCATGTGCCTTATTACCGGGAGCGCTGGCAGCCGCTCGGGATAAATGCCCCCGAGGACATTCGGAGCGCCGCAGACTACTCACTCCTGCCGGTATTGCGCAAGCCGGAGATAAAGGAGAATTTTGAGAGATTGATAGCAGAACCGTATCGGTCGGAAATGCTCTACAAGACAACGGGCGGCTCGACCGGAGAGCCCCTCCGGTTCGGCTACACGAGGGAAAGCTACGAGCGCCGCCTGTCGATCATGTGGCGCGGTTATGGATGGGCGGGTGCGCGCCTGGGTCAGGCTACCTTGTATCTATGGGGCGTGCCGGTGGGCATCCAGAAGCGCAAGGAGCGTCTCTACCATGCCGCCTTCAACCGCCGCATGCTTAGTGCATTCGAGATGAGCGAGTCGCGTATGGCCGAATACGCGGATGCCATTGATCGCTTCCGCCCCGAGACGCTGGTTTCCTATGTCGCCCCCATTGTCAAGATGTCGGAGTGGCTCATCGCGACCGGCCGTCGCATACATCGGCCACAGCGCATCATGGGTGCGGCCGAGTCCTTGCACGAATCGCAACGCGAAATCATCGAGCGGGCCTTCGGCTGTCCTGCCTACAACACCTATGGATGCCGCGAATTCATGCTGATCGCTGCTGAATGTAGCCATCGCGAAGGACTCCACGTCAATGCCGACCACCTCCGGGTAGACCTGGAGAGGTCGCGTCTGCCAGGCTGCGATGAGGGTCCGCGCGACGTCGTGGTCACCGATCTGCATAACTACGGCATGCCGTTGTTGCGCTACGTTAATGGCGATCTGGCAACCGCCGCGACCAGGACCTGCAGTTGCGGCCGCGGATTGCCGTTGCTGGCCAGCGTCGATGGGCGCAAGCTCGACGCCCTGCGTACCCGCGATGGGCGCTATGTCCCGGGTGAATACATCGTCTATGCATTTCTGCATGCCGTTGGCGTCAAGCGATACCAGGTAGTGCAGAAGCAACTGGATGAATTCGAGATCCGCGTCGTGCGCGACCACGACTTCCAGGATTCGACTATCGAGCTTGTGCGTAGCGAGTTGGCCAAGGTGGTTGGCGACAGCGTAAGGCTGAACTTCCTGTTCACTGACGAGATCCCGCTGACCGCCACCGGCAAGCAGAGAGTGACAATATCGGAGTTGCCATGAAGCGGGTGGCATGTTGAATATCATCCACTTCGTTGAAAATCTGGAGCGTGGCGGCCTGGAGCGAACAGTGATAGACCTGATCGGTGCCCAGCGCGAAGCAGGGCACCAATGCAGAGTCATTTGCCTCTTCCGGCGCGGCGCCCTTGCCTCGGAGCTGATCGCGGAAGGCGTCATGGTAGATGAATGTGACAAAAAAAATGGTTTCGACATCTCCGCCGTCAGGCGAGCGCGGCGATTATTGAGTCGATCCCCGGGCGCGATATTGCACACACATAACGCAACCGCGCACTATCACGCGATGCTTGCTTCGCTGCGACTGCCGTTGAGTTGCATCGTCAATACGCGTCACGGGATGGGAGATGGAAATCAAAAAAGTCGGCGGGAATGGTTGTATCGCGCTAGCGTTCGCTATACCGATTACGTAGTGACGGTATGCGAAGCGGCGCGCGAGCATTTCTTCAGGGACGGGGTGTGCCCGCGTATGGGGTTGCATTCCATTCCTAATGGCATAAGGGTCGAAAGGTTTGCCACCTCAAACGCCCAGGCGCGTAGCGACCTTGTCGCCAAATTGGGATTGAGCATCGACAGCCGGATCATCGGCACGGTCGGCAGGTTGCAGCCAGTCAAGGATCACAACAACCTGCTGGAGGCCTTCGCACGCACCAGAAAAGCGATCCCATCGGCGGCATTGGCGATCATTGGCGACGGCCCCTTGCGTGACCTGCTGGAACGGCGCGCTGCGGATTTGGGAATCTCGGACTCGGTACGATTTCTGGGTGATCGCAGCGATGTGCATGACCTGCTTGCCGGGTTGGACATCTTCGCTCTCTCGTCCGTAAGCGAAGGCTACTCCGTTGCTTTGCTTGAAGCTTGCGCGGCAGGGCTGCCTATCGTCGCCACTGAAGTGGGCGGTAACAACGAGATTGTGCGCGATGGCGTCAACGGTTGCCTGGTGCGTTCGCGGGACCCCGAGGCGCTGTCTGTCGCGCTTACCGGGCTGCTGCGAGCACCTGAACGTTCAGCTGCAATGGCCAGCGCCGGTCGACAGTGGGCCCTTGCTGAAGCCTCGTTCAGGACCATGGCTGCACGATATCTGGCACTTTACTGCGGTAGGTATCGGGTCGGGGCTGTGTCCGGGGACGGCATGCCGGCCCAGGTTTCGATGACGGACGGAATCGCGCTACCCGCATGCGGCGAAACGGTTGCATCTGCCCGCCCTGTCCCTTCTAAAGCCGAACAATGAATCCTCGCCCGAAAAAACTCAATCTGCTTCGCTGGGTTCCGAACGCGCTGGTCACCACTGCGGGGCCGCAAACAACCCGTAAACTTTATCTCACTTTCGATGATGGTCCGCATGCCGAGCACACTCCGCGCTTGCTTGACCTGCTGGCAGAGCACGAGGTCATGGCCACGTTCTACCTGGTTGGCAAGCAAGTTGAAGGCAATCAGGCCTTGGCCCGTCGCATCGCGGATGAAGGGCATACCTTGGGCAATCATTCCTATAGCCACCCGCTTTTCGAAACCCTCTCATTGGCAGACCAACTGGGGGAAATCGAACGTACGGATCAGTTGTTGAGCGCTATCGATGGTCGCTCAAGACACGGTTTCCGCAGCCCCCGCGGCGTGCTCCCACTGCCACTCATGCTCAAGTTGATAAGCAAGCGCAGATCGGTGGTGTATTGGTCTTATGACAGCCTTGACTACACTCGCCGCCCGGCTAAGGAGCTGATCGAGATAGTCCGCCAGCACCCGTTGCGTGCAGGGGAAATTGTGCTGATGCATGACGACAGCCCGATTTCCCTGGAAATGCTCAAGGTCCTCATTCCGCAATGGAAGGCCGAAGGTTTTACTCTGAGCTCCCTGCCTCGGGAATCCTGAGCTGGTGTTGCTCTGGCAAGAGCGTTCCCTGTCCCGTTGGTTGCGCTTACTGCGTTGGTTGTTGCAAACACTATTTCAAGAGGTGAGGAGGCTTGTCCAGTCTGGAGTGGTTAATCGCGATTCCTTTGCTGACAACTCTGGTTGTCGCCTTGGTGATATGGCGCCTGTTGCGCGCCCGGAACATGGAGATCTGGATTGGCAGCTATCTGCGCCGCAAGCTTCCGCAGGTGACCGACCGGCCAGTGCACGTCATGTTCTGCTTTGTCGACCATTTCGAACCAATGTGGCATGGCGCTGATCTGGCTACGCAGCGGAACCGTGTCGACAGGTGGTGCCTCGACTACCGCAAGCTGGCTTCCAGACATCGGGACGCCGATGGTCGGCCGCCGCAACATGGTTTCTTTTACCCCGAAGAAGAATACGCGCCAGAACATCTCCAGAAAATCGCTTCGCTATGCGCGGATGGCTATGGCGAAATAGAAATACATTTGCATCACGACAATGATACGGAAGCAAATTTTCGGGAAAGCATTATCCGCTTCTGCAATACGCTGCATGAGAACCACGGTGCGCTTTCGCGCGATCCACGCACGGGAAATCTTGCCTTTGGATTCATCCATGGAAATTGGTGTCTGGATAACTCGCGTGGCGATGGTCGCTGGTGTGGAATCAACAACGAGCTGATCCTGCTGCGCGAATTGGGTTGCTACGCTGACTTTACTCTGCCCTCGGCTCCCAGCGACACACAAACGCAGACAATCAATTCGATTTACTACGCTACCGACGATCCGCTGCGGCCTAAATCGCACAACAATGGAGTGGCTGTGCGAGTGGGTGGTAGCGCAAGCGGAGACTTGTTGATCGTACAAGGCCCACTGGGTCTAAATTGGAAGCAACGTCGCATGGGCCTGGTGCCAAGGATCGAGAATGCCGACGTGCGCCACGGCTGCCCCCCAACGCCTTCGCGGGTTGATGCCTGGGTGCGCACTGGGGTGCACGTCGAGGGCCGGCCGGAATGGGTGTTCGTCAAAGTACATACACATGGGACGCAGGAAGCCGACATGGATACTCTTCTGGGTGAGGCCGTCGACACAATGCACGGCTATCTTGAGAGTTCCTACAATGACGGCAAGCGGCATATCCTGCACTATGTGACTTCGCGTGAGGTCTATAACATTATCAAGGCCGCCGAGGCCGGTTGCGAGGGCAACCCGAACGATTATCGTGACTACATCCTGCCACCCCCAAAATCTTCATGGGCAGGTGCGCGAGGCGCAGTGACGTGACTGCCAGCACGTATTTGGATGATGTTTCGATGGCTGGAAGAAGCCACACGGATCAAATACTTGTCAGCATCATCATGCCGGTATTCAACGCCGAACGGACCATGCGTCAATCCATTGAATCGGTATTGCAGCAGAGCGAAGAAAGGCTGGAATTGGTGCTTATTGACGACGCATCGACAGATCATTCAGCCCGGATCATCGAAGAATATGAGCTCCGGGACGGGCGCATCAAGGTCTTGCGACAGTCCAGCAACGCCGGAGTGGCGGAAGCCAGAAACGCCGGAATCCGCGCCGCGTCGGGCCGCTACATCGCCTTTCTCGACAGTGATGACTGGTGGCACCCGCGCAAGCTGGAGTTGCAGATCGGGCAGATGCAGGCAAGCGGAGCCACCGTGTCCTACACGGCTTATCAGCGCGTGGCAGAAGACGGTAACCTGCTTTCCATTGTCGAGCCGCCACAGCAGGTAGATCACGAAGATATGTTATGCAGCAACCATATCGGCAATCTGACTGGGGTCTACGACCGGCGCTTGGGGGACGTTCCTTTCTTGCGTATGGGCCATGAGGACTACGTCTTCTGGCTGGACCGGGTGCGTCGCGCAGGCCGGGCCATTCGCGTGAAGCACGATGGTCCGCTTGCGTTTTACCTTGTAAGGAATGGTTCGATCTCTTCCAATAAATTTAGAGCTGCCTGTTGGCAATGGAAAATCTATCGTGACACCGAGCAACTTTCCTTGCCCAATGCTGCATGGCACATGTTGCATTACGTTAGTAATGCCATGCGGAAGCGTAAAGCGCAGCCAATCTGATTAACAGGCAGTGCGAATCAGGCGCGCTGTGGGAGGATCATGCGGCTAGCCGCGGAGAAGGCGCCGGTGGGAGCCGAGGGGCGCCGTATCAGCCTGGCTACTGATCACCTGCCTAGACCATCGCACGAAGGATCGTAACCTGCGTTGTGTTACCTGAGTCAATGGATTGCCGGCTCAACATATGCGCGGGTGTGTGACCTGACGCGCCCAGATAAGCGTGGCAGCGTTTGCTGCCACGCCATTTCGAGCGGTGGCTGTGGACTGTCGTGGCCAACCGCAATTCTGATCAGATCTCACTCAGCTCGACCAAGTACCCTGTAGTGCCGCCACTTACGTCGATGCGGTAGCGTGCGCCATCTTCGACGTACTTGCCGGTGCTGAAGTTGCTGTTGATGGTCGCATTGGCTGGTTCCAGTACACGGACGCGAAGCCGTCCTGCGGTCGCTTCACGGCTGTTCACCAAGGTGGGCACTACCGGCACGTTGACCTGGAAGGTCGCCGTTGTACCCGCTGTCATTGCAAATGTGTCGCGTACCGTGAGCTTCCTGCTGCCGAAAGTGAACTGACGCTGCCAAGACGTCACAGCAGTGTTGTCGCAGAATGCAGGCGTCAGATTGGCGTTCGCGGTGAACGCGCCAGCAGTACCCGGCGTGATCGCAATCGTGGAGGCGCGGGTGGTAGAAGTGCATTGCCGCGCTACGGTCCCATTGCGGATGAAGCGGACCAGGTTATGTACATCGGTACCCTGGTTGATGCCGCTGTGGCTCCATATGTTCGCAGTCACCGCCAGCCAGTCTTGCGAGAACAAGGTGAACGACCCCTGGTCCTGATGAGCATGGCTTTCCTTGTATGGCCCGGCGACGATGGCAACCCACATTGCGTTCTTGTCCCAACCCGTGCGCGAGAACAAGTGGCCTACGCCGGGGGCGTAGTAGGTCAGGTCAGTCGGCTGTGTCGAAGTGGTACCGGCGGGCAAGAGGTCGTAACGGAAATTGAAGCCGGAATTCATCTGGTTCTGTACCGGCGTGCCACTTCCGTTCTTCAGGTAGATGTTCTTCAGCCACCAGGTCGCCGCATTCTGTGCAACCTGGCTGTTGGTGTCGTAACGTGCTTCCAGCATCAGGCGACGGTGATAGTCGTAAAGTTCGGGAATAGAATTGCGCGACTGGTCACCGATTGGCGCGAAACGGTCCAGGGTCGGGACCGTGGCGTTGATCCAGTAATAGATGCTGTCGGTGGTGTGAGGGTTGGCGTTCGCCAGATCTATCCCGGTGGCGACGTACCACAGGTGGTAGATCGAGAACAGGCGCATATGCGAGGTGCCATAGCCGGTGCCCTCGCTGCTTCCGCCACCCGGGAGTTTGGCGAAATAAGCTTGAAGAGCAGGCAGGCGCCGGTCGCGCAGTTCATTGATCCAGGTAACGTTACCGCTGGCGAGAGCCCAGTACATCGTGGCTTCAACGAAGCTGTAGTAATAGTTGTTTCCAGGATTGTCGGTTGACCAGCCACTCCATGGGAAAGAGCGACCGCCCCACTGGGCGTTGTTGAAGTTCCAGATATTCCAGATGGCTTGTTCGGCATAAGCCGACCACCTCTGACGCTGCGCAGTGGTGATGGTGGCAGAGCATGTCCGCATGGTCATGGCCAGATCTGAAATCATCGGGCCAACGTCCAGGTACGAATCACCAGCGATGGCGGGGCGTCCCGCAGCGGCAATGGCGGATTCCGCGCTTGAAACCTGTTTCTCGACCATATTGACGGCCAAGGTGCAATATTTCGCTTCGGGTGAAAGCTGATACATCATCGCCGCTTCGATTGCGGCGAAACCATAGCCCGGGCTGCCACTGACTGCGCTATCCACCCAGCCCTTGAAGCGCGTATAGGCGGCAGAACTACGGTCGACATAAGGCAGCGTTATAGGCAACTGGTAAGTTGCCGGAGGCGCCTGGCGTGCGTACGTCGATTGCCGGCCGCCCGTCACCATTGCTTGAGCAGGAACGGCCGCGCTTGTGACCGGGGCTGACACTGAAGTCTGCAACGGTGATGCGGAAGCTGCCGCTGATTCTGTGACCACGGTACGCGCGTTTGGCCTGAAGAATCCAATCAGCCTGACCGGAAGCACCGTTTCCTGGTATTCGCTGGAGGGGTCCGGCATCTGCAATGCCGCAAGACCTGCCTGATGCCACATGCGCATCGAGAGCCGCTTCCACTGTTGGCCAAACGCACCATTGGCCCCTGAAATTGCGACGGCGGCAAAGAATACGGAGCTGATCAGCAACGCGGCAATGACATGCTTGGCGCGTAAATGGACAGTGTTTGTAACGGATGCGGTAGTGCTGCGTGCGTTGCGCGACATGTGAAATGACTCCTGGAAGCCCGCGCAGACAAGCGACAATACGGAATTATTGTCGTCCCGCTACGGTTCCCCCCAGACCTGTACGCGTAGTGGCGGGGCGAATCATAACGTGATCGATTGGTATCACCGGACGCCGCCTATCACAGAATTCTGAATTGGTTCAGCTCCTGTAAGGTTTACGTTTCATCAACCGGATCGTTCGCAACTAGTTGAATATATTCGGTTTTTCGGAATTATTATTTTTATTATGTGACGCGTGTCATTTTTCTGAGAGCTCAACTACATAGGTGCTTACACCGCCAGTCACGTCGATTCGAAAGCCCTGTCGGAACTCGCCGCTGTCCTGGGCGCGCCAGTCATGGACGCTGATGACTGCGTTGGTGGGTTCCAGGACACGGAGCTTCAGGAGCCCCGCCGTGGCTTCAAGCCCATCTACTTTTGGCTGCACCGGGACGTTGATTTGGAAGATGGCGCGGGTTCCTTCCCCCAGTTGGAATCGGTCGCGAATCAGCAGTTTGCGTGCGGAGAAATCGAGCTGTCTCCGCCAACTGGCAAGCGCAGGATTTCCCCCATAGACGGGGGTAAGGTCCGCAACCGCCGAGAAGGCGCCATCGGCGTCAGGAGTAAATGCCAGCTTTGAGCGCGATTGCGGACCCTCGCATTGGTGGACAACCACATCGCCGGCAGGCGAGGCGCACTGGCTTGTGTTGCGGTTGCTGCGCTCGAAACGAACCAGGTTGTGCACTTCCGTGCCCTGCTGGATTCCGCTGTGAGTCCATATGTTTTCGGTCACGGCCAACCAATCATGCGCAAACAGGGTGAAGGAACCCTGGTCTTGGTGGGCATGGCTTTCATTGAAGGTGCCAGCGACCAATGCAATCCACATGGCGTCCTTGTCCCAACCGGTGCGGGAGAACAGATGCCCGGTGCCGGTCGCGTAATGACTCAAGGCTGACGGCGGATGGCCATTGCTGCCTGCCGCCAACAGATCATAGCGGCTGTTGAAACCACTGCTCATCTGCGGCACTGAAATTGCACCAAGCCACCACGCGGACGCATCCAATGCCGCTGGATCCCGGGTTAGTTGACGTGCTTCGAGCATCAGGCGGCGCTGATAGTCGTAGAGTTCGGGTACCGAATTTCTTGATTGGTCACCGATCGGCGCAAACCGGTCCAAGGTGGGAACCGTGGCATTTATCCAGTAGTAAATGCTGTCGCGGGCATGAGTATTGGTTCCTGCCAGATCCTGTCCGGTGCTGTCCCGCCACAACCGGTATAACGAAAACAGCCGCATGTGTGCGGTTCCGTAACCAGTACCCTCGCTGCTGCCGCCGCCGGTCAGCTTGGAAAAATACGCCTGTAACGGAGGCAGCCTGCGTTCCTTCAGTTCATCGATCCATTGTTGTTTTCCGCTGACCAGCGCCCAGTACATGGTCGCCTCGAGGAAGCTGTAGTAGTAGTTGTTGCCAGGGTTATCGGTTGACCAGCCGCTCCACGGATGCGCGCGTCCGCCCCAGCTTGCTGCATCGTGATTCCACACATTCCATACCGCTTGTTCTGCGTAAGCATCCCAGCGCTGACGCTGCCCGGGAGCGACGCTGGCCACACAGCTGTCTAGTGTGAGGGCCAGGTCTTCGATCATCGGCCCGACTTCCAGGTAGGAGTCGCCTGAAATGGCGGGTCGGCCGCCACCGGCGATGCTTGTCTCCGCGTCGGTAACCTGGCTTTCAACCATACGCACTGCAAGATCGCAATACTTCTGACTGCCGCTCAACCGGAACATCAGTGCGGCATCACCTGCATTGAATGCGTATCCCGGTTCGCCCTCGACGGCGCTGTCAACCCAGTCACGGAAGCGTGAATAGGCCGCAGACTTCTTGTCAACGTACGTCAGGTCCACCTTGAGCAGGCTGGTTGTGGTGGAAGTCGGCGCCAGAACCCGCAAGACGGCATGGTTTGCGGCGGCGGGCGTTCGCACGGCAGCCAGGTCATCGGCATTTCCTTCACTGCACTGGGCCATCGCCGCAGCGAGTAATGCAAGTGACAACAACAAGGCGCTGGACCACCAGCGGTTTTCAGCTCGCTTACCGCGCGGTACGGTTTCATCGGCGCGCATTGAGGGGCGACCTTCAGCGGTTGGAATAGGAAATGCTCAGGTACACGAAATTCTGTGCGACGTCCTGGCCAGGGTCGGTGCTGTCGCGACGATAGCGCTCGGCCTGAATTGCCATGCTCCATTTCCTCGCCCACTGGTAGCGCAAAGTGGCGCCAACGCGCACGGTGTCATCCTTGCGACTCAATTGCGTGTAGTCGATGGTCTCGCCTGAAGCAAAAACGCCAAGAGTCAACGCCCGTCGCAATACCCAATGAACGTCGGCGCGAATGCCATGCGCGTCCTGGTCGAACTGGTCTGAATCAAGGTAATCGCGGTTCTGCACGTAGGTCGACCCACCAAAATCCAGGCGCGTGTTTGTGTAGTTGTAACCGACGTCCAGGCTACGCACCTTGTACGGCGAAGCATTGATAACAGCATCGCCCGTAAGCACGTTGTTGGGGAGCGTCGCATTGGATTCGATCGGGGTCAATGAATCGCTGGCGGTATCCGAGAACTGGCTGGAAATCGACCCGGTGAAATGACTTCGATCGGAAAGGTTCCACGTTGCATCAGCTCGAAGCAACGGCTCGGACCGGCTTTCCGCGTGCTGGTAAGCGATGAGCGAATATCCCGCATCCAAACTCAGGTCGAAATGCGACAAGCTTTGGCTGAAGCTGCCAAAAATATCGTAACGGTCATAGTCGCGAGCGACGACGTCGTCATCGAAATCAACTTTTTGAGCCTGCAGGTTGGCCGAGAGCCGGCGAGTTGGAGACAGGTCCTTTATCGTACGTAGTGCAGCGGACACGCGTTTCGAATTGAACTGGTCGGAGATTTCCGCGTCGCTGTCGATGAAGCGCAATTCCGCCTGTCCCTGGAACGAAGGAGACCAGTTGATCAGGAGCGTAGGGCCGGCGGAAAATACGTTGACCTGTTGCCGGTTGCCGGGTCCATCCGCCGACAATACATTTACGGGTTGGACCGAAAGATTGTCCTCTACCGTGAAAAACAGGCGCTGCGGGATTGCGATCCAGTTAACCCGGCCCGATAGCATGCCATCAGTCGTATTGCCGAAGATGTCATCTTCGTAGTTGCGATATTCGACACGGCCATTGACCTGCGCTTGCAATGCCGAGGTGTTCTCAGTCACGGTGAAGCCGAGGCCGGAGCGCAGATAGCTCTGGCTGATCTCATCTTGCGCACTGAGCGCAACATTGTCGTTGTGCTCCACGCCCAGGTCGATGTTGTAGTCCACTCGAGCTGCCAGCGCCGTACCGGGTATCACCGCCAACGCGGCTATGGTGAAACCTGCGGGGGCACGGATATCCTTCCAGCGCATGGTCTACTCCTGTTGGTGGGCTAGGGCAGGTTGTTGAAGACCACGCCAGCGACCTTGTCGGCGGGGAAGCTGGCTACGGCCTTTTCGACATTTTCCGGCACGACCTTGCCGTAACCGGCCACCAGTACCACCATGTCTGCCAGTTCCGACAGGATGCGTGCGTCAGGCGAGCCGAGAACCGGAGGACCGTCCAGTATCAGGTAGCGATCGGGATAGCGGCTGCGCAACGAGTCGACCAAGGCGCGCATGCGGAATGAACTGAAGGATTCGCCCGCAGTCTCGCGCAGAGTTCCACTCGGGATCAGGCGGAGGCGAGGGATGCCGCTGTGGTAAAGGATCCGCGCCACGTCAAAAGTAGTGTCATCCAGATAGTCCATCAGTCCGCCGTTGCTGGCGTCCACGCGCAGAGCGTTGTGCTGTGAAGGATGCAGCGCGTCACAGTCGATCAGCAGTGCGGTTTTTGCATCGTCGAAGGCAAAGGCAGTAGCCAGGTTGCGGGCGACGAAGCTACCACCACAGCCGTGGCTGATAGGAGCCACCAGGGTTACGAAGTTACTGTCTCCGCCAAGCGTCAGCAATCGGGTGCGTAATTCGCGGAACGCATCAGCCTGCTCGCGCACAGTGTCATTACGATGGATCAGGCTGCGCTCCTCGAGTTCGTGCGTGCTCAGTACCCGCGGTTCGACCAGCAGTGAAAGTGCATTCTCCGCTCTTCGTGCGATGCCTCGTGAACGATCATTTTCCTGGGTCACTAGTGGTTCCAGATTGTCTTGTCGATTCATGGCGTTATTCACAGGTGCATCTGCTTGTAGCCAAGGGCGGCACCGTAAGCAACCACCACCGCCAACAGCATCGCGAAGCTGGCCAATTTGCGATTGCGCTGCGTGCGCCTGGCCCGTGGCGTCTTATAGACCGGTACCACCGTAAGCATCGGACGATCTGCGTACTTCTGTAGCAAGCGGACGGAACGGATGTGCGGATCGAAGCGGATCAGCAGGAACAGCAACGCCAGCGGGATCACCACGGCCAGCAACAAACCGCCGAGTGCGAAATGCAGGAACCGCAATCCGGTCGGTCGCACTGGCATGATCGGCGGATCCTGAACGCGCAGTGTGAGGCCGCGCTGCTCCCGGTCCAGTTCCATGGACACGCGTGCGTTCTCGCGGCGGCGCAGCAGGTCCTGGTATATGTCGCGATTGACTTCGTAGTCGCGGGTCAGCTCGGCCAGAGCGCTTTCCGATGCGGCTATGCGGCGGCTGCGGTTGAGCTCTTCGTCCAGCATTGACTCGGCTATGCCCATGCGTGTCTGTGTGGCAGCCGCCTCCCGGCTTGCAGCGGCGCTTTGGCTTCGCAGCTCCTGATACATCGGATTCATCTGCGAATCAGCAAACGTACCGGCCTGTTGCGGTCCCTGCGCGCGGCGTTCTTCCTCCTGCTTCATCGCCAGCTGTATGTCGGCGATCTGGTGACGGATACGCACAACGTCCGGATACTGGTCGGTGTAGCTGAGAAGCAGAGTATCCAGTTGCGACTGCAGGCCTAGCATCTGCGCGCGGTAAAGGCTTTCCCGCGTCTGCACAGCGGTCACTGCAGATTCTCCGGATAGTTGGCCGGAGAGCGCACTCTGCCGCGAACGTTGCTCCAGCAGCGACATCCGTGTTTGTTCGACTTGGGTGCGCAGCGCACTGATACGGGTGTTGACGTCGGTTACGCTGCCCGGTTGTGCGTCGACATTGGCCGAGCGGTAGTTCTGCAGGTTGGTCTCCGCGTCAGTCAGCTTCTTGTGGTATTCGCCCACACGGCTGTCGATGAATTCGTAGGCCTCGCGGCTCTCGCGCTTCTTTGCGGCAAGGCTTTCCCTGATGAACATCTCGGACAGGCGTTCTGTGACCTTGTAGGTGCGGGCGGCGTCGGAATCCTGGTAGCTGATCTGAACCAGCTCGGGACGCGGGGCCGTAATCCGGATGCGTTCCTTGATTTCCTCGACCAGTCGGTCCTGCTTGACCGCAGAGGGCCCATCGGCCAGCCAGCCGCCCGTCTTGAGCGCTTCTTCCAGTACGCGCCTGCTGTAGATCACCTGGCGTGCGATGCCGGCACGGTCGGTGACGCCGGTCGCGACGGCGCGACCTTCGAGCAACGGCTGGATGATGCCGCTCTCCTGCGCCAGGATGGTGGTGGATACAAGGTAGTTCTTCGGCAGCAGCAATCCCACCACCAGGGTAAGCAGGGCGATACCGACGAAGATGGCAACGAGTGTAGGCAGGCGACGGCGACCTTCCTGCAGGATGAGCTGGAGCAGTTCGCTCGGTGCCAGTTCCATGGCGCGCGCAGGGGCGGAACCCGTGCGGCGCCCCGGCAATGCATTGATGCTCATCAGAAGGTCCGTTCGGGTACGGTTATCACGTCGCCGGGTGACACGGGATAGTTGGTCGAAAGATCGCCGCGGCCAAGGATGCGATCCAGCCTCACCGGATACGTATGGGTTTCATCGGCATTCTTGCGGTACAGGTCGGATCGGTCTGAGGCGGCGAACTCGGTGACTCCGCCGGCGGCAAGCACCGCGTCCAATACGGTCATGCCGGGACGGAACGGGATGGAAATCGGCTGCCGCACCGCGCCGGTGACACGCACCCGGGACAAGTATTCATGGCTGCGAAGATCCGTGAGGATCACCGCGACCTGCGGATCGCGCACGTAGGCAGCGAGCTTTTCCTGGATATCCTTCGACACTTCGGGGGCGGTACGTCCCCCGGCGGCTACGTCACCGACCAGTGGAACGGAGATCATGCCGTCCGGGCGCACAGGAACAGTGATACCAAGCTCCGGGTTACGCCATACCGACACCTGCACGATGTCGTCAACGCCGATGCGGTAGACGTCTTTGGTCAGGTTTGATTGGGCAGGAGGGGGCGTGGCGGTGCCAGAAGTGGTAGCACAGCCACCCAGCATCAATACAAGACCTGCGGCGACAAGGCCCAGCAGAGCGCGTTGTTTCATTGGTGTATCCCCTGTGGTGTCTGACTAAAGCTAAGTAACGGCATGAACGGGCGATTGCGGCCAGACGCGAACTCTCGTGCACCCCTGTTCAGCGTTGATGGTATTCACGGTACCAGTCGACGAAGCGCTTGACCCCTGTCTCGATCGAGGTCGACGGCGAATAGCCGGTGTCGCGCTGCAGCGCTTCTACGTCGGCATAGGTGTCGGGCACGTCGCCCGGCTGCAGGGGCAGGAAATTGCGTTCAGCCTTGCGGCCCAGACAGTCTTCCAGCACCTCGATGTAGCGCAGCAACTGGACAGGCTGGTGGTTGCCGATGTTGTAGACCCGGTAGGGAGCGCTCGATGTGGCGGGCGTGGGCGCCATCGGGTCGTGCTTCGGATCCGGCCCGGGTACGTGGTCCAGGGTGCGGATCACGCCTTCGACGATGTCGTCGATATAGGTGAAGTCACGAGTGTGGTGGCCATGGTTGAACACGTCGATGGGCTCGCCGGCAAGAATCTTGCGGGTGAACAGGAACAGGGCCATGTCCGGCCGGCCCCAGGGGCCGTACACGGTGAAGAAACGCAGGCCGGTGGTCGGCAGGTTGAACAGGTGGCTGTAGGTGTGGGCCATCAGTTCGTTGGCCTTCTTGGTGGCCGCGTACATGCTGACAGGGTGGTCCACGCTGTCCTCGACCGCGAATGGCAGCTTCTTGTTGGCGCCGTAGACGGAGCTGGAAGAGGCATACACCAGGTGCTCGACGCCATGATGGCGGCAGGCTTCCAGGATGTTCATGAAGCCGACGATATTGCTGTCGATATAGGCCTGCGGGTTCTCCAGCGAATAGCGCACGCCGGCCTGCGCGGCCAGGTTGACCACGCGCTGCGGCTTGAATTGTTCGAAGGCGGCTTCCAGCGCCGCCCGATCTTCCAGCGAAGCGCGCACGAAACTGAAACCGGCCTGCGGCGTGAGCCTGGCCAGGCGCGCTTCCTTCAGGCGCGGATCGTAATAGGCGTTCATGTTGTCGTAGCCCAGCACCTGGTCGCCACGCGCAAGCAGGCGCTCGCTGAGATGTGAGCCGATGAAGCCGGCGGCGCCGGTAACCAGAACGCGCATGTGGATCCTTGCTGGGTGGCGGGTGCGGAAGGGCGAGCCTGTAACTGCAGGGAAGCCGGAACTACAGGCAATCGTCCACGCTGGCGCGCGGCAGTGCCCTTTTGACGTCGAACAAGACCGCGCCAGGCTTGCCGAAAGCGCGGATGCCTTCCGCGCCCAGTGCGATGAATTGGTTGTGCGATACGGCCAGGATGATCGCGTCGTATTTGCCGGTTTCGGGTTGCGCGACCAGCTCCAGGCCGTATTCGTGGCGCGCCTCGTCGGCACTCACCCAAGGGTCGTGGATATGAACGTTGGCGTTGTAGCTGCGCAACTCATTGACGATATCCACGACCTTGGTATTGCGCAGGTCTGGGCAGTTCTCCTTGAAGGCCAGGCCCAGGACCAGGATGTCGGACTGGGTCGTCTGCAGGTTGCGCTTGGCCATCAGCTTGGCGGTGCGGCGCGCCACGTGGCTGCCCATGCCGTCGTTGATCCGGCGCCCGGCCAGGATCACGTCCGGGTGGTAGCCGATCTGCTGGGCCTTGTGGGTCAGGTAGTAGGGATCCACGCCAATGCAGTGGCCGCCGACCAGGCCGGGGCGGAATGGCAGGAAGTTCCATTTCGTGCCCGCGGCTTCCAGCACCTCGTGGGTGTCGATGCCGAGGCGGTGGAAGATCAGCGCCAGCTCATTGATCAGGGCGATGTTGACGTCGCGCTGGGTATTCTCGATGACCTTTGCGGCCTCGGCCACGCGGATGCTGGAGGTCTTGTGGGTGCCGGCGGTGATGATGCTGCGATAGAGGCCATCGACGAAATCCGCGGCTTCGGGCGTGGAGCCGGAGGTCACCTTCATGATGGTCTCCAGGCGATGCTGCTTGTCGCCGGGGTTGATACGTTCGGGACTGTAGCCAGCGTAGAAGTCCTGGTTGAACTTCAGTCCCGATTCGCGCTCGATGATCGGCACGCAGACTTCCTCGGTTGCGCCCGGGTACACGGTTGATTCGTAGATGGCAACGCCGCCCTTGCCTATCGCCCGGCCCACAGTGCGGCTGGCCGATTCCAGCGGGTGCAGGTCGGGACGCTTGTATTCGTCGATCGGCGTGGGCACGGTGATGATGAAGACGTTGCAGCCGGCGAGGGCTGCTGGATCGTCACTGAACTCCAGTTGCTCTGCCGCGCGAAGTTCGTCTTCTGAAGCTTCCAGGGTGTGGTCGTGATGACGTCTAAGCTCGCCGATGCGTTTGGCATTGATGTCGAAGCCCAGGGTAGGGAAGCGATGGCCGAAGGCCACTGCCAGTGGCAGGCCTACGTAACCCAGGCCGATGACGGCGATTCTTGTCTGGTCAGGTGAAGTCAATGGCGCATTCATCGATGATGGGTCTCGTCCATGGGGCGGGCAGCGGTTGAGTCTAGCGGATGCCATCGGCGGCTTGGGCAGGTGTCGATGATGCATATCGTCGGCCTACAGGCCCGTGTAACGCACAAACCGCAAAAAGCAGGCCAGCAACGCTCCTGTGTTTGCTTGCAATCGTGCTATCGCATGGCCCAGCCAATCCTCATGGATAATCATCCATCCAACCAGAGGAATATCGATGCGCATCCTGCTCTGCGGCGGCACCGGTTACATCGGTTGCCATACCCATGTGGTACTCACGGAACGCGGCCACGATGTGGCCATCGCCGACAATTTCAGCAACAGCTCGGCGCAAGTGTTGCAGCGCTTGGAGCGGTTGACGGGCAAGCCGGTCGAATTTCACCGCGTGGACATGCGCGACCGTGCGGCGATGACGAGGCTGTTCGCCGCCCAGTCGTTCGACGCGGTTGTCCACTTCGCCGCGCTCAAGGCGGTGGGCGAATCCTGCGAGCGCCCGCTGGACTATTTCGATAACAACATCAGCGGCACCATCACCTTGCTGCAGGTGATGAAGGAAGCAGGCGTGCAGCATTTGGTGTTCAGTTCCTCGGCCACGGTCTACGGGGATCCGGAAACCGTTCCAGTGCGTGAAGACGCGCGCTTGCAGGTTACCAACCCCTATGGCCGTACCAAGCTGGTCATGGAGCATTTGATCGAGGATCTATGCCAATTCGATGCAGGCTTCCGCGCCGCGAACCTGCGTTACTTCAATCCGGTCGGTGCCCACGAATCCGGATTGATCGGCGAGGATCCGTCCGGCGTCCCCAATAACCTGATGCCGTACATCTGCCAGGTCGCGGTTGGCAGGCGCGACAGGTTGCAGGTATTCGGTGGCGACTATCCAACCGTCGACGGCACCGGCGTGCGCGACTACATCCACGTGATGGACCTGGCCCGGGCCCATGCCGATGCGCTGGATTACCTGGTGCGCGAAAGCCGCAGCCTTACCGTGAACCTCGGCACTGGCCGCGGCGTCAGCGTGCTGGAACTGCTGCGCGGTTTCGAGAAGGCTTCGGGCCGCGAGATTCCTTATGAGATCGTGGCCCGCCGGCCCGGCGACGTGGCTGAGGTCTATGCGGATCCGGCATTGGCCAACCGCTCGCTGGGCTGGCATGCGCAGCTGGATGTCGATGCCATGTGTCGGGACGCCTGGCGCTGGCAGTCGATGAATCCGCAGGGTTACGCGGCCTGATCCTCGACCGTGGGAGCGGCGTTCTCGCCGCCGCTCCCACGCCGGCGGCCTGGTCATGATTGCCCGCGATAGCGACCCAGCAACGCATCCACCACGGCCTGCGGCTGCTTCATCCACGCGAAGTGATCCGCAGCCACGCCGAGCGCAGCGTGATCAATGATAGTGATGGACGAGGGCGAACGCGGCAACTTGTCGAGCAGGCCCTGCATCGAACGACGCGGTGCGAACCAGTCGCGTGCCAGCAGCACGGCGCGCACTTCAACCTCGACCTGCGACAAGGCAGCCTCCAGGTCGGTTTCCATTCCTGCAGCCGCATAGCGATTGCCGAGGCCGACCCGGGCCCAGTCGCGCATCAGCGTGCGCGCCTCATCGCCACCGAAGCCGAGCTGGCGGCCCGGCAGGCTGCCGCGCAGGTCGGCCAGCCACGGCACGAACTGGTAGGCAAAGGGAAATACAAAGCGGTTGGGCGCGGGGAAATTGCGCCAGTAAGGCGAGCCGCTGGCAACCAGCCACAGCTGCCCGAATGCCAAGGGATGCAGGGCCAGGTAGCACGCCGCGAATTGCGCGCCGATGCTGTGGCCGCCGATGATGCGGGTCGTGGTCGGGCAGTGTGCGGTGATCGCCGCATCGCTGCAGGCAATATCGGTTGCGAGGATCTCGCGATAACCCCAATCGATCTCGCGGCTGGCGCGAAGACTGCTGCTGCCATTGCCACGCATCTCGTGCAGGAACACGGCGACGCCATTCGCAGCGAACGCATCGGCCAGCGGAAGGTAGTGCCGCGCAGCGACGCCCAGCGCAGGCAACCACAGCAGGCTGGCATGGGCTTGCGAGGGAACTCGCGCAAGCAACTGGTAGCGGTGGCCATCGTCGGCCGACAGCGGTATTTTCAACGACTGGATGTTCATCGCCCGGGTGATGCGCCGAAATGATCCAGCAGCAGGATGTCGCTGCGTCCCGGACGATAGCCCCCCTGCAGCGCGGCGTGCACGTAGTCGGATGCGGCGGAACAGGCTTCGGCCACGTTCATTCCCAGGCACAGGTCGGCGGCGATGGCCGCGGCCAGGGTGCAGCCGGTGCCGTGTGCTTCCAGCTGCAGTCGTGTGTGCACGATCTCGCGGATGCCATCGGCATCGGCGAACAGGTCGACCACGTCTCCGCCATCCTGCATATGGCCGCCTTTCAGCAAAACCGCACGGGCGCCGAGAGCGCGCAACTCGTTCGCGGCGGCGCGCATCGCCGAAAGATCGATGATGGGGTGACCCAGCAACAGTTCGGCTTCCGGAAGGTTGGGCGTCAGCACCGAAGCCAACGGAATCAGGCGTCCGCGCAACGCCTGCAGCGCGGAATCCTCAAGCAGCTTCGCGCCACTCGTGGCTACCATCACCGGATCCAGGACCAGGAAATTTGGCTTGCGCGCCTCCACTGTATCCGCGACGACGCCGATTACGTCGGCATTGGCCAGCATGCCCAGCTTGACTGCGCGGATCTCGAAATCATCAAAGCAAGCGTCGATCTGCGCACGCAGGAATTCCACTGGCGGCACGTGGACCGCGATCACCCCGCGGGTGTGTTGCGCGGTCAGCGCCGCGATCACGGAAAGTCCGTGTACGCGATGCGCGGCGAAGGTCTTGAGGTCGGCCTGGATGCCGGCACCGCCGCCGGTATCGGAGCCGGCGATGCTCAGTGCGGAAATCGTTGTTGATCGGTGCATGGCCTATTGTGCAATAGCCTTGCCCGGCAAGTCGCCTGCAGGCGATGCCGGCATCAATCGCTTGGTTCGCGGTGCCAGTGCCGGTAGGCCATGTAGCTGGCGCCGACTACCCCGGTCAAGGCGGCGGGGACCAACAGTGCGTCGTATTGCAGATGCCGGAACAGCCAGGCACCGACGATACTGCCGCCCAGAAAGCCGCTGATGATGAATCCACTCAACATCAACCTGCGTTTCTGCAACGGCATGCCACGCAGCAGATGGCCCAGGCCGATGCCCAGATCGGTGAACATGCCGCTGAGGTGGGTGGTGCGCACCACCGCGCCGCTGTAAGTGGTGACCATGGCGTTCTGCAGGCCGCAGGCCATTGCCGCCAGTAGTGCGCCCCAGATCAACTGCTGCTTGAACAGCGGCGTGGCCGCCAGCAACAGCAACGCTTCCAGGACCAGCACCAGGCCATAGCGTCGCCCGAGTTTCAAGGTGCTGTCCTGGATGATCATGCCGCTGATCATGGCGCCCAGGCAGAAGGCGATCAGCAGGCCCCACAAGTGCAGGATCGCGCGTCTGTCGCCATCGGCCAGGGCGGCGCCAAGCAGACTGGTCGTGCCGGTCAGGTGGCTGACCGCCTGATGCTCGAAGCCCAGGAAGCCAATCACGTTGACCATGCCAGCCACCGCCGCCAGGACGACGGCGCCGATCCAGACCCAGCGTGGCAGGTACACGCCCATGCGCTCTGCCCCCGCTACAACACTTCGGACGCGTAATCTGCCAGGCGCGAGCGCTCACCGCGACGCAGGGTGATGTGCGCGCTGTGCGCCCAGTTCTTGAACCGGTCCACGGCGTAGGTCAGGCCCGAAGTGGTCTCGGTCAGGTACGGCGTGTCGATCTGTTCTACATTCCCCAGGCACACGATCTTGGTACCGGGACCGGCACGGGTGATCAGGGTCTTCATCTGTTTCGGGGTGAGGTTCTGCGCTTCGTCCAGGATCAGGTAACGACTGAGGAAGGTGCGCCCGCGCATGAAGTTCATCGAACGGATCTTGATCCGCGAGGCCAACAGATCGTTGGTCGCCGCGCGGCCCCAGGCGCCGCCGTCCTGGTTGTGGGTCAGCACCTCCAGGTTGTCGGTCAGAGCACCCATCCACGGAGTCATTTTTTCTTCCTCGGTGCCGGGCAGGAAGCCGATGTCCTCGCCAACGCTGACCGTCGCGCGGGTCATGATGATCTCGCGGTAACGCTGCTGGTCCATGGTCTGCGCCAGCCCCGCGGCCAGGGCCAGCAAGGTCTTGCCGGTGCCAGCGGTACCGAGCAGGCTGACGAAATCGATCTCCGGGTCCATCAGCGCGTTCAAGGCGAAATTCTGTTCGCGATTGCGGGCGAGGATGCCCCAGACCGCATGCTGGCTGCTGCGGAAATCGTCCGCCAGGGCCAGCGTCGCCTTCTTGTCGGCACCAACCTTGGCAACGCGGAATTCAACTTCATCTTCGCCCGGCAGGTACAGAAACTGGTTGGGATACCAGTCCTCGTCGTCGGTCATGTTGACTTCGTAGCTGGTGCGTCCGCCCTTGTCGCTCCACGAACGCAGGTCTTTCTCGTGGCGGTCCCAGAAATCGGCCGAAAGCTCGGTCGCGCCGGTGAACAGCAGGCTGAAATCATCCAGCGCACGGTCGTTCTCGTAGTCTTCTGCCACCAGTCCGCTGATCGCGGCCTTGATCCGCAGGTTGATGTCCTTCGACACCAGGATCACCGGCATGTCCGGATGTTCCTCGCGCAGCTCAAGCACAGCGGCCAGGATCTTGTTGTCCGGCGCCACCGCGCCGAAGGTGCGGCCCGGTGCTACCGGCTTGGTCTGGAAATACAGCCGGCCAATCGCGTCCGGCGACTTCAGCTGCAGGCCCTGCGGATGGCTCAGGACGATGCCCGCGTCGATCTGCTCGGCACCCGCGCCTTCAATCAGTTCATTGAGGAAACGGCTGACCTGGCGCGCATTGCGGCTGACCTCGGTCATGCCTTTCTTGGCGTTGTCCAGTTCCTCGATGACCTGCATCGGCAGGAATACATCGTGTTCCTCGAACTTGAACAGCGCGGTCGGGTCGTGCATCAGCACATTGGTATCCAACA
>JBDTPP010000009.1:0-40986 GCA_039932615.1 Pseudoxanthomonas sp.
GCCACGGCCGCGGAGCAATTCCGGGCCGGCGCCCAGGCCGCCTTCGCGGCTTTCCCTCGATTGCAGCGGATGGCGGCAACGATCCGCGTGCAGCGCAGCGTCGACCACCATGCGCTGTCGGCCATCGACGCGCTGCGCGATGGCGCCAGCCACGTCACCCCGGTCCATGAGCTTGCTTCCATCGTCGACCGGATCGGCACCGGCGATGCCTTTGCCGCCGGCGTGTTGCATGGTGCGATCACCGGCATGGGCGATGCGGATGGCCTGTACTTCGGCCTGGCCGCGGCCTGCCTGAAACACTCGCTGCCGGGTGATTTCAACCTGCTCGGGGTTGCCGACGTGGAAGCGTTCCTTGGCGGCAGTGGCTTTGATGTAAAGCGATGAGTGGGTGAGGCGACGCGCCGGTGGTCAGGTCGGGTTCGCCACTTCGACGCCGTGGAAATGGCGCTTGAACCCGACCTCGCCGGTCGGCTGGGTGTCCAGCTCTCGCGCGTAGCGGTGGCCTTCGTAAACCGCGTGCACGATCAGGCCCGGGGCCAGGGCGTCGCCGATGCAGCGGATCGAACGCACGCCGGCGTCGGCCCACTCGGATTCGCGCGATCTCAATTCCTGGTACAGCGCGTCGTCGGGAACGCGCGCAGTGATCGTGACCAGCGCATCGCAGTCCAGGGTGCGCGACTTGCCGCTCCACACGTTCTCCAGCAGCAGGCCGGCGTCGTCGAAGCCGGTGATGTTGTGGGCAACGACCTGCTCCACGTCCAGCGCTGCCATCCGCTTCTGGATATGCCGGTAGTCCAGCGTGTGCACGCTCCATGAGGCGATGGTGTCGTCGGCGGTGAGATAGACCACCTCGCAACCCTGCTTGCGCAGCGCTTCGGCGATGACGCTGCCCAGGTAGAAATAGTCGTCGTCGAAGATCGCCACGCGGCCTTTGGGAAAGCGGCCCTGGAGGATGTCATCGGGAGTGAAGACCCGATCGTTGTCCTCGAATCCGGCAATGCCCAGGCCATTGCTGCGGCCGAAGCCATCGCGTCGCCAGTGGCAGCCGGTGGCCAGGGCCACGTGTTCGGCGCCGAAGTCGAGCACGTCCTGCGCGCTCAGTTGCGAGTCCATGTACACGCCGACATTGGAGAGCTTGCCGATCTGGCCGACGCGCCAGTCGCGCACCCGCGCCCATTCGGACAAGCCGGGCAGGCGCGATTCGCGGGTCACGCGTCCGCCGAGTTCCTTGCGGCCCTCGGCCAGGTTCACTTCGTAGCCGCGCTGGCCCAAGGCACGCGCGGCTTCCAGTCCGGCCGGGCCGGCGCCGACCACCAGCACGCGCGATTGCGAGGTGCGCGGCGCGATCTTTTCCGGATGCCAGTCCTTGCGCCACTCCTCGCCCATGGTCGGGTTCTGGGTGCAGCGGATCGGCGAGATGGTCATGTCGCCGGACACGCAGATATTGCACCCGATGCATTCGCGGATGTCATCGATGCGGCCTTCTTCGATCTTTTTCGGCAGGAAAGGATCCGCGATGGAAGGACGCGCGGCGCCAATCATGTCCAGCACCCCGCGCTTGAGCTGCGAGACCATGGTGTCCGGCGACGTGAAACGGCCGACGCCGACCACCGGTTTGGTCGTGGTCTTCTTGACGAAGTCGATGAAGGGTTCCTGCGCGCCTTCGGCGGCGAAGCGCGAGGGCAGCGAGTCGTTGTACCAGGCGGCGACGTTGACGTCCCACAGGTCGGGCAGTTCGGCGAGCATGCCGACGATGTCGCGTGCCTCATTCAATTCCACGCCGCCCGGCCCCAGCAGTTCCTCGGTGGCGAACCGCAAGGCCACCGCGCACGTGTCGCCGACGGCATCCTTGGTGTCCTGCAGTACTTCACGCAGCAGGCGCACGCGGTTTTCCAGCGAGCCGCCGTATTCGTCCGTGCGCTGGTTGCGCCTGCGCTGCAGGAAGTGCATGGCCAGCGACAGGTCGTGGCCGGCGTAGACGTAGATGATGTCCATGCCCGCGCGCTTGCCGCGGATCGCGGCCTCGCGGTGCCAGCGCCGGTATTCGCGGATGTCGTGCAGGTCCATGGCCCGCGCTTGCGACGGATAGCCGTACTTGGATGGCTGGTGCGACGGTGCCAGCAGCACTTCGCGCGAATACAGGTTGGATGCGGTCGGTCCGTTGTGCGACAACTCCAGCGCGGCCAGTGCGCCGTGCGCATGGACCTTGTCGCACATCAGCGCCAGCGCGGGAATGTCGCGGTCGTCCCACAGCCGCGCTTCCACGTACGGGGTGAGGTCGCTGCTCGGGTGGATCTCGCACTCTTCCGTCGACACCACCGCCCAGCCGCCCTCGGCCTTCATTTCGCGCATCGCCGCATGCGCCAACGGCATCGCATGGCCCATGCCGTTGCAGTGCGGAACCTGGAAAAACCGGTTCTTGGCCGTCACCGGGCCGATCCGGATCGGGCTGAACAGGATGTCGTAGCGTGGATCGCGGGGCATGGATCAGGACCGGTTGAGGCGGGCGCGCAGCACGCGCATGAACACGTATAGCGGCAGCCCTGCGGCAGCCAGCACCAATGCCATCAGGAAAGCTTCGTGACCCATGCCGACGAAGGCGAAGATCGCATACGCGGTGCCCAGCACCGCGATCAGCAACAGGCCGCGCACCCCCGCATCGTCCAGCCGCTTGCCTCGCTTCCACAATACCGCCAGCGCAATCGAGCAACACACGTACAGCGGCAGGTTGGCCGCGGTGACCACCTGGCTCAGTACCGTGAAGCCGTTCACCAGCGACTTGCTGTAGGTCATCAGGATCATGGCACTGGCAAGCAGCCCGGTAATGACCAGGGCGAAGGCGGGCGCGCCGTGGCGGTTGTTGCGCGACAAGAACGCGGGCAACACGCCGTTGTCGGCCATGGTCCGGGTCATTTCACCGCCCAGCAGGGTCCAGCCGTTCAATGCGCCCAGCCCACTGATCACCACGAACAAGGCCAGCCAGCGACCGAAGCCATCGCCGACGAATCGATCCATCAGCAGTGCGAACGGCGCCGGTGAAGCAGCCAGTTCCTGCGACGGGATCAGCAGTAGTGGCACGGTCGAGACGATCAGGTAGATCGCCGCGGTCAGCAAAGTGCCGAAGATGGTCGCGCGCGGGATAGTGCGCCCCGGATTCTCGACCCTGGAGGCCGGCACCGTGGCCGACTCGATGCCGAGCATTGCGAACAGGGCGATGGTCGAGGCAGCCATCGAATCGGCCAGAGTGATGGGTTGGGTCGGCAGGTGCGCGACGTAGGCGTGCGGCGATTTCACCAGCATCCATGCGCCAAGCAGGGCAATGGCCAGCATCGGCAGCAGTTTCAGCGCGGTGGTCACCAGCTGCACGCCGCCGCCGCTGCGTACACCAAGGAGGTTGATGGCCACGAAGGTCCACAGCAGGCCCAGGGCGAACAGGGAGGGTTGCAGGTGAGCGAGTTCGGGAAATGCTGCGCGGATATAGGCGACCACGCCGGTGGCCAGGGCCGCATTGGTGATCCATACCGACACCCAGTAGCACCACATGGCGAGGTAGGCGGGCAGTTCGCCCAGGGTGCTGCGCACGTAGCCATAGGGACCGTCCGCGTTAGGCAGTTCGCGCGCCAGCCGCGCAAAGACCCGCGCCAGGGCGATGCAGCCGACCACGGTGATGCCCCAGCCGATGGTCGCATTGAATCCATAGGGCGCCAGCGACGCCGGCAACAGGAAGATGCCCATGCCGATGGTGTTGCCCACCACCAGGGCGGTGCAGGTCCAGAAGCCAATTTTCCGGGTGTCGTTCATACGGCCTCTGCGAAATGGATATCGGTGATGTGGAGTGCGTTAGAGGTGATCCCGTCCCGCCTCGTCGGAGAGGTGGAAGGTCGAATGGCGCTGGGCCTGGCCAACACACCGACCGCGGTCTGCATCAATCCAGCGCGACCGGCTGCCCGGCCTTGACCACTCCACGTACCTGGCGCAGGCATTCCACATCCTGCAACGGGTCGCATTGCACCGCGACCAGGTCGGCGGCCTTGCCAACGCTGATCGACCCAAGCTCGTTCTCCTTGCCGAGCAGAGTCGCCGAATTGATCGTCGCCGCCTGGATCGCCTGCAGCGGGGTCAGGCCGTAGCGGACCATGTAGGCGAACTGGCGGGCGTTGTCGCCGTGCGGGTAGACCCCGGCGTCGGTGCCGAAGGAAATGTTGACCCCCGCCTTCGCCGCCTTGCGGAAACCCTCGCGCTGGGCGTCGGTGGTCTGGGTGTTCTTGCGCAGCACTTCTTCCGGCCAGCCCGCGGCGCGGCCGACGGTGTCGATGTAGTCGCCGTTGTAGATGTCGGCGTCCAGCCAGGTGCCGTGCTGCTTCATCAGCGCGATGCCCTCGTCGTCGATCAGCGAGCCATGCTCGATCGAACGCACCCCCGCCAGCACCGCGCGTTTGATGCCCTCGGCGCCATGCGCGTGCGCGGCGACGAAGACGCCGCGCTTGCCGGCTTCCTCCACTGCGGCGTGGATCTCGGCCTGGGTGTATTCGGATTGCCCCGGTTCGGTGCCGGCAGTAAGTACCGCGCCGGTGGCGATGACCTTGATCACGTCGACGCCATGGTCGAGCAGGTAGTTGACCTTGCGCCGCACTTCAGCTTCGCTATTGGCGACGCCGCGGCGGAACTCCTCCGGCACCACCGTGCCCTTGGGCAGTCCGGTGAGTTCGCCGCCGCCGCCGGTGATGGTGATGTAGGCGCCGGCCACGAACATGCGCGGGCCCGGCACCAGGCCGGCGTTGATCGCATCACGCAATGCCACATCGGCGAAGCCGCGATACACACCCACGTCGCGCACCGTGGTGAAACCGGCGCGCAGGGTGTCGCGTGCATTCTTCGCGCCGATGAACGCATCGCGTGCCGGCGTGCTGTGCAGGGGCGCAGCGGGGTCGGCGGTCTCGCCCTCGTCGGCAATATGGGTATGCATGTCCATCAGTCCCGGGACCACGCTGTAGGCAGACCAGTCGAGCACCCGTGCATCCGCGGCGGCGGCGGCGCTCCATGGGGTGATGGCACGGATATGTCCGGCCTCGATGATGACGGCCTGGTCGTCGAGGACCTTGCCGGTTTCCACGTCGAGCAGGTGCCCGGCGCGGATCACCGTGCGTTCCGCGGTCCCGGCTCCCGCCGAAGTCGCGCACAGGGACAGGAAGAGGGCTGAAAAAAAACATTGGCCAAGGGTCATGCGGGGGCTCCAGCGTCGTCGGCATAGGCCGCGCGCAACAGGTTCTGGAAATGCCAGACGCCGCTTTCGCGTTTCGGGCACAGGCGGCCGGCGTCGTACAGGCCCGAAGCCAATCCCTTCTGCACCGATTCGCAGATGGTGATGTCTTCGGTCTGTACTTCGTCGCTGAAGGACTGGTCGGCCGAGATGCGCGCCAGCGCCTGCTCGTCCTGGGCGTAGTAGTAGTCGAACTCCACCCGGCAGCGTCCCGGGCCCAGCGGCAGGATGCGGTTGGTCTGCATGCGTCCGGGCATGATGTTGAGCATCACGTTGGGATACACGTGGTAGTAGAACGCCTCGCCCTCGCCATAGGCGCCGCCGCTGTCGCGCAGGGGCGAGTTCTGCAACGAGTACCAGGGGAACAATTCAGTGTCGTAGATCCGGTAGTCCAGCACCTTGGACAGGCCGGGATGCACGTGCGGCAGGTGGTAGCCTTCGAGGAAGTTGTCGATGTAGACCTTCCAGTTGCAGTCGATGTCGTAGGAATCCCGGCGCAGGTAGCGCATTGTCGACAGGTCGATCGGTGCGATGCGTTCGCTGATGCCGCGATACACCTCGTCGAAATCCGGCACCGCGTCGTCGAGGGCGACAAACACCAGCCCCTGCCACTCATGCACGCGCAAGGGCGGCAGGTGGATGTCATCGACCGTGAAATCCCGCGCCGCCTGCATCTCGGGCGCGCTACGCAGCTGGCCCTCCAGGGTGTAGGTCCAGCCGTGGTACTTGCAATGCAACGCCCGCGCGCCCTTGCCGTTGCACAGCGCCAGCGGACCGGCGCGATGGCGACAGACGTTGGGGAAGGCGCGCAGCACGCCGTCCTGGCCACGCACCAGCAGCACCGGCACATGGCCGACCTGTTCCACCACGTGGTCACCTGGTCCGGCAAGCTGGGAATGGTGCGCGACCAGCTGCCAGCTGCGTGCGATTACCGCACGTTGCTCCATCGCCAGCATGTCCTCGCCGAAGTAATAGCGCGCCGGCAGCGCGGTGGCCCGCTCGAGTTCTTTCACTGGATCATGCGCACGCATCGCGGCTCCCCATCTGGTTGTAAGCTGCCCGTCCATCCGGACCCGTCGCAGAGCGCCCATGTCCCGAGCATCCCGTTGCCGTCTCCCCGTTGCCATCGCATTGTGCGCGATCTGCACGCTGGCGTCCGCCGCCGAATCGCGGGCACGCGATCTTGGCATTCCCTTCGAAGGCATGACCGGCAAGCTCAACGCGATCACCGACATCGCCGGGGTCACGGTCGGACAGGTAACGCTGATAGAGGACCTGGCCGACGGCAGGAAAGTGCGCACCGGCGTCACGGCGATCCTGCCACGCGGCCACGACACGTACGACACGCCGGTGTTCGGCGCGTGGTTCGCGCTCAATGGCAATGGCGAGATGACCGGCACGGCGTGGATCGATGAATCCGGGCAGCTGGAAGGCCCCGTGATGCTGACCAATACGCATAGCGTGGGCGTGGTCCATGACGCGGTGATCGCCGAACGCGTCCGCTCCGGCACGGCCGATCCCTCGGGCTATTGGTGGTCGCTGCCGGTGGTGGCCGAAACCTGGGACGGCGAACTCAACGACATCAATGGTTTCCATGTGCGGCCGGAGCACGTGGCCAAGGCGCTTGCCGAGGCGAAGCCCGGCCCGGTGGACGAAGGCAATGTCGGTGGCGGCACCGGAATGATCTGCCATGAGTTCAAGTGCGGGATAGGCACGGCCTCGCGGCGGGCGAAGACCGAAGCGGGGGAATTCACTGTCGGCGTGCTTGTGCAAGCGAACTACGGCATGCGCGACCCGTTGCGCATCGCTGGCGTGCCGGTCGGGCAATACCTGCGCAACGACCGCGTCTACAGCCAGCCGGCACCCAGGCCGGAGACCGGCTCGATCATCATCGTGGTGGCCACCGACGCGCCGCTGCTGCCGCATCAGTTGAAGCGCGTGGCCAAGCGTGCCGGCATGGGCCTGGCCCGCATGGGTAGCTACGCCGGCAACGGGTCGGGCGATATCTTCCTTGCCTTCAGCACCGCGAACGCGGGTGCGTTTGCGCGCGCGCCGCTGGCTAGCGTGAAGTCGATGGACAACGACCACCTGGACATGATTTTCGAGGCCGCGGTGCAGGCCACCGAGGAAGCCATCGTCAATGCCATGGTCGCGGCGCGTGACATGCAGGGTAACGACGGCAAGTACGCAAAGGCGATTTCGCACGTGGAGCTGGTGAAGCTGATGAAGCGGTTCGGGCGCTATACGCCAAAGCGTTGATCTGCCGGCCCGATCGGATTGCTGCAGATCGCCATCCCCTTGCTCGCATGGCCCAGGCGTGCCTGCTTGCCACGCATTGAATTCGCTGGATCCCCACCTGCGGGGCGATGACGTTTCATCCTTGGCGTGCGGGGAAAGGACCGTGGCCATTCACGGCTTCAGGTACTTGTCGTACCACCCCAGGTTGCGTTCCATCCGGTCGCGCAGATAGCTGGGCACCGTCAACCCGTGGTTCTGGCCGGGATAGATCACCAGCTGCGTCGGCACATTGAGCGAGCGCAACGCCTGGTACATCTGCTCCGCGCCGAGGCAGGGCACGTTGAAGTCGGCTTCGCCGCACTGGAACAGGGTCGGCGTCGTTATCCGGTCGGCGTGCAGGAACGGGGCGCTGGCGCGGTCGTACATTTCGCGATTACCCCACGGCGTGCCCAACTCGATCTCGTATTCGCGGATGTACTGGTCGTGGCCGTACATCGCATACATGTTGGAGGCGCCGGCGCCGCTGATCGCGGCCTTGAAGCGGGTGTCGCGCGCGATCACCGCGTTGGTCAGGATGGCGCCGTAGCTCCAGCCGCCGATGCCGAGGCGTGCGGGGTCGGCGATGCCACTCTGCACCACATGATCGGCGGTGGCCAGTACGTCCTGTGTGTCCTTGTTGCCCCAGTCGGCGTAGATCTCCTTTGCAAAATCGAAGCCGCGACCGGAACTGCCGCGCGGATTGATCGCGACAACGGCATACCCTTGCGCGGCATAGACCTGCCAGTCGGGCATGAATTCATGGCTGAATTCGTACACCGGGCCGCCATGCAGGCGCAGCAGGGTGGGGTAGCGCTTGCCGGGCTGGTAATCCAGTGGCTTGACCAGCAGGCCTTCCAGGTCGGTGCCGTCGGCATTCCTGAAGTGGATCGTCTCCACGTCGGCCAGCCGTTTTTGCGCCAGCCACTGATTGTGCTTGCCCAGAGCGCGCAATCCCTCCGCCTCCACGGCGGAGATTTCATAGGGGTGATGATCGTCGCCACCCAGCACGACGATACGGCCGTCGGCCGACACGTCCAGGTCGTAGTCGAAGCGGTCGCCATGGGTAAGTTCGGTGACCTTGCCATCGGCCAGGTTGATGCGCGACAGGTGGGTGACCAGACTTTGTTCGATCAATGCATAGACGCTGTTGCCATCGGGCGACCAGCGCGGCTTGGTGAAGCAGCGGTCGATCGGCGCCGGGAGCGTGGCCTTGCCCGTGGCGACGTCCACCACTGCCAATTGCCACGGCGCGTAGTAGATCCACTTGTCTTCGCCGCTCTGCAGGTAGGCGATGCGGCTGCTGTCCGGACTCCACGCCGGCCGCGTTTCCCAGTACGGATCCAGGTCCGAGCCGGGGAAGGTGGTCAGCTGGCGTTCGCGGGCACCGGCTTTGGCTTCGATCAAATAGAGGTCGAAATTCAGGTGGCGATCGGGATCGCCGCCGCGCTTGGTGACATACGCGATCAGCTTTCCATCGGGCGACCACGCCGGCAGCTGTTCGTCGTGGGCGCCGGTCGTGAGTTGTTCGACCTTGCCGCTGGCCAGATTGAACAGGTACAGGTGCTTGCGTCGCGAGCCCAGATAGCCGACGCCGTCTTCCTTGAACTGGTAGCGGTCGGTGACGATCGGCGGCGAGTTCTTGGGCTTCGGCGTGGCGGCGGGGAATTCCGGGTCCAGTGCGATCAGCGCGAGCCGTTTGCCATCCGGCGACCAGACGAAATCCTCGATGCCTGCAGCGAAACTGGTCAGCCGCCGCGCTTTACCGCCAGCGGCAGGCATGGTCCATATCTGCGTGGTCGCATCGTCCTCCTCTTCACCTGCCTGCTTGCGGTCGGACAGGAAGGCCAGCGACTTTCCATCGGCCGACCATTGCCCGCGCCATTCGTTGTTGTCCGGAGTGTCGGTCAAGCGCACGCGGCGCTTGCCGTCGTAGCCCACGCGCCACAGGTCCGACTGGTTCTTGTCCTCGACCAGGTTCGCTGTACTCACTGTATAGACCAGGTCCTGTCCGTCGGGCGCGAATCTGGGTTCGGTCAGGTCGGCCAGCCGCGCCAGGTCCGCAGGCAGGAAGCGGTCGTCGGCCGCCAGCGCACAGACTGGAAGAACGGACGCGATGAACAATGCCCAGGCAGTTCTCTTCATCGGATGCCTTCAATTGCGGATAAGTGTCGGCCGTCGGCAAGCGCCCGGTAGCGTTCGCGTGCCTCTTGCAGATAATCGAGCGTGGCCTTGCGTTCTTCGGCGTCGTTGTAGTCGTTGCGCACGGAAGCGGCCTCGATCACGCGCCCCAGCCAATCCGAGAAATAGATCGCGTCCTGGCGTGCACTGGCGGTGGGTTCCGGCTCGCCCAGCCAGACCGGATTCGTCGTTGCGTAAGGATAGATATCCAGCACCAGCGGATCGGCGCCTTCGTTCCAGGCGCGCAGCAGCAGCCAGCCGTCGTCGAGTTCCAGTTCGCCGCTGTCATCGAGGCTGCGGCGGTCGCCAGCCAACGCGAACGACTTGACTACCTCGCCGTTGTGCACCAGTTCCAGGTGATCGATGGCCACCGGCGAACGCAGGGCGATCCGATAACGGTGCGTGCCGGACGCGGTCTTCACAATCGATCCCGGCCTTGCGCCATCGACCAGCAATCCGAGCAACGGCCCGTTGCTGGCGAAACCGTGTCCACGCTTGAGCGCCGTGACGACCGACGCGCCATCACGCTTGCCGCCGGTATCCAGGAACACGCGGTTCATGCCGACCGGGCCACGCAGCGAAGCGTAGTTGGCCATCGCATCGGTGCCGGCGCCGGTGGCCAACGGGAATCCGAGGTTCAGCAGGCGGTACCAGACCGCGGCCGTGGACTTGTGGTCGGAGAAACCGACCACCTCGATGTAATCGATCTTGCCGTTGATGACATCGGCGGGCAGCGCATGGCTCAGCACCGGATCCTTGGCCGGATCGGGAAAGGTATCGAACGGATGCACGTAGCCGACCAAGCCATGTTGCGCGTGCGCCAGGTCGGCGATCAACCCGTTGTGCGGATACGGACTGGCCAGTGCGGTGTGGCGGTAGGCGGAAAAATCCGGAGTGAGGAAGTGGTCGTCCAGCTGCAGCAGGCCCAGATGTCCCCAGAAACTGGTGTGGTATTCCTGCGCCTGGAGGATAGTGACCGCGTCGTTGCTGGCCGGATCGACATCGGTGCGGAAATAGCCGATATCCGGAACGCGCTCTTCCTTGTTGACGATGGTGTTGAAGACCACATCCAGGTCCTCGGCCCGCGCCTGGCGGGCGAGGTTGTCGGGCGTGTTGCGGTAATGGCCGCCGTAATTCATGTGCACGTGCAGGTCGGCGCTAATCCAGTCGCCGAAGACGGTGGGCAGGCGTTGCGGGATGAGCTTCACCTGCACCCTTGATTCGGCGCCTGCCTTCGCGTCGAACCGTTGCTGCCAAGGCGCATAGGCGAAACCGTGTTGCACCGTCACCTTCGTCGTGCCCACCGGGACGTCAAGCGCACACGGTGGCGCGCATTGGAAGTAATGCGTTTCCGCCGATTGCCGCGCACGGTCGAAACCATCGTCGGCCTGGATCCACGCATCCACCGGCGCGTGGGCGCGGGTGTCGCTACCGAGCACCGCCACGCGCGCAGGCGTGCGCTTTCCGTGTTCGTCGACGATATCCAGCACCAGGCGCGAGCTTGCGGTCTTGTAGGCGCGGGTCGTGGCCGCGAGCGTCTGCGTCGCACCGCCGATCACGTCCATCACACGCAAGGCGGTATTGCCGTCGCGGTTGTCGATAAAGGCGATGCGCTTGCCGTCGGGCGACCAGCGCGCGTTGCGGCGGTCGTATTCGCCGAAGGTCAGCGGCAACGGTGCGGCTCCCTCCGCCGTGGTCAGCCACAGTTGCTGCCATTGGCGGCCGTGGTAGCTGCCGAACAACAATCGCTTGCCATCCGGTGCCAGTTCCGGCCGCGCGTTCCAGCTGGTCTCCTCGCCGAGGATCTTCCTGCGTTGCGCGGGATGGTCCACGTCCACCGACCACAGGTCGCCGGTGCCCCATGCGATTTCGGGATTGGTGAGATAAAGGATCGCCTTCCCATCCGGCGACCACGAAGGATTGATCGCGTGATCGAACGCGGAATAGTAGTAGCGGTCGATATTGCTCTTGCGTTCTCCCAGCAATGGTCGCGCGCCATGCAGGCCCTGGGCATCGATATCGGCGATGAACAGGTTGAAATGCCCGCTGTCCCGGGTCGAGACCCAGGCGATGTGCTTGCCATCCGGCGACAGCCGCGGTTCGAGGTTTACCGCGCCGCCGGAAGTCAGCGCCTGTTCGTGGCCGCTGGCCAGGTCCAGCCGCCACACTTCCAGCGCGTCGCCGTCGTCACGCGTGAACACCACGCTGCGTCCGTCGCGGGCGACGTCGGGCTGGTAATCGTAGGCGCCGGTCGCGTGGGTCAACTCGATCGCGCTGGTTTCGCCGATGCCCTGGCGCCACAGCGAGCCGGCCATGCTGTACACCAGTGCCCGGCCATCGGGCACGAAACTGGCTGAAGACGGGCCGCTGGTCAGTTGCGGAATATAAAGTTCACGCCAGTAGTAGTTGTGCGGCAGGTCGACTTGCTTCAACACGGGTTCGCGTCCGGCTTGCGCCGTGCCGGCCAACGACAGCGTGGCCAAAAAAAGCAGCGGAAGCCGGCGCAACGGATTCATCGCGTGCCGCGCAAGGCCTGGTGCAGGCTGGTCCTGAGCAGGTCCATGGCTTCGTCCACCTCTGCCACGCTCACGTTCAATGGCGGCATGAAACGCACCGTGCTGGCGCCGCAGGAAAGCAGCAGCAGGCCATTGTGGAAGGCGCGGGTGACCACGTCGTCGCACAACCCGCGCGCGGGGCTCCTGGCGTCGTCGTTTTCAACCAGCTCCATGCCGATCATCAAGCCCAGGCCACGGACTTCGCCAATGCAGGGGTAATCGCGCGCCAGATCCTTCAGCCGCGACATGAAATGGGCGCCGACGCGGGACGCATTGTCGGCCAGCCCGCCACGGACCAGGTCCAGGGTCGCGTTTGCCGCGGCGCAGGCCAGCGGATTGCCGCCGTAGGTGTTGCCGTGCGCGCCGCGCTTCCACTGCGACATCAGCGATTTCCTGGCCACCACCGCACCAATCGGCAGCCCCGAACCCAGGCCTTTGGCCAGGGTCATGATGTCGGGCGCAACGCCGGCATGTTCGCAGGCGAACATCCTGCCGGTGCGGCCCACGCCCGACTGCACTTCATCGAAGATCAGCAGGATGCCGTGTTCGTCGCACAGTACGCGCAGGCCGGCCAGGAAGCCGTCCGGCGGCACCACGTAGCCGCCTTCGCCCTGCAAGGGTTCGACCAGGATCGCGGCCACTTCCGCCGCCGGCACGTTGCGCTCGAACAGCATGCGCAGGTAATCGAGTACCGCCTTGCCCTGGTCGGCGCCGGCGAACAGCGGCCGGAAGGCATTGGGGTAGGGCACATGGGTGACGCCGGGCATGGTCGGGGCAAACCCAAGTTGCTGGGTGTACTTGCTGGAAGTGAAGGACAGGGAACCCAGGGTGCGGCCATGGAAACCGCCAAGGAAGCCGATGAAGCGCGGGCGCCGGGTCACGTAACGCGCCAGCTTCAACGCACCTTCCACTGCTTCGGTGCCGGACTGGCACAGGAAGCTCATCGCCGGTTCGTGCATCGGCGCGACCGCGGCCAGGCGCTCGCCTAGCGCGGTCATGTTCTCGTGCCAATAGTCACTGGAGATGTGCAGGAAATCGTCGGCGGCTTTCTTCACTGCTTCCACCACCTGGGGATGCGCATGGCCGGTGGCGCAGACTGCGATGCCGGCGGCGAAATCCAGGAAGCGGTTGCCATCGACGTCCCAGACCTCGGTGCCGCGACCATGGGCCATGACGAACGGATAGTCGCGCGGGTAGGAGGGAGAAATGACTTCGGCGTCGCGCGCAATCATGGCCCGGGCCCTGGGTCCGGGAAGCTCGGTCTTGAGATGCGGGCGGGGAGGGGAAGCGGTGTTCATCGCGGGCCTTGGATGCGCATGGGGGAATGGGGAATCTATAGCGGAACCGTCATCGGTCGCCGTTGCGCCTCGTGCGTGCGTGCGTGCAAGGCACGCAGGGTGGCCAGTTCTGTCGCGGTCGGTGGATCGATGATGCCGACATGCGCGGCCAGTGCCAGCGGCCAGCCCACTGCGGCACGCGCCTCCTCCACGCCCACCCCGGAAAACAGCGCGCTCAGCTGCAGTTCCTGCGTCGCCGGATCCGGGGCGAGCAAGCCAAAGTCGCTGATCACCACCCGCGGGCCGCTACCGGGCGCGGTGCTGCGCGCACGCGCACCCGAGCCGCCCAGGTAGCCGGCGCTGGTGCGGAAATCCAGGTGCTCGACGAAACTGCGCGACGTTGCCTTGAGCATGACGAAGGTCTGGCGCGCATGGCTGACGATTTCCGGTGCGCCGCCGGCCCCGGGCAGTCGCGTCTGCGGCGCGTCGTAGTCGCCGATCACGGTGCTGTTGAGGTTGCCGAAGCGGTCGATCTGCGCGGCGCCCAGGAAACCGACGTCGACCCGCCCGGCCTGCAGGTAGTAGCTGAATACTTCCGGCAGTGGCACCACGCAGGCAGCGGTCCGGGCCAGTTCGCCATCGCCGATCGACAGCGGCAAAGTCTCCGGCCGGGTGCCAAGGGTGCCGGACTCGTAGACCAGCACGATATCGGGTGCGTGGGTCATGCGCGCCAGGTTGCAGGCCGCGCTGGGCAGGCCGATGCCAACGAAGCACACGCAGCCGTCCCACAGCAGGCGCGACGCGGCGATGGTCATCCACTCCTCGCGGCTGCAGGCGCTCAAGCCGCGTGGTCCAGCAGGCTGCCCAGGAAGCCACGATGATCCGCGCTGTCCACGACGTGTTCGGTCATCCAGGCCTGGAAACGTTCGCGATCGCGCGCAATCGCATCCCAATCGCGGTAGAAGGCGTTGTCGCGTTCGTAATAGCCCTGCGCATATGAGGGGTACGCGCCGCCGGGGCAATGCACGATGGCCCCGACCACCCAGTGCGGCAACAGCATCGCGTTCATCGCCGGGGCCAGCTCGTCGACGATTTCCTCCACCGTCACCAGCAACGACTTCGCCGCCAGGGCGGCCTCGCGCGCGGCGCCGACGATGCCGTGCAGGACCACATTGCCCTGGCGGTCGGCGCACTGCGCATGCAGGATGGTCAGGTCGGGATTGATCGCAGCCACGGCGGCCAGCGATTCGCCGGTGAAGGGACATTGCACGTTGCGGATGTTGGGATTGTGCGCCGCCAGATCGGTATCCAGGTAGCCACGCAGCACGCCGAACGGCAACCGCGCCGCGCCTGCGCAGAAGGCCGCAGCCATGCCGGCGTGGCTGTGTTCGTCCAGTTGCAGCGGATGCGGCCACTGATGCTCGACCGCATCGCGCAGCCGATGCAGCGAGCCGACGCCAGGGTTGCCGCCCCACGAAAACGTCAGTTTGCGCGCGCAACCCATGCCGATCATCTGGTCGTAGACAAGATCCGGGGTCATTCGCACCAGATGCAGGTCGCGGCGGCGCTGGCGGATGATTTCATGGGCGGCGGCGAACGGGATCAGGTGGGTGAAGCCTTCCAGGGCCACGCATGCGCCGTCATGCACGTGCTCGGCGATCGCATCGGACAGGGACAGGAAGCGCGCGCTCATTCCACCACCGTGCGTGATTGCTCGCGCAGGTACTGGGCCAGGTAATGGAACGAGGCGATGCCCTTGCCGGTCGTGCCTGAACCTTTCCAGCCGCCGAACGGCTGGTAGCCGGGCCAGGCGCCGGTAGTGGCGCCCTGCGGACGGTTGGCATAGGTCACGCCGGCTTCGATGTGCTCGAAGAAATATTCCAGGTCGTCGTCGCTGCCGTAACAGCCGGCGGTCAGTCCAAGCGCGGAATCATTGGCCAGGCGCAGGGCATCGGCGCGATCCTTGACCCGGCACAACATGAGGATAGGCAGGAACATTTCCTCGGCGAAAAGCGGGTGGTCGGCTGGCGCTTCGGCCAGGGTCGGGGCGACGAACAGGCCATGCGCAAGCTCGCCTTCGTCCAGCCGGCGTGCGCCGGCAAGTACCCGCCCGCCATGCAGGGCAAGCTGCACGACATGGCGCTCGTAGTTCTCCACTGCGCCGGCCGTGGTCACCGGGCCCATCCAGTTTTCGCGCCTGCAGGGATCACCGACCCGCAGTACCTGCATTTTTTCCAGCAGCCTGGCGGCCAATTCGTCGGCAACGGCTTCGTCCACGTAGACCCGGGACAGCGCCGAACACTTCTGTCCGCTCAGGCCGAACGCTGAACGCACGATGCCGGTGGCCGCGCGTTCCAGGTCGGCGTTGGCGGTGACCACGCAGGCATTCTTGCCGCCCATCTCGGCGATGCACGGCCGCGGGTAGAGTCCGGCAGCGATGCCCCGATAGATATGCATGCCGACCTCGAACGAGCCGGTGAAAGTCACTCCGGCGGCGTGCCGGTGCCAGACCATGGTCTCGCCGACTTCGCTGCCACCGCCATTGAGGTAATTGAATACACCGGCAGGCAGGCCCGCATCGCGCAGGCAGTCGGCCAGCAGCCGGCCCGACCATGGCGTAACGCTGGCGCTCTTGAACACCACCGTGTTGCCGGTGACCAGCGCCGCGGCGACCGGTCCGCCAGCAAGTGCGAACGGGAAGTTGAAAGGCGCAATCACCACCCAGGCGCCATACGGGCGCATCACGCTGCGATTGCGCGATTTGAAACCGGGCAGGGGATCGTCCGGCAGTGCATGGTCGAAGCCGGAATGGCGCTCGAAATCCTCGGCATAGTGGCGGAAGAAGTCGGCGGTTTCCTGGACCTCGCCCAGCGCCTCCATGCGGTTCTTGCCGACCTCGAGAGTGAGCGCGGCGGCGATCGCGTACACGCGTTCCTCGATCAGTGCAGCGACGCGCTTGAGCAGGCCCACACGTTCGGCCATCGGCGTCGCCCGCCAGGCGGGAAACGCGGCATGCGCCGCTTCCATCGCCCGCCCGGCCTGCGCGGCATCGGCCACGGCGAAGTGGCCCAGCAGGCGGCGTTGGTCGATCGGTCCGTGGCGCTGTTCGGAACCGGCGCCGGGACAATCCACGCCGTCGACGTGCAGCAGGTGCTGGCCGCCCAGTTGCCGTTCGACTTCGGCCAGCGCCGCCTCGAAGCGCTCATGCAATTCCACGGGCGGATCGAACATGGTCGCGTAGGTCAGCTTGAAACTCATGCGGCGGCGCCCCCGGCTTGCGCCATTTCCCCAAGCAGGCGGTCCAGCAGCGCCAACGCATCGTCCAGTTCGCCTTCGCCGATCACCAGAGGCGGCGCCAGGATCAGCAGGTTGCCGCGCGCGGCGAACGACACCCCTTGCTCCATGGCCTGCCGCAATAGTGCCTTCAGCGAAGCAGCCATCCGCGGCCAGGGCGCCATCGGCGTGCGTGCGGCACGATCGGAGACCAGTTCGACTACCGCGAACAGTCCATGGCCGCCACGCACGTCACCGATCAGCGGGTGGCGCGCTTGCATGGCCTGCAATGCGCTGAACATGCGCCGGCCCAGGGCGCGCGAACGTTCGATCAGGTTTTCGTCTGCATAGGCCTGCAGCGCGGCTACGCCCGCTGCGCAGGACAACGGATGTCCGCAATAGGTCAGCCCGGTGTAGAGCATTTCATGCTCGAGGCCAGCGGCGATCTGCTGCGAAAGCACTACCGCGCCCAGCGGCAGGTGCGCGCCGGTCAGGCCCTTGGCCAGGGTCATCAGGTCCGGTTTCGCCTCTTCGCCATGGCGTTGCCAGGCAAACCATTCGCCGCAGCGACCGAAGCCGCTCATCACTTCATCTGCGATCAGCGGGATGCCTTGCGAGCGGGTGAGCTCGCGCAATCCGGGCCAGTAGTTGTCCGGCGCGATGATGCCATTGGTGCCGGCATTGGGTTCCATCAGCACTGCGGCGATAGCATCGGCGCCGTGTCCCTGGATCATGTCGGCCACGGCACGAACCGCGCGTTCGCCACATTGCGCGTCGCTGTCGCTGCCGAACGGGCAGCGGTATGCGTATGGCGGTGGCACATGCAGCACGCCCCACGACGCCGCATCGACCTGGGCCTGCGTGCGCGCATCACCGGACAGGGCCATCGCGGCATAGCTGGCGCCGTGGTAGGAGCGGTCGCGGGCGATCACCTTGCCGCGCGGCAGGCCGCGTGCCTCACGCGCGAACTTGACCGCGTTCTCGTTGGCGTCGGCGCCACCCAGGGTGAAGAACACGCGGCCGCCGTCGAAGCCGGATTTCTCAAGCAAGGCCTCGGCCAGGTCCGCGCGTGGCTTCGCGCCCCAGGCCGAAGTGACGAAGCACAGGCGTTCGGCCTGGGCGCGGATCGCTGCGACGACACGCGGATGCTGGTGGCCGAGGTTGCTGCACTCGGCCAGGCTGCTCATGTCCAGGTATTCGCGGCCTTCGGCATCGTGCAGGCGCGCGCCATGGCCACCGACAATGGTCGGCGCCTCCCATTCCGACTGCACGCACCAACTGTGCAGGACGCTGTCGCGCTCACTGGTCACCCATGCATTCCAAGGCTGGTTTGTGCGGTAATCGCACACTAATTCGTATTGCGAACCTATTGGAAACCTTCTACGCTCGAACTGTCAATCCACCTGCAGCGGCGCATGGCGAGCGAGCGTTTCGAAGAAAGTCCGGACTATGTGCAATCGCTGGCGCGCAGCCTGCAGGTGTTGCGCGCCTTCGGCCACGACCTGCCTACTCCCAGCCTTTCCGAACTGGCTACGCGCACCGATCTCTCGCGCGCCGTGGTGCGGCGCATCCTGCTGACCCTGCAACACCTGGGCTACGTGGGTGTGCGCGGACGCAGTTTCTTCCTGACTCCGCGCGTGCTCGAGCTGGGCTTCAGTTACCTGTCCTCGCTGGACCTGACCGAACTGGCCCAGCAGACGATGGAGCAGCTGGCGCAGAAAGTGGGCGAATCCTGTTCGATGGCGGTGCTCGACGGCAGTGACATCGTCTACGTGTTGCGCGTGCCGGTACGCAGGGTGATGAGCATTGGCCTGGGCGTCGGTGCGCGCTTGCCCGCGTTCGCCGCCTCGATGGGGCGGGTAATGCTGGCCGACCTGCCTGATGCCGAACTCGATGCGTGGATGCAGGGCAACAAGTTCCAGGCTTACACGCCGAAGACGCTGCGCAATGCGCGTGCGCTGAAGTCCGAGCTGCAGCTCGTGCGCAAGCAGGGCTATGCGCAGGTCTCGCAGGAACTCGAGCTGGGGCTGTGTTCAATCGCCGTGCCCATACGCGCCGGCAACGGTTGCGTGGTCGCCGGATTGAACGTGAGCCTGCAGTACACCGACAAGGCGCACGACCGCGCCATCAGGGAAATCCTGCCTGCGCTGCGCGCGGCGCAGCCACAGATAGAGCAAGCGATCCGGCAGGGCGGTTGGGCACCGCATGTGTACAGGAGACAGGGCCTGTGAACCCCGCATACCTCGTCGATGCGACGCGTACGCCGTTCGGGCGCTACGGCGGCGCACTCGCCGGGGTACGCTGCGATGACCTCGCCGCCCTGCCGCTGATCGCACTGAAGCAGCGCCATCCCGCGCTGGACTGGAGCATGCTGGACGAAGTGATCCTGGGGTGCGCCAACCAGGCCGGCGAGGACAACCGCAACATCGCGCGCATGGCCACGCTGCTCTCAGGCTTGCCACACGGCGTGCCTGCGGTGACGGTCAATCGCCTGTGTGCATCGGGCTTGGAAGCGATCGGCCAAGGCGCCCGCGCGATTGCCTGCGGCGAAGCCGACCTGGTCATCGCCGGCGGCGTAGAGAGCATGAGCCGCGCGCCGTACGTCATGGCCAAGGCCGGCAGTGGCTTTGCCCGCGACCAGCAACTGGCCGACACCACGCTGGGCTGGCGCTTCATCCATCCACGCATGCAGGCGGAGTTTGGCGTCGATTCGATGAGCCAGACCGCGGAAAACCTTGCCCGTGAACACGGCATCACCCGTGCCGACCAGGATGCCTATGCGCTGCGCAGCCAGCAGCGCGCCGCGCGGGCCCACCAGCAAGGCGCCTTCGGTGGGGAAATCACCGCGGTACCGTTAACGCGTGACGGGCACAGGGTCATGTTTGAACAGGATGAACAGCTGCGGCCCGATTCCACGCCCGTGGGACTCGCAGCTTTGCCGCCCTTGCTTGGCGGCCATACCAGCATCACCGCGGGCAACGCCTCGGGATTGAATGACGGCGCTTGCGCAGTCCTGCTTGCGTCGTCGCGCGGGCTGGAAGTCCACGGCCTGCAACCGCTGGCGCGGATCATCGGCATGGCGGCGGCCGGGGTGGCGCCGCGGGTCATGGGCCTGGGCCCGGTGCCTGCGATCCACAAGCTGCTGGCGCGCACCGGCCTGGCGCTGGCCGACTTCGACCGTATCGAGATCAACGAGGCCTTTGCGGCCCAGGTGCTGGCCTGCACCCGTGCGCTTGGGCTGGCCGACGATGCCGACCACGTCAACGCCAATGGCGGCGCCATTGCCGTGGGCCATCCGCTTGGCGCCAGCGGCGCGCGCCTGGCCATGACTGCGGCCTATGCACTGCGTCGGCAGGGGCAGCGACGCGCGCTGGTCAGCTTGTGTGTCGGCGTTGGCCAGGGCCTGGCCCTGGCACTGGAAACCGCATGACGCACCCTGGAGGAAAAACATGACACAACCAGCCGCACGACGCGCGGCCTGCCTGGCTCTGGCGGCCGGGCTGGCGTTGCTTCCCCTGGCTGCCGCATCAGCGGGCGAACCGCTGCCAGAGGCGCAGCGCAAGCTGGGGCGCGAACTACTGCAGGAGCTGATCGACACCGACACCACGCCGTCCCATGGCAGCACCACCGTGGCTGCAGAGTCATTGGCCAGGCGCTTCCTCGCCGCAGGTTTCGATCCGGCCGACGTACTGGTGGTGGGCGACAACCCGCTCAAGCGCAACCTGGTGGTGCGCCTGCGCGGGAGTGGCCGCCGCGAGCCGATCCTGCTGATGGCACACCTGGACGTGGTCGAGGCGCGGCGTGAGGACTGGCATTTCGATCCGTACAAGCTCACCGAGAGCGACGGCTATTTCTACGGCCGCGGCACCTCCGACATCAAGGGCGGCGCGGCGGGCCTGGTCGCGACCCTGTTGCGCCTGCATGCAGAGAAGACAGTGCCGCGTGGCGATTACGTACTGGCCCTCACCGCTGGCGAGGAAGACGGCGGCGACAACGGTGTGCAGTGGCTGCTGGCCCATCGGCCGGAATTGATCAAGGCCGGGTACGCGATCAACGTCGATGGCGGCGGGCCTGAAATCCGCGGTGGCAAGCCTGCGGTGCTGTCGGTGGAAACCGCCGAGAAGGTCTACCTCAGCTTTGAGCTGACCGTGCACAACCCGGGCGGGCACAGTTCGCTGCCTACGGCAGACAACGCCATCTACCGATTGGCGCAGGGACTGTCGCGGTTGTCCGCATTCCAGTTTCCCCTGCACACCAACAGCGCGACCCGCGGCTATTACGCCGGGCTGGCCGCGCTGTATCCGGGGCAGCAGATTGCGCAGGAAATGCGCGCCGCGGCCGCTGAACCGCAGGATGCTGCCGCGCTGGCAAGACTGGCGGCCACTTCCACCTACAACAACGCGCAGTTGCGCACCACCTGCATACCCACGCTGTTGCAGGGCGGTCACGCTGAAAATGCCTTGCCGCAGATGGCCCGGGCCACGGTGAACTGCCGGGTGCTGCCCGACGAGGACCTGGCCGCTGTCGATGCAGCGCTTCGCCAGGCCATCGGCGACCCCGCCATCGAACTCACGCGTGTCGCCGAGCCCCAGCCCAGCCCACCTTCGCCGGTGAACCCGGAATTGTTCGCCCGCATCGGTGATGCGGCGAAAAGCATCTGGAGTGAAATACCGGTTTCGCCTTACATGTCCGCCGGCGCGACCGACAGCATCTTCCTGCGCGCGGCAGGGATGCCGGTCTATGTCTTCAACGGCATCGCCTACGACGTGGACGACGACCGCGCGCATGGACAGGACGAACGCATGCGCGTGGATTCCTACTACCAATCAATGCAGTTCAACTATAGATTGCTGCAAGCGCTATGACCGAACGAGGCTTGCCCATGCAGCGTCATCCACCGGACCCGGTCGCGCTTTCCAACGCAGGCAATGTAAAACCCTGCTGCTTGAATCAAGGGCGCATGCCGTCGTGAACAGCGCTGCTGCGCCTACTGCCACGCTGGAAACCGCGCTTGCGCATGCGGGCAGGCTGCTGGCGACGGATCCGGCGCTGGCCGGCGAACAGGCAAACGAGATCATCAGGGCGGTCGGCGACCACCCGATGGCCCTGCTGATACTGGGAAGCTCGCACCGCGCCCGTGGCGACGTCGGATCCGCGCTGGCGATCCTGCAACCGCTGGCTGATTCGCAGCCCAATTCGGCCATCACCCAGTTCGAACTTGGCCTTGCCCTGGGCAAGGACGGGCAGGGCGACCAGGCCCTGGCGGCATTGCGCCGGGCGGTGGCGCTGAAGCCGGACCTGCCACAGGCGTGGTTGGCCCTGGGTGATCACCTGAGGGCCGTGGATGATGTCGCAGGCGCGGATGCGGCCTATGCGAACCACCTGCGTCATTCCACCCGCGACCCGCAATTGATGACTGCCGCCAGCGCCTTGCTGGAAGGGCGGATCCCGCAGGCGGAAGGACTGTTGCGTGAACACCTGAAACACGCGCCCACCGACGTGGCCGCGATTCGCATGCTCGCTGAAGTGGCGATCCGGCTGGGCCGCAACGAGGATGCGGAGAACCTGCTGGTGCGCAGCCTGGAGCTGGCGCCCAGCTTCCACGCCGCGCGCCAGAACTACGCTCTGGTGCTACATCGCTCCAACAGGCCCGCCGAGGCGCTGGTCCAGATCGACCAGCTGCTTGCGCACGAATCCGACAACCCCGGTTATCGCAATCTCAAGGCGGTGGTGCTATGCCGTATCGGTGATTACGAACCCGCGATCAAACTCTACCAACAGATCCTCCAGGTCTATCCGCAGCAGGCGAAGATCTGGATGAGCTATGGCCATGCACTCAAGACCGCCGGTCACCAAGCCAGGGCGATTGATGCCTACCATCGCAGCCTGGAGTTGGACCCACGCTTTGGTGAAGTGTGGTGGAGCCTGGCCAACCTGAAGACCTTCCGTTTTTCCCCCAATGACCTGGCCGCGATGCGGCGGCAACTCGACCTGCCCGGTCTCGCTTCCGAAGACCGCCAGCACCTGGAATTCGCGATCGGCAAGGCACTGGAAGACGAGGGTGAATACGAGGCTTCTTTCCAGCATTACCAGCACGGCAACAAACTGCGCCACGCAACCTTGGCGTACAGCGCCAAGGACACCTCGGCGCGGGTGGCAAGGATCAAGCGCAGTTACACCCGCGAATTCTTCGGCCAGCGTGTGGGCTTCGGTGCTGACGCGCCTGATCCGATCTTCATCGTCGGCATGCCGCGCGCCGGTTCCACCTTGCTGGAACAGATCCTGTCCAGCCACTCCGCGGTCGAAGGCACCATGGAGTTGCCGGAGGTCAACTCGATCACCCGTGCCTTGCGCAACCAGGGCGACGCCGGCCGGGCCATGCCCTACCACGACGTGGTCGAGTCCATGGACGCGGAGGGGTTGCGCCAGCTGGGCGAACGTTACCTCGGGCACACCCGCATCCAGCGCAAGACCGACGCGCCGTACTTCATCGACAAAATGCCGAACAATTTCCAGCACATCGGCCTGATCCAGCTGATCCTGCCCAATGCCAGGATCATCGACGCCCGCCGGCATCCGCTGGCCTGCTGCTTCTCCGGCTTCAAACAGCATTTCGCCCGCGGCCAGAGCTTCAGTTATAGCCTGGACGATATCGGCCGCTATTACGCCGACTACGTCGAGTTGATGGCGCACTTCGACCAGGTGCTGCCGGGGCGCGTCCACCGCGTCTTCTATGAGCGCATGGTCGACGACACCGAAACCGAAGTACGGCGCCTGCTCGACTACTGCGGCTTGCCGTTCGAGGAAGGATGCCTGCGCTTCTTCGAGAACACGCGGGCGGTACGCACCGCCAGTTCAGAGCAGGTACGCAAGCCGATCTACCGGGAGGGAGTGGACCATTGGCGCCATTTCGAACCCTGGCTGGGACCGTTGAGAGAGACGCTGGGCCCGGTCCTCGAAAGCTATCCGGAAATACCGCAATTCCCGTAAGCAAGGCAAGTCACGAAACACTGGAAAACCACTGGAGAGAGAGGTGAAGCAGATGAAGAGGCACGACACGAAACGAGGTGGCCGACGAATCCCGTCGACCTTTGCCCGATTGCCGTTGGCCGCGGCCATCTACCTGGCGGTGGGCTCGGCCGCATTCGCGCAAGAGGCCACGCCGGCTCCTGAGCCGCAGAAGAACACCGAGGCGGCGACCCTCGACACGGTTACGGTGACCGCGCAGAAGCGCACCGAGAACCTGCAGAAGGTGCCGATCAGCATCCAGGTGCTCGGCAATGAGCAGTTGGAGGAACTCAACGTCGGCAGCTTCGACGATTACGTCAAGTACTTGCCCAGTGTGTCCTACCAGACTTTCGGTCCGGGTTTTGCGCAGATCTACATGCGCGGCGTGTCCAGCGGCGGCGACGGCAACCATTCCGGTTCTCTGCCCAGCGTCGGCGTGTACCTGGACGAACAACCGGTCACCACCATCCAGGGCCCCCTCGATATCCACATCTACGATATCGCCCGGGTCGAGGTCCTGTCGGGTCCGCAGGGCACGCTGTACGGCGCCAGCTCGCAGGCCGGCACCATGCGCATCATTACCAACAAGCCTGATCCAAGCGGCTTCGAAGCCGGTTATAGCCTGGAGGCGAACAGTGTCAGCCATGGGGGCATAGGCCACGTGGAAGAAGGTTTCGTCAACATCCCCATTGCCGATACAGCGGCCATCCGCCTGGTCGGATGGAACGAGCATGAAGCTGGTTATATCGACAACCGGCCCGGCGACCGGCAGTTCCCGATCCGGGTCGCCGATCCGGATAATGATGTGGGACCAAGCTGGGGCGGCGTGGTCAGCAACCGCAACTGCACGTCCACCGATCTGTTGGTCTGCACCGGACGCGCCAAGGACAACTATAACGACGTCGACACCACCGGCGCGCGTTTGGCGCTGAAGGTGGACCTCAACGACAACTGGACCATCAGCCCGACCTTGATGGGCCAGACGGCCACGGCCAACGGCACTTTCGCGTTCGACGAGAACGTGGGCGACCTGGCGGTATCCCACGCCTATCGCGAGCGCAGCGAGGACAAGTGGTTCCAGGCGGCGTTGACCGTGGAAGGCAAGATCGGCAACTTCGACATCACCTACGCCTTCGCCCACCTGAAGCGCGACGACGTGGTGGATTCCGACTACAGCGACTATTCGTTCTGGTACGACACGCTCAGCCCGTCCGGCTCGTACAACCGCCTGGACGACGGCGGTAACCTCATCAATCCGTCGCAGTACATCAAGGGCAAGGACGGCTATACCAAGACCAGCCATGAATTCCGCGTGGCCTCGCCCCAGGAGAATCGCCTGCGCTTCGTCGGCGGCCTGTTCTGGCAGACCCAGGAGCACGACATCCACCAGGATTACCGTATCGACGGGTTTGCCGATGCCGATGCCGTGCCGGGTTGGCCCGACACCCTGTGGCTGACCGAACAACACCGCAAGGACCACGACGAAGCCGTATTCGGTGAGCTGTCCTTCGACCTCACCGACAAGCTGACCGCCCTGGCTGGGTTCCGTTCGTTCCGCGTCGACAACACCCTCAAGGGCTATCACGGATTCCGCAGCTACATCGACGATGACCCGGACGATCCGACCGATGCGTTCTGCGCGGATCCGGACACGCAATACAAGGATGCGCCTTGCGTCAACATCGACAAGGGCGTGCGCGAACATGACACCATCGGCAAGTTCAACCTGACCTACAACATCAACGACAGCAAGCTGGTCTACGCCACCTGGTCGGAGGGTTATCGTCCCGGCGGCAACAATCGCCGTGGAAGCCTGCCCCCCTACGTGTCGGATTACCTGACCAACTACGAGCTGGGGTGGAAGACCAGCTGGATGGACAACCGTCTGACGTTCAATGGTGCGGTGTTCCGCCAGGAGTGGAAGGACTTCCAGTTCAGCATCCTTGGCGCCAACGGCCTGACGGAAATCAAGAACGCCAACCAGGCCCGCATCAACGGCGCGGAAATGCAGCTGAACTTCGCCGCCACCTACAACCTGCAATTTTCCGCTGGCGCGGCATTCTACGACGCCAAGCTGACCGAGAATTTCTGCGGCCTCACCGATTCCACCGGCAAACCGATCACCGATTGCCCGATCGGCGTGATCAATCCGGATACCGGGGAAGAGTTTGCCGGCCCTGAAGCGCCCACCGGCACGCGTCTGCCGGTGACGCCGAAGTTCAAGGGCAACCTCACCGCGCGATACGTCTTCGACGTCGGCAGCTACCAGGCGTACGTGCAAGGCGGCGCGGTGCACGTCGGCCAGCGAACCTCCGATTTGCGCATCGCAGAGCGGGAGATACTCGGCAGCATGCCTGCCTACACCACGGTCGATTTCTCCGCGGGCATCGCCAAGGACAGCTGGGCGCTGGACTTCTTCCTGAGCAACGCCTTCGACGAACGTGCGGTGATCTCGCGTTTCACCCAGTGCGCCGAATCAGTGTGCGGCGCATCGGGCGTATTGCCCGAATATCCCAACGGCCAGGTCTATACGGTCACCAACCAGCCGCGGCTGTTCGGCGTTCGTTTCTCGCAGAAGTTCTGAGTCGCGCGAAGACCCCGATCACCGCAACAGGGGCCCCGGCAATGCCGGGGCCTTTTTTTTTTCGGCACGGCTCCCGCGTGGCATTGATTTGATGCGCAAGCGCTGTCTCGTCCACAATGGGCCATGGACAACGCCATCGACCTGCTGGAAACCGTGGAACAGGAAACCGGCCCTTCGCCGCAATGGGCGGTGATCTGGCTGCACGGCCTTGGCGCGGATGGACATGACTTTGCCCCGATCGTGCCGGAACTGGTGCGTGAGGGCTGGCCGGCCCTGCGCTTCGTGTTCCCGCATGCGCCGGTACGCGCGGTGACCATCAACAACGGCGTGCGCATGCGCGCGTGGTACGACATCGTCGGCATGGATTTCCCGACCCGCGCCGACGGCGAAGGCGTTGACCAGTCGATCCTGCAAGCCGGTGCGCTGATCGATCGCGAGCATGCGCGCGGCATCGGCCCTGAACGGATCCTGCTGGCCGGATTTTCCCAGGGTGGGGCGATCGCGCTGGCCGCTGGCCTGCGACGGAAGACGCCGCTGGCAGGATTGATTGCCTTGTCGACCTATCTTCCGGGTGCCGGGACTGCCGCAGAAGCCAGGAGCGAGACCGCGGCGACCCAGCCGGTGTTCATGGCCCATGGCGCCAGCGATCCTGTGATTCCGGTGATCCATGCCGAACGCAGCGCGCAATTGCTGCAGACCCTGGGCTTCGAGGTGGAATGGCATCGCTATCCAATGGCGCACCAGATCTGCGCCGAGGAAATACGCGACCTGGGCGACTGGATGACCCGGCGTTTCGCACAGGCGTAGTGTGCACCGCGTCGCAGGATGACGCTGGCCGACAGCATCGCTACCATGGGCCGCATCCCTTTCCGTTGAATCGAGGACGCAGGCGCCGTGAAGGTAGTCATTGCCGATGATGAACCCTTGGCCCGCGAACGCCTGCGTTCGCTGCTGGGCGAGCATGCCGGCATCGAAATAGTGGCCGAAGCCGAGAACGGCCTGACTGCCCTGCAGGCTTGCGCCGAGTTCCGCCCGGACCTGGTGCTGCTGGATATCGCCATGCCAGGCGTGGACGGGTTGGAAGCGGCACGCCATCTCACTGCGTTCGACCCGCGGCCTGCGGTGGTGTTCTGCACCGCCTATGACGAACACGCGCTGTCCGCATTCGACGCGGCGGCCATCGACTACTTGATGAAACCGGTGCGCGCGGAACGACTGGCGGTGGCGCTGGAGCGCGCCCGCACATTCATTGCCGGCCGCGAGACCCATGCCCCGGCAGCGCCCGGCAAGCATCCGCGCACCCACCTGTGCGCACGTCTGCGCGGCAGCCTGCGCCTGATCCCGGTGGAAGATGTGCATTACCTGCAGGCCGAGGAAAAGTACGTGGTCGTGCACCACGCGCGTGGCGAGGACCTGATCGAGGAATCTCTGAAGTCGCTGGAGGACGAATTCAACGCGCGCTTCGTCCGTATCCATCGCAACTGCCTGGTCGCGCGGCACGAGATCACCGAACTCAAGCGCAGCAGCGATGGCCGCGTGCATGCGCTGCTACGCCATGGCAAGGAGCCGCTTGAAGTCAGCAGGCGTTGCGTGGCTGGGCTGCGCGATACGGTCAAGAATTTCTGAATGTGGTGGTGGGCTGCGTGAGCGTGGTTGCTGGTTCGGGGTTGGTAGTTGGTGGTTGGTAGTTCGTAGTCCAGGGCTGCATGTCCGTCTGGTCTCCAACTACCAACCAGCAACCACCAACCGCATAATGGCGCATGAATCCGATCCGCATCGCCACCCGCAAGAGCCCGCTCGCCCTGTGGCAGACCGAGCATGTCGCCGCCAGGCTGCGTGCGGCGCATCCGCAACTCGACGTCGTGCTGATGCCAATGAGTACGCGTGGCGACGAAGTGCTGGACCGTTCGCTGGCCTCGATCGGCGGCAAGGGCCTGTTCCTGAAGGAACTGGAGCTGGCGATGCTGCGAGGCGATGCCGATTGCGCGGTGCATTCGCTCAAGGACGTGCCGATGGACCTTGATCCACCGTTCTCCTTGTCGGCGATCCTGGAGCGCGACGACCCCGCCGACGCCTTCATCTCCAACAGCCATGCCTCGCTGGAGGCGCTGCCACCGGGTGCGCGCGTGGGCACTTCGTCCCTGCGGCGCCAGGCGCAACTGCGCGCATTGCGCCCGGACCTGCAACTGCTGGACCTGCGCGGCAACGTCAACACCCGCCTCGCAAAGCTGGATGCGGGCGAATACGACGCCATCGTGCTGGCCTGCGCGGGCTTGTTGCGGTTGGGCTTCGGCTCACGCATCCGCCTGCGCCTGGCCGCCCCCGACTGGCTTCCGGCGCCGGCACAAGGTGCCATCGCGGTGGAATGCCGCGCCGATGACGCTGATACGCAGGCGCTGTTTTCGGCGCTGGACCACGCGCCTACGCGGACCTGCGTGGAAGCCGAGCGGGCAATGAACCGTGCGCTGCATGGCAGTTGCCACGTGCCGGTGGCGGCGTATGCGCAACTGCGTGGCTCGCAGCTGCATCTGGCCGGCCTGGTCGGTTCGGCCAGTGATGGACGCACGGTGCGCGCATCGGCTGAAGCCACGATCGATGCCGGCGAAGCCTTGGGACAAAGGCTTGCGGCGGAGTTGCTGGCAATGGGAGCCGGGGAATTCCTCTAGCCGTCGGCGGCTGCGAGGCGTCGCTGCCTATCTGAAGCGGTACACCACGTTCATCGTGGTCAGGGTGTCGGTCTTTTTCTGTTCGGCGTTGACGTCGCTGTTATGTCTTGCCTGCAACCCGGCCTTCAATGCCAGGTGCGAATTCATCGCCACCGATACGCCGAGGTCGTTCTGCGCGAACGTATTGGAGGTGCCCGATTCCACCAGCAGGGTGTTCTCCAGTTCGGTGTTCTCGGTCAGGTTCAACTTCAGGCCAATGAAGCCACGGCCTATCAAGCCCGACTCCGTCTGATCTTCCACGACATTGTGCGCACGACGGAAGCCGGGTCCGATCTGCAGATCGAGCCGGGTCCGGTCGCCGTCCATGATGCGGGTGCCGTAGCCGACGCTGGCGCTCTGCTGGTAGCTGTAGGTGGCGAAATCGTCGTGCTCATAGCGCAGCGCCGTCGTGAACTGGCGGTGCTCGCCCAGTTTCAGTGCGCTTTTGATCCCGGCCGTGTAGCGGTTGGCGGTAGTGTTGCGTTCGCTGGTGGTGCCGCCGTTGCCGTCCTCCACCCGGTGTTCGGCGCTGGAGCGCAGGCCGAACAAATCCATGCCATGGATCCAGTCGTCGTGCATGTACTGCACGTTGAAACGGCCGTTGAGGCTTTCGCTGACGCTGTTGCCGCGGGTGGCCGCGAAGCCGAGTTCGCCGCCACCGTTCCAGGGCGATACCACCGCGGACTCCTCGCACTCACACGGAACCGGTTGATGGGCGCGGGCGTGGAAAGGAAGCAAGGCAATCAGCGCCAGCACGGAAGCAGATGGAATTACGCGGAGCATGTGACAGGTCTCAGGATTGGCGGTTGCGGCAAGGGCGCGACCGGGAAATGGAAGTGATGAAAACGGTTACATGGTAACACCTGCAAGCTGAAAGTGAAATGCAACTCACTGTTTCAATTCATCTTTATGGAATTGAAGGCGTTCCAGGAGGATCGCGGTCCTGGCTCGGAGCGCCTGCTTCTGCTGCCATCAGCTGCCGGTCCCCGTAGCCTCCGGCAAGCACCAGCAAGGCGATGACGCACCAGCCGGTCTTGGGCGCCAGCCCTGGCCAAAGGACCAGTCCGGCGCAAAGCAGCAAGGGAACCAATACCAGCAAGGCCAGCACGGACAGGCGGATCCGCAAGGGATCCTGTGCGGAGAGCGGCGCAATCCGCGCCCGCATGCCGCCGTTCTCGAACCAGTAAAGCAGTTTCAAGGCGCCCATCACCACCAGCAGCATGACCATGGACGGCGCTGGGGCCGAAAGCATCTCTTGGCCGGGCCACTTGATCGCAATCAGGGCAAACAACAGGGCGGCGCCCGCCAGCAGGGCGTAGCAGAGGCAAGTCGGCGCCACCAGCTGTTGACGCCAGTCCAGGCGGCCCGTCGCGGCGACCCGCATGCCCAAGGCAAAAACGGTGCCGATCGCGCCGAGACTCAACAGCGCCGCGGCAACGCTGATCCAGCCCGCATCGGGTGGCCTGCGCGTGAGCAGAGCCATCAGGGCAACCGCCGAGGCCAGGGAAACGAGCAAAGTCACGATCGCGAGTCGCCGCCAGCGCATGCCGTTGGCGTTGGGGGAAGAGGCGTGCAGGCTGTAAGCCGCGGACAGGGTCAGTACGCAGGCAAACAGCAGGCCGGTGTGCTGCATCGACCGCAGCAGGACCATTTCGCCACCACCACCCTGGAGCAGGGTGATGCTGACGCCCAGCCAGATCAGCAAGCCCAGGCCGGCGGATGCAAGCGCTGCTGCAAGTGCCGCCCACGAGAATTTCCCGATCATGGATGCGACCCCGCCGGAAACATCAGGCAACGGCGGATAGTCGAACTCACCAACGCGGACTTGACCAGAACAGGCATTTTCTTTCCCCGGGACAGGCTGTCGATGTGCCAATGCTTTCCCCGCATTCGGCACGGCCCCGATTCTGCCACTGTCCCGGTCGGGATATCCGGGCTGGGATCACGGCTCAGCGCCGACACAACTCGCGGTCGCGACGCAGCTCCTCATCCAGCAGTTGCCGCTCCCGCTCGGGGGCAGGCCCGACGCATTGGCGTGGATGTGCGGCAGGCCTGCATTCCGATCCACGCTGCCTGCGCGCGTTCGCGCAGGCTCCGGTCAAACCCTGGTCAAACCCCGGTCAGCAATTCATTGCGGCGCATCGATCACGATGGCTGGGTCATCAAAGCGCGAATAGCGCATGGTCATCGTGTAGGGCTTGCCTTGCGCTTCGCCCTGCTGCACCAGCTGCAGCGGCAGGCCGTTGTCGCCGATCCAGTAAGTGAACTCGCCCGGCTTGGGCTGGGTGTGCCTGACCACGTATTTCTTTGCCGCCTGGCCTTCCACGCTGTCGCTGCCCAGCGCTTCCACGCTCATCCCGGCCTGGCTCTCCTCGATCTTCAGCGGATCGCGCCACTGGCTCAGGGTGCCTTTGGGCAAGGGAACTTTCATTGTCTTTCCGCTGGCCTGCATGTACATGGTGTCGCCGATGATCACCTGGGTGCCCACCGGCATCTTCATCCGAAAGCGGTCGGGGGCGACGAAGTCGACCTCGCTGTTCATGCCGCGGGCGCCTTCCATGATCCTGACCGCGTGGTACGTCCTGATCTTCAGCAGCTTGTACATCGATGCCTTGACGTCATCCTCCGGGCTGGCCAGTGGATCGAGCTTGGCCGCGACTGCGGCCACGACGCTGGCGGGGGAATCCGACGCGGCGGTCGCGCCGGTCGACGGCCCGGCTGGGGCCGACGGCTTGCAGGCGACAAGGGCGGCAAGCATCAAGCAGGCCAGGGCAAGGGAACGGACGGTCATGCGGCACTCCGGAGTTGGGCTTACGGGATGTATCGTGACCACCGTATCGGCTCGAGGCAAACCGGGGCAGCTTGGGTCCGCGCGTTGGGGGTCGCAATGCATCGGGGATGCACTGCGGGGTCCGGCACCGCACGGGCCCAAGCTGCCGATGCAGCGGGGTCCACAACGGATCCAACGCCGGGTTCATCACGAAACCGGCCACGGCTCGGCCATAATCGGCGCATGGACAAGATCGAACGCATCACCGCCCTGCACCGCATCCTCCAGGCCGCGCGCTACCCGGTCACGGTCAAACGCCTGCAGGAGGAACTGGGCTGTTCGCGCGCCACCGCCTACCGTGACCTCGCTTACCTGCGCGATGCGCTGATGGCGCCGATCGAGGGCGACGGCGAAGCGGGTTTCCGCTACATGGCGGGAGAAAGCGAACGTTTCGAACTACCCGGCCTGTGGCTGAGTTCGGAAGAGCTCTATTCGCTTCTCGCCGCGCAGCAATTGCTGATGCGGACCGGCGGTGGCGTGCTGGCCGGCGCGCTGGCGCCGTTGCAGAAGCGCATCGAAGGCCTGCTGGCCGACCATGCGGGCGTCGATCACTGGCCGGTCGAGCGGGTCCGGGTAATCCCGCATCGCGGGCGGCGCCTGGACGAGGCCAGTTTCCGCAGCGTCGCCACCGCGGTACTGGAGCGCAAGCAGCTCAATTTCGAATACCGCGCACGTTCCACCGACGAACGCACCCGGCGCACGGTGTCCCCCCAGCGCATCACCCACTATCGCGACAACTGGTACCTGGACGCATGGGACCACGAACGCAACGGCTTGCGCAGCTTCGCCGTGGATCGCGTCAGCAACGCGAAAGTCATCGATGAAGCCGCACGGGACCTGGCCGACACCGAACTCAACCAGCACCTGGCTTCCAGCTACGGCATCTTTTCCGGCGAGCCCAAGGGCTGGGCAACCATCGTGTTCAGCGCCAAGACCGCGCGCTGGGTTGCCGACGAGCAATGGCACTCGAAACAGGAAGGTCGTTTCCTGGCCGACGGTCGCTATGAGTTGAAGGTGCCGTACAGCGTTTCCCGCGAATTGCTGATGGACATACTCCATTACGGCGCCGATGCCGAGATCATCGAGCCGCCGGTGTTGCGCGAGCAGGCCAAGTCCCTGCTGGAGCTGGCGTTGAGCAATTACGGGCGTTGAGGTTGCGCCTCTAGGGTTTCTTTGGCGCGGCGAATCCCGGCTTGCCCACCTGCTCCAGCCGTTGCGGCACGCGCATAAGCTGGGTGGTGTCGACGCCATGGGTGCGCATGCGGCCCACCAGTTCGGTGTATTTGGAATCGTCCATGTCCGCGCTACGTGCGAAGACCCAGGCCAGGTCGCGCCCGGGGTAGTCGATCAGTGCCCAGGAATAATCGGGCGCGGTTTCCAGGATGCGGAATTTGGTGGGTATAACGCCGAAAAACCAGGTCGTCCAGCGCCGGTTGCCGCTATCGGCCTTCACCGTCGCCTTCGAATCCAGTGTCTTGACCGGTTCCCCAAAACCTTCCTGGTAGGCGTAGTGAACGCCGATCCTGCCGTCGGGCCGAAGCGTGTACTCATCGCGACTGGCGACATGGCCGCGTTCACCGAAGTAGGGCACATGCGCAATCACGTGCCATGGACCCATGAAGCGTTGCAAGTCGATGGCGTGGGACTGGTCGGATGACATGGGCTGGCTCATGCAGGCGGCGGGGGAAAGCAGCAATGCACCAATCAACAGGGCGCGTATTGCGAGAGGCAAGGGCATGCTGCGGCTCCGGTGCAGGACAGTAACAAGGCTAGGCGCGGGCAGGCGAAGGCGATGTTAAGTGCCCGGTCGCAGCCCCTGAGATGAGCCCGCAGCACGCTGGACTCCTTTCCAGGGAGCTGCCGCCATGCCCAGATCCAGTGCCTGCAAACAACAAGCCATCGCAGTCGATCCGCAAATCGAGCGCACTCTGCGCCTGATACTGATGGGCGGATTGGTCCTGGTGCTGCTGCTGCCGGCGGCGCGTGGGCACAGCGATTGGCTGGGCTGGCTGCCGATGTGGCTGGTGGGCATGCCCGCGGTGGCGTGGTGGTCGCTGTACCGTTTCCGTCTGCCGATACGCAAGGACTCGGCGCTGGAATCCGCTAAATCCACCCGTCGGCGTCGCCCGGGCACGCAAGCAAGGCGTCGTGCGGTTCCGGGGATGCGAGGCCTGCCTCGCGCGGCCTGACCTTCGGCAGGGGGAGCACTGGGCGCGCGCGTGCTAGCGTGAAAGATTACGTTCGCACACCGGAGTAAACATGCCCAAGCTTGCCCACGCCTGCCAGGCCATCGTGGTTGCCGCAGGACTCGCCGCCGCTACCGGCAGCACTTTCGCCGAGGAGCCCGCCGCCGTGACCGATGACAAATACGCCTGGCTGGAAGACGTCACCGGCGACAAGCCACTGCAATGGGTCAAGACGCAGAACGCCAAAACCGAGGCGGAGATCGCCGCCACGCCCGAGTTCGCCCAGCTCGAGGGCAAGATCCTGACCATGCTCGATTCCGACGCCAAGATCCCGGGCGTGGAGAAGATCGGCGCTTACTACTACAACTTCTGGAAGGACAAGAGCCACGAGCGCGGGGTCTGGCGCCGGACCACGCTGGAGGAATACCGCAAGCCGCAACCGCAATGGGAAACGGTCATCGACCTGGACGCGCTGAACGCGGCCGAAGGCCTGCAGGACGACAGGAAATGGGTCTGGCACGGCGCCGACTGCCGAAAGCCCGATTACGACCGCTGCCTGGTCGCCTTGTCGCGCGGTGGCTCCGATGCCGACGTCACCCGCGAATTCGACCTGGCCAGCAAGCAGTGGGTGACTGACGGGTTCCTGCGTCCCGAAGCCAAGGGCGGGCTGGGTTGGAAGGATGCGGATACGGTTTACGTCTATACCGATTTCGGTCCCGGCAGCATGACCCCGTCGGGCTATCCGCGCATCGTCAAGGAATGGAAGCGCGGCACCCCGATGAGCGCGGCCAGCGTGGTCTATGAAGGCAGCAACGAGGACATGTACATCGCGGCGTACCACGACAATACGCCGGGTTTCGAGCGCGATTTCGTCAGCCGCACCATCGCCTTCTACAACGACGAGCTTTACCTGCGCGGCAGTGACGGCAAACTGGTCAAGGTCGACGTGCCCAATTCCACCGGCAAGGGCGTGGTCCGCGAATGGCTGGCGCTGGAGCTGCGCGAGCCGTGGGAAGTCAATGGCAGGACCTACAAGGCCGGTTCGCTGCTGCTCGCGAATTTCGACGATTTCATGGCCGGGAAACGCGACTTCGAAGTCCTGTTCGAGCCGACCGATTCCACCTCGCTGGCGGGCACCACGTGGACGAAGAACCACGTCGTTTTGAACGTGCTGGATGATGTCAAGAACAGGCTGGTCGTGCTCACCCATGGAGACGATGGCTGGAAGTCCCGGCCGATGCCGGTGGGCTCGCTCGGCTTCGGCACCACCAGCGTCAGCGCCGTGGATGCCGATGAGAGCGATGCGGTCTGGCTGACCGTGACCGACTACCTGACCCCGACCACACTGATGCTGGCCGACGTTGGTGCACCGGCCTCGGCGGTGGAAGCGCTGAAGACCATGCCGGCGTTCTTCGACAATTCGAACGACGTGGTGGAGCAGCACTTCGCCACCTCCACGGACGGCACCAAGGTGCCTTACTTCCTGGTGCGGCCGAAGGACCTGAAGTACGACGGCAGCACGCCGACCTTGCTGTACGGCTATGGTGGTTTCGAGATCTCGTTGACCCCGGCTTACTCCGGCGGCGTTGGCATGGGCTGGCTTGAGAAAGGCGGCGTCTATGCGGTGGCCAATATCCGTGGCGGCGGCGAGTACGGGCCGCGCTGGCACCAGGCGGCGCTGAAGCAGAACCGGCACAAGGCCTACGAGGACTTCGCCGCAGTGGCGCAGGATCTGGTCGCGCGCAAGATCACTTCGGCCAAGCGCCTCGGCATCCAGGGCGGCAGCAACGGCGGCCTGCTGACCGGCAATATGCTCACCCAGTATCCGCAGCTGTTCGGCGCGGTGGTGGTGCAGGTGCCGCTGCTGGACATGAAGCGTTACAGCCACCTGCTGGCCGGCGCCTCGTGGATGGCCGAATACGGAAATCCGGACACGGCCGACTGGGACTTCATCCAGAAGTTCTCGCCCTACCACCTGTTCGACCCGGCCAAGGACTATCCGCCGACGCTGTTCACCACCTCAACGCGCGACGATCGCGTGCATCCCGGCCACGCACGCAAGATGATGGCCAAGATGCTGGACGCCGGCAAGGACGTGCGCTACTACGAGAACATCGAAGGCGGCCACGGCGGCGCATCGAACAACGCCCAGTCCGCGCACATGAGCGCGCTGGCCTTCACGTTCCTGTGGCAGCAACTGGCCGAATAAGGTGAGTCGAGACACACCGATCCCGGCGCACGCCGGGATCGATTCCCGATGGCTCCTGATCCATTGCTTCGCAGCAAAACGGACCTACCTATGAAACAGACTTCCTTCCTGTTCGCGGCTGCCCTCCTGATGACCACCCCTTTCAGTTCCGCCCTCGCACTCGACGCCGCCACCGCGCCGGACGTGGCCAGGAAGCCGCACCAAGTGAAGGCGCCGTTCGGCGCGACCCGCAACGACGATTACTACTGGCTGCGCGACGACGAGCGCAAGGATCCGGAGATGCTGGCCTACCTGGCCGCCGAGAACGCCTACGCCGATGCGGTGCTGGCGCCGACCAGGCCGCTGCAGGAGAAGCTCTATGGTGAGATCGTCGCCCGGATCAAACAGGACGACAGCTCGGTGCCGTACCGCGAGCGCGGTTACTGGTATTACACGCGCTTCGAGGCCGGCCAGGACTATCCGATCCACGCGCGCCGCAAGGGCACGATGGATGGGTCGGAGGAATTGCTGCTCGACGTCAATGCGATGGCCAAGGGCCACGACTTCTACAACGTCGGCGAATGGGCCGTCAGCCAGGACAACCGGCTGCTGGCCTGGGCGGAAGACGAGATCGGCCGGCGTCAATACGTGGTCCAAGTGCGCAACCTCGAAACCGGCGAAACCTACGCCGACACGATCACCGGCGTTGCGCCTGAACTGGTCTGGGCCGACGACAACAAGACCCTGTTCTACGCCGAGAACGACCCGGAAACCCTGCGTACGGTGCGCATCAGGAAGCACGTTCTCGGCACGCCGGTCGCGGACGACCCGCTGGTCTACGAGGAGAAGGACGAAAGCTTCTTCATGGGCATCTCGCGCACCGGTGACGACAAGTTCATCTGCATCGACACCGGCAGTCATGTTTCCGGCGAAACCCGCTGCGCGCCGGCCGGCGATCCGGTCAAGTTCACCGTGCTGGCGCCGCGCCAGCGTGATGTGGAATACAACGTCGACCACATCGGCGACCACTGGGTCATCCGCACCAATGCCGATGGCGCGGACAACTTCAAGCTGATGACCGCGGCCGACGGCGCCAGCTCGCGCGCCGACTGGAAGGAGTGGATCGCGCATCGCGACGACGTGTTCATCGAGGGCTTCGAGCTGTTCGACGGTTTCACCGCGCTCAGCGAACGCTCCGACGCGCTGGAGCGCATCCGCCTGGTCAAGGCCGATGGCGCCGAGGAGTACGTCAACTCCGACGAACCCGCGTATTCGATGGGGCTGGAGATCAATTCCGAAGACGATACGCCGTGGCTACGCTACGACTACACGTCGATGACCACGCCGACGACCATCTATGAGCTCAACACGCAGACTGGCGAGCGCAGGTTGCTCAAGCAACAGCCGGTGCTGGGCTACGATCCCGCGCGCTATGTGACCGAGCGGCTGTGGGCGACGGCGCGCGACGGGGTCAGGATTCCGGTGTCGGTGGTTTACAAAAAGGACTTCGAGAAGAATGGAAAGGGCGCCTTGCTGCAATACGCCTACGGCAGCTACGGCCATTCCACCGACCCGACCTTCAGCCCGACCAATGTAAGCCTGCTCGACCGCGGCATGGTCTATGCCATCGCCCATATCCGTGGCGGCCAGGAGCTGGGTCGCAAGTGGTACGACGACGGCAAGCTGCTGCACAAGAAGAACACCTTCACCGATTTCATCGACGTCACCGATTTCCTGGTGGAGCAGGGCTATGCCTCAAAGGACCGCGTCGCCGCTTATGGCGGCAGCGCCGGGGGCCTGCTGATGGGCGCCATCTCCAACATGGCGCCGGACAAGTACCGGGCGATCGTGTCGCAGGTTCCTTTCGTGGACGTGGTCACCACCATGCTCGACCCGAGCATCCCGTTGACCACCAACGAATACGACGAATGGGGCAACCCGGAAAAGAAGAAGTTCTACGATTACATCCTCACTTATTCGCCTTACGACAACATCAGCCCACAGGCGTATCCGGCGATCTTCGTCGGCACTGGGCTATGGGATTCCCAGGTGCAGTATTGGGAGCCGGCCAAGTACGTGGCCAAGCTGCGCGACCAGAACACGGGTACGTTGCCGCTGGTGTTCCGGGTCAACATGGAAGCCGGCCACGGCGGTAAGTCGGGACGTTTCCGCCGCTATCGCGAGACTGCGGAGTACTACGCCTTCGTGCTGGACCAACTGGGCGTAGCCGAGCCAGCCGAGAAATAATCCGGCGTGTGTAGGAGCGGGCCTTGCCCGCGATGCTCTTCTTTCCGTTTCCACGAAAAGGCATCGCGGGCAAGGCCCGCTCCTACACGGATATGATGCCGGTCATGACCGAACGTTCGCGGTTTCGCTGGGCCTGGTGGCTGCTGGCCTACCTCAGCCTGGGTATCGGCATCGTCGGTATTTTCGTGCCCGGCCTGCCGACCACGGTGTTCATCCTGATCGCTGCGTATGCCGCCTCGCGCGGCTCCGACCGCCTGCATCGCTACCTGACCGGACATCCCCGTTTCGGTCCGAGCATTCGCCAGTGGCACCAACACGGCGCGGTTTCGCGGCGCGCAAAATGGGCGGCAAGCCTGGCCATGCTGGTGTCGGCCCTGGTCCTGCTAGTGAGCATGCGTGTCGCCGGCGCCCACAAATGGTGGATGGCCGCGCTGCCCATCGCCTGCATGGCTGGGGTAGCGCTGTGGCTGTGGCTGCGCCCCGAGCCATCCGACTAGCGCCTGCCAATGCATGGGCCACGTCTATCCCAGACCCTGCCGGTTCATGCCCATCTGGCTATACTTCGGCCATGAACAAATCCCTGCATATCGTGCTGTGCGCCGCTGTCCTCGCCGTTCTTGCCGGATGCGGCGCCAAGGGTCCGTTGATCCTGCCGGAGAAGGCGGTGCCGATTGAAGCACCGGTGGAAACCACGCCCCAGAGCCCGCCCGAATCGGTGCCACACGTCGACGGTTCGAAGTCGGATGCGGTCCCCAGCGAAGCGCCAATCGAAGGCACCGTCGAGACCCCGCCGCAGCCGGCGCAGGATGACTGACACCTGGGCCAGTCCCGCTATCGTGTTGCACTTCTCAAAGATGCACGGCGCCGGCAATGATTTCGTGGTCATCGACCTGCGCGACGGAACCCCGCCGCCGGATGCGCAGCTGGCTTCGCGTTTGGCCGACCGTCACTTCGGCGTTGGCTGCGACCAGATCCTGACCATCGAGGCGCCTCGCAGCCAGGATGCGGTGGCTTCGTACCGGATCTGGAATTCCGACGGCTCGGCCTCGCAACAATGCGGCAATGGCGCACGGTGCGTGGCGGCCTGGCTGGTCCGCGATGGCGTTGCCCAGGGCAATCGTTTCCGCGTCGATAGCCCGCTGGCCACCCACGATGTGGCGTGCCTGGGTGATAGCCACTATTCCATCGCCATGGGCGTGCCGCAGTTCGACCCGACCAAAATTCCGTTGGCCGGATTCACGTTGGCCCAGGATCGCTATCCGATCGAACTGGATGGACAGACGGTCCACGTCGGCGCCGTGTCCATGGGCAATCCGCATGGCTTGATCGAAGTGGCTGATGCCGATGCGGCGCGTGTCGCCGTACTCGGCCCTGCGCTGCAGTCCAGCGGCGTGTTTCCGCACTCGGCCAATATCGGTTTCGTCCAGGTCATCGCACGCGATCGACTGCGCCTGCGGGTGTACGAACGTGGCGTGGGCGAAACCCTGGCCTGCGGCAGTGGCGCTTGCGCGGCCGCCGCGATCCTGATCCGGCGTGGAACGATCGATCGCCACGTGCTTGTCTCGTTGCCTGGGGGCGATCTGCATATAAGCTGGCCCGATGACGCGGCCGAGGTCATCATGTCCGGACCGGCGGCATTCGTATTCGAAGGGGATTGGAAGCAATGACCAATACACAGGAAAATACACAGGAAAAACTGGGCGCACACGAGATTGCGGCCTGGCTGCGCCGGCATCCGACCTTCCTCAAGCAGTTTCCCGACCTGGCCCTGACCCTGGTGGTGCCGCGCGAGGAAGGACCGACCGCTTCACTGGCCAGTTACCAGCTGGAAGTGCTGCGCGACAAGAACCGCGAATTATCCAAGCGCCTCAACGACCTGTTCGCCAACGCGCAGGAAAATGAACGCCTCGCCGTGCGTACCCACCAGCTGACTTTGTCGTTGCTGAAGCAGACCACGGCGCAGGACACGCTGCGTGCGATGGCCGCCTCGCTGGCCGAGGATTTCAACGGCGACCTGGTGCGCATGGTGCTGTTCGAGCCGGTCGCCGGACTGGACGACAGCGAATGGCTGCAGGTAGTGGCGCAAAACAGCACTCACCTGGCTTCATTCCGCGATTGCCTGCAGGACGGCGAACCGATCTGCGGACGCCTGCAGGCGGAAAAGAACGCGCTGTTGTACGGCCCCCGCGCCGAGGAAGTGCAGTCTTCGGCCTTGCTGCCGTTGCCCGGCCTGGGCCTGGTCGCGGTAGGCAGCCGTGATGGCAACCGTTTCTACCCGGGCATGGGCACGCTGTTCCTGCGCATGATGGGCGAGGCGCTGACGGTGGCGTTGAAGCGGTTCGACCCATAGCGACCGTAGGAGCGGGCCTTGCCTGCCATGCTCTTGCCGGGCCGTCACGAAAAAAGCATCGCGGGCAA
>JBDTPP010000010.1:0-40145 GCA_039932615.1 Pseudoxanthomonas sp.
TTGGAGACGGCCTTCTTGGAGACGGCTGTTTTGGAGACGGCTTCCTTGGAGACGGCTTTCTTGGTGCCTGTCTTTTTAATTGCCGTCTTCTTCACCGCAGCTTTCCTGCCAGGCGCCATCGTGGCTGCCTTCCGCGCTGCTGGCTTTCCTGCTGCCGAGGTCTTGGCGACCTTTCGCTTGGGAGCCGGTTTGCTGGCGATCTTCTTCACCGTTTTCCTTGCGGCTTTCAGCATCTTCTTCGCCGGCCCAGCTTTCTTGGCAGGTTTGCGTGTGCTGCGGGTAGCCATCGTTCATAACCTCCGGTCTGTTTTTCGCGAATTACTACACGTGAATCACTCCACATACATCAACTCGATAACATGCGAAACATTCAGATCCGGTGATCGTGACAAACCGGTATTCAGCCGCCAAGTGAAGGATTCACCAGTTGCTGCAGGAAATGCCCCAGCACCCTTCGGTCCATCAGCAGCATGAACAACATGCCGTAGGCCGCGCCGGCAAGATGCGCGCTGTGGTTGATGCGATCGCCGCCGCGCCGGTCCATCCAGATGCTGTAACCCACGTAGAGCACCGCGAAAATGATCGCCGGCAATGGGATGAAGAAGACGAAGATCAATTGCCAGGGGGCGATCAGGATGAAGGCGAACAGCACCGCCGAGACCGCGCCGGATGCGCCCAGGCTGAGGTAATTGGGATTGTGCTGGTTCTTCAGATAGGTAGGCAGGATCGAAACCACAAGCGCGGAAACATAGAAAACCGGATACACCCATATGCCGACCAGGCCGGTCATCAATACTTCTATCTGCCGACCGAAGAAATACAGGGTCATCATGTTGAACAACAGATGCATGAAATCGGCATGGATGAACCCATAGGTCAGCAGCCGGTCGTACTGCTTGTGCTTGTCGATCGCCGGTGGCCACAGAATCAGGCGATCGGCCAGCTTGCGGTTGTTGAAGGCCAGCCACGACACCAGGCAGGTGATGGCGATCAGCGCATAGGTTATGGGAGATTCCATCAGACTGCTCCTGCCGTTCGGTAGTTGTCCTGCATCGGGTAGCTGCGCGCATACAACGCGAACACGGCCGCGGCGACAAAGGCGAAGATAGCGAAAAAGAACATCAGGAACGCATTCTCACTCAGCCCGGTGCCGGCGATCCGCGAGATCACCGTTTCGTTGCGCACCGCCGCGTTGGTCAGCAGCACCCACAGGCTGCCGAAAGTGCTGGCCAGGTACCAGAACGCCATGATCACGCCTTTCATTGCCTGACTGGCCTGGCTGTAGGCGAATTCCAATGCGGTCGCGGACACCAATACTTCGCCAAAGGTAAGCAGCGCATACGGCGCGATCTGCCACGCCAGCGACACCGGGCTTCCGCCATCTATCGACAGCTGGATCATGCCCGCGACGATCCAGGCCACACCGGAAAACACGATGCCCCAGCCCATTCGTTTGAGCGCGGTCGGGTCAAAGCCCCAGCGGCGCAACGCCGGATACAGGACCAGGTTGTTGAACGGGATGATTGCCATGACCAGCAAGGGATTCAATGCCTGCATCTGGCCGGCTTCCTTGACCAGCCAGCTCGGCCACCACCACTGGTCGTGCGGCATCACCATGGTCTTGCCCTGCAGCACCCAGGTCGACGCCTTCTGGTCGAACAGCGACCAGAACGGCGTAGTCAGCGCGAACACGATGATCACCCGCAGCACCGAACGCACGCTGTCGATGGCGGCGTCGCCATGCCGACCGCGGGCGCGCTCAAGTTGCATCGATATGCCTGTTCCACCAAACGCGATCAACGCGCCCAGCGCCAGGCAGGCGGTGATGACGAAACCGAAATCCGCCGGCCAGAATGCCGGCTTCAATGCCCAGCACAACAGCATGGCCACGGCCAGCACGACGCCTGCCTGCACCACCCACAAGCCGGCACTGCCCTGTCCTTCGACAGGCGTGGTCAGCGCGGTGCGTGCGACGTTGAAGAACGAATCGGGATCTTCGCCGCGGGTCGGCGGTATCCGCACGTACTGCTTGCGACCCAACCAGAAAACCAGGGTGGCAATGAACATCAGCACGCCCGGGATGCCGAAGGCCACCGCCGGTCCATAGCTGCGCAGGAACAGCGGCATCAGCAGCGAGGCGAAGAAACTGCCGAAGTTGATGATCCAGTAGAAGAAATCAAACACGACCTTGGCCATGCTCTTGTTCGATTCATCGAACTGGTCGCCGACAAACGACACCACCAGCGGCTTGATCCCGCCGGAACCCAGCGCGATCAGGAACAGGCCGGTGTAGAAGCCGATGCGGTTGTCCTCGAACAACGCCAGGCAGGCATGGCCGGTGCAGTAGATGAGCGAGAACCACAACACCGTGTTGTACTTGCCAAAAAACCGGTCCGACAGCCACCCGCCGAGCAGCGGGAAAAAGTACACCCCGATCACGAAACTGTGGAAGACATCCTTTGCCGCGCCTTCGCGATCCGCTTCGGGCAGGTAGGCCAGGATCACGCTGCTGACCATGAACTGGACCAGGATGTTGCGCATCCCGTAGAAGCTGAAACGCTCGCAAGCCTCGTTGCCGATGATGTAGGGCACTTGTCGCGGCAAGCGTGCGGGTTGCGCTCCGGCGGTCGGGTTCATACGGTGTTCCTGCATTGATTTCAGGAAGGGTAACCCATCAATCGGCCGCGGATCGATCCTCCAACAGCCGCAACTCCAATGGATGCGAGGCCGGCCTGCAACGTGCATCATTGGCCTTCGTCCTCCCGAAAATCCTCCCATGTCCAAACTGATCTGGCTCTCGCTACTCGTATTCAGCATGCCCGCCTACGCCGCCGATGAAGCATTGAGCACGGTTTCCGAGCGCTCGGGCTTCCTGCAGACCGGGCGCTACGCCGAAGTCATCGCGCTCTGCGACTCCTTCGCCAGGGCTTATCCGGAGTCGGTACGTTGCATCGGTTTCGGCACCTCGCCGGAAGGCCGGCCGATGAAGGCGCTGGTGGCCTCCACCAGCGGCACGCTCGATGCCGCCGGCGCGCGCGAACGAGGCTTGCCCGTGGTCCTGATCCAGGGCGGCATCCATGCCGGTGAGATCGACGGCAAGGATGCGGGCTTCCTCGCCTTGCGCGAAATCCTGGATGGCAAGGTCGCGAAAGGCGTGCTGGACAAACTGGTGTGGGTATTCGTGCCGGTGTTCAGCGTGGATGGCCACGAACGCTTCGGCGCCTGGAATCGTCCCAACCAGCGCGGCCCCGAGCAAATGGGCTGGCGCACCACCGCCCAGGGCTACAACCTCAATCGCGATTATGTGAAAGCCGACGCGCCGGAGATGCAGGGGATGCTGGGCCTGATCAACGAATGGGATCCGCTGGTCGAAGTCGACTTGCACGTCACCGACGGTGCCAAGTTCGAGCACGACGTCTCCATCCAGGTCGAACCCGTGCATGCGGGTGATGCGGAATTGCGAAAGGCCGGCCGCGACTGGCGCGATGGCGTCATTGCCGATCTCGCAAAACAGGGTTCACTGCCCCTGCCCTACTATCCCTCGTTCGTGGTCCAGGACGATCCCGCCTCGGGCTTCGAGGACGGCGTGCCGCCGCCGCGTTTCTCGCACGGCTATTTCTGGCTGCGCAACCGCATGGGCATGCTGGTGGAAACCCATTCGTGGAAGACCTATCCGGTGCGCGTGCGGGTGACCCACAACGCCATCGTGTCGGTGCTGGGGCAGGTAGCGCAGCACGGCCGGCAATGGCTGCGGGTTGCCCACGAAGCCGATGCCCGTTCCAGCAAGCCCGGCAAGCTTGCGGTGCCGCTGGCCTATGCCGCCGGCAAGGAATCGCATCGGGTCGATTTCCGCGGTTATGAATACACGCGCACGCCTTCGGAAGTGTCCGGCGCGCTGATGACGCGCTACGACGAAAACAAGCCACAGGTCTGGAGGATCCCGCTACGCGATAACGTGCAGCCCAGCGTCAGCGTGGTGCCGCCGACGGCCGGATATCTTGTGCCTTCGGCTTATGCCGCATGGGTAGGCGCGAAGCTGAAACAGCACGGCATAGAATTCCGGGTCATTGCCGCCAAACCCGCAGCCGCAGTGCAGACTTTCCGCGCCAGCGAGGCAACAGCTGCCGCGACGTCGATCGAAGGCCACCAGCGCATGACCCTGAAAGGCGAGTGGAAGACGGAAACACGCGACATCGGCGCAGGCGCCCTGTTCGTGCCCATCGCGCAGGCCAAGTCGAAACTGGCAATGTCGATCCTGGAGCCACTGGCACCGGATTCGCTGGCCGGCTGGGGTGAGTTCAACAATGCCTTCGAGCGCAAGGAATACATGGAGGATTACGTAGCCGAGGAAGTGGCGCGGGAAATTCTGGAAAAGGATCCCGCATTGAAGGCTCGGTTCGAGAAGCGCGTCGCCGAGGACCCGGTGTTCGCCAAGGATCCGAAGGCGCGACTGGACTTCTTCTATCGACTGCATTCTTCGTGGGACGAGCGCTACAACCTGTATCCGGTGATGCGGACGGATACGATTCAGGATTGATGACCCCGGTAGGAGCGCCCTATGGGCGTGAGCTCCTGATTTTTTCGCGATCTGATCGGAGAGCTCGCGCCCTTGGGGCGCTCCTACGGCGATGATGCTCTTTCCTGGCATTCCGTCAAGAACCTTTTCATTCTGTGCCGAGAGCATCCGAACAATCTCGAATCTGAAAAACTGACGCGAGCGGGTTGAGCCACATGAAAAATTTCACCCCCCTCTTCTTCCTGCTCATCCTCTTCAATGGATGCCAGACCATGTCAGCAACTAACGTCCCCGAGCGCGACACAGTCAAGATCGCCACCCTCAACCTCTTCCACGACAAGGATGACTGGCCCAGGCGTCGCGTGCAGATCGTTGGGGAGTTCCGGCGGGAACAACCCGACGTAATCGCGCTGCAGGAAGTGATCCAGCGTGAAGACCTGGTCAACCAGGCCGAATGGCTGGCCGGGCAACTGGGGTACGCCTGGCATTTCGTCAGTACCGACCTGGCCGGAAAGCCGATGCGCTACGGCAACGCCATCCTAACCCGCCACCCCATTCTGCCAAGCGGCGAGCAACGCCTGCATCCACTGGACGACAGCCGTACCGCAGGGCTTTTGCGCATCGACCTGAAAGGGCACGCGCTGAATGTCTATGTCACCCACTTGCACTGGACGGACCAGGGCAGCGCGATCCGCACACAGCAGGTGGCCGATCTTGTCCGGTACATAGCGGCGACCTCCGACAGCATTCCCAGCATCGTCGCCGGCGATTTCAATTCGACCGCGGATTCCCCGGAATTGTCGACACTGCGCGAGGGCTTCATCGACGTCTATGGCAGCCAGCACCCCGACGCCGACCCGGTTTCCAGCAGCACCTTGAACCTGAAGTATTTCACGCCGAAACGCATCGACCATATTTTTTATCAGCGCGGCAAATTCACCCCGGTCTCGTCGCAAATCGTCTTCAACCACGCCGATGCCGAAGGCACCTGGGCGTCCGACCACTACGGGATGCTTGCGGTCCTGCAATCCGCTGACAGGCACTGACGTTGTGGGAGGGTCTTCAGCCCCGGCGGAGTCTTATGGAAAGCCTCGGGGCTGAAGCCCCTCACGCAAACGCCGCTACGCTCAGCAATTCTGGTATTTCCAGTTGCGCTGCTTGCCTTCCGTCATCCACTCCACCGCTTGGATGATGCGGCGCTGCCGGGTCTCGGCGCGCTTGGCTTCTATGATCCATTCCACGTATTCGCGGCGGGCGCTTGGACTGAAAGCATCGAAAGTCTTTCTTGCCTCGCGGTTACCGTTCAAGACGACGAGCAGGTCTTCAGGCGTTTCCAGCGGCGCACGCGGATCTACGTTCTTTCGCATTCCGGGCGTTTTCACACCTTGTTCGTTCAAGCGCATGGCCTTGCGGATCAGCAGGGTCATCGCCTTCTTCGACGGCAGGTCGGACAAGGAAGTCACCTTGCCGAAACTGCCCATGCCGTCGCGCTCTGCGCCTTCGCCCATCACCAACGCATGTTTCCAGAAGCCAAAGGATACATGTCGCTTGAATGCCGCCATTCCACACAGGATGCCGCCGGCATACCCAAAGGACGGCGCACCCCACTTGATGCTTTCCTCCACCTGCGGGCAGGCCTCATGCACCAGGCTGCGCAGCTGCCGCAGAACCGGCTGGGCGAAATCGGCGCTTTTCGCGATGTAGGCGTCTATACGCGGGTCGGGGGCGGACATGGCAACATTCGACTGTGAATGGCGGCACTTTACTACCAGCCATTGGCGGGTGACCATGCCCGTCTTTCCCGTGTACTCCTTTCCCCCGAGGATATCCGCATGCTTGCACGAACCCTGCTTTTCATCAGCGTAATCGCCTTGTCCGCTTGTGCCTCGGAGCAGGCGCCTTCCGATGAGGCCGTTTCGACACCCGCGGGATCCTCAACCCCGACGACTGCACAGACATCGGCCTGGGAGCAAGCCAAGGCGCGCAACATCGTCTTCCGTGGCATCGGCAACGAACCTGGCTGGCTGGTGGAGGTCGGTTCGGGCGAGACTCCCACCTTGCACGCCGAACTGGATTACGGCGAGCGCAAGATCGAAGTCGCACGCGCACAGCCACTCGCCGGGGCCGCAGGTTACGCAGGCACGACCCGCGAGGGCGTTGAAGTGAAACTGCAGCTGCAACGCGAGGAGTGCAGCGACGGCATGAGCGACCAGGCATACCCGGTTTCCGCAAAGCTCAGCGTGGCCGACAAGACCTACGCAGGCTGCGGCCGCTTCGTGCAGGAATGAAGAGCCGATGACGCGTCGCTCCCGTTCCCGCAACCGATCCACCGCGCGCAAGCCCGGGCTCATCGCCCTGGTCCTGGTCGTGTTGCTTGGCGGCTGGTTCTGGCAACAACAGCGCACCCACCACAAGCCAATGGTCGCAGCGGAGACCACACCCGCCATCGCCTCGGAAAGCGGCAGGCAAAGCAAGCCGCTGCCGCTGCCCGGACCTGAGCGCGAGAGCGGGGCCAGCGCACGCGGTGATGTCCTACCCGCTTTCCTGCCACCGGAAGCGCATGAGACGCTGCGCCTGATCGCACGCGGCGGGCCGTTCCCGCATCCCCAGGACGGCAGCGTATTCGGCAATCGCGAAAAACGCCTGCCCAGCCAACCCCGTGGCTACTACCATGAATACACCGTGGATACGCCCGGCCTGAGCCATCGCGGCACGCGTCGCATCATCACCGGCGGGCAACCGCCCGTTGTGTACTACTACACCGATGACCACTACGACACATTCCGCAGTTTCCAGGTTCCGCGATGACCCAGTCCGGCTTTGACCTGGGCCTGGACGACCCCGCGCGTGCCGGCGTTTTCTTCGTCACAGACGAAGATCTCAACGTGCTCGGCGCGGCGGCGCGCGATGCCGGCCTGCTGCCTTGCTCCATCGACCTGATGGGTTGCGCCAACAAGGCCACCTTGCTGTTGCGCATCGCCGTGGCCATGGAATTTCCGAACACCTCCAGCCGCAACTGGGACGCGTTGTCGGACTATCTCCGTGACCTCAACTGGATGCCTGCCGGCGGCTACATGTTGCTGTTCGAGGGTGCCGGCGAACTGCATCAAGGGAATGAAGATGATTTCGACACGCTGGTCAGCATCCTGGACGAAGCCAATCGGGCATGGGCGGCGCGCCAGGTGCCGTTCTGGGCCTTCCTAGCCCTGCGCGAACGGGATTTCGTCGAGTTGGAGGACTGACTCCCCCACGTAGCCGCCAGCAGGTCTACGCAGTTCAGCGCGATGCTGCGATCATGGCGCATGACTGAAGACAACATGACCGAGAACAACAAGGACTTCGCCAGCCTGGGCCTGTCGCCCGGGCTGCAGCAGGGCGTGGAGGCCGCCGGCTATACGCAGATGACCCCGATCCAGTCCGAAAGCCTGCCTGCCGTCCTGGCCGGGCGCGACGTGATCGCGCAAGCACCCACCGGTAGTGGCAAGACTGCCGCCTTTGGCCTCGGTTTGCTGCATAGACTCGACCCCGGCCTGATCCGTGCCCAGGCACTGGTACTTTGCCCCACCCGCGAGCTTGCCGACCAGGTCGGAAAGCAACTCCGCAAGCTGGCCAGCGGCATCCCCAATCTGAAGGTGCTGGTGCTGACCGGCGGCATGCCGTTGGCGCCGCAGTTGGCCTCGCTGACCCACGACCCGCACGTGGTCGTCGGCACGCCTGGCCGGATCCAGGAACTGATGCGCAAGAAGGCCCTGCATCTGGCCGGCATCCGCACACTGGTACTCGACGAAGCCGACCGCATGCTCGATATGGGCTTCGAGGAAGCGATACGGGAAATTGTTGGCAAGACCCCGAAGGAGCGGCAGACGCTGCTGTTTTCGGCGACCTTCCCCGATGCCATCCGGGAGATCGGGCGCAATACCATGCGCGACGCGCTGGAGGTCACCGCCGGCGGCGTGGCCGAGCAGCCGGTAATCGAGCAGACCTTCTACGAGGTGGAACTGTCACGCAAGCAGACCGCGCTGGCCGGACTGCTGTTCGAACAACGTCCCGAATCCAGCGTGGTGTTCTGCAATACCCGCCGCGATGTGGACGACGTGGCAGAGTCGTTGAAGCATTTCGGCTTCACCGCGCTGGCCTTGCATGGCGATATGGAACAGCGCGACCGCGACGAGGTGCTGGTGCGCTTCGCCAACCGCAGCTGCAATGTGCTGGTAGCCAGCGACGTCGCGGCCCGGGGTCTGGACATAGATGAACTGGCCACCGTGATCAACTACGAGCTGCCGACCGATCCCGACGTGTACGTGCACCGTATCGGCCGTACTGGTCGCGCCGGCAATGGCGGCCAGGTCCTCTGCCTGGTCACCCCGCGCGAGATCTCACGCGCGCATGTGCTCGAAGAGCGGCAAGGCAAGCCATTGCGCTGGAAGAAGCCGGTCGCGGTAGCTCCCGCCGCACGCAGCGCACCGCCCGCGGCGATGGCGACCCTTCGCATCGACGCCGGACGCACCGACAAGCTGCGGCCGGGCGACATCCTCGGCGCGCTGACCGGAGACGCGGGCCTGCCGGCCAGCGCCATCGGCAAGATCGATATCTTCGCCACCCGTTCCTACGTGGCTATCGTGCGCAACCAGGCCAATAACGCGTTGGCACGGCTTGATGCCGGAAAGATCAAGGGCCGGAATTTCCGCGTGCGCAAGATCTGATCGCGGCCAATCACGATCAGCGGACTTTCATCACCGGATCTTCAATGTTTCGTTGTCTGACATCGCCCCTGGATCGTCGCTGACTGCAGCCACCAGCAGGTACAACGCCTTGCCGATGGCGGTGCCTGGTCCATCCCAGTACTCTGCGCTTTCCGCGCGCACCAGGATCAGGCGCAGATTGGGATCATCCTTGCCTTCGGGGAAGAATATCTTCATGGCCGGCGACCACAGTTCTTCTATCTTTTCCCGATCAGAGACGATCGATGCCTTGCCTGATATCGAGACGTAGGTGTTTTTCCCTGCTGAAGCGTAGGCGACGTTGACCTGGGGATCGGCTTTTATTTCCGCCACTTTCTCACTGTCTGCAGCCGTTGCGAACCACAGGTTTCCGTCGAACTCGACCTGTTGCGTGCCCAAAGGTCGACTTGCCAACCTGCCGTCGCCCCGGGTTGTGGTGAGCATTGCGATTTCAACGTCTTTTATCAGGCTGGCGAGGTGTCTGATGTTGTCTTCGTGCCGGGTCATGTCATCACTCCTGGGAACAGACATGATCTAAGCGTGCCCGCAGGCAATTCATCGTGAAGGAAACCGACGGTGGCCTGCACGCTGTTTGAACTCCTGGCGCCCCGTTCGACTTGCCACGCTCAGGAACTGCAGGAAAGCTGGGAACACCCGGCGCGATCGCGCGCCCATTCAGGCCGCCGGTTCGCATACTCCTCGTGGCCGGGCTGGTCCTCGTAGGGCCGGCGCATTACTTCGAGCAAGTCGGAAATACCTGAGTAATCACCCTGTTCCGCCTGCTCGATCACCTGTTGCACCAGATAGTTGCGCAACACGTATTTCGGGTTCACCGCTTGCATGCGCGCCGCCCTTGTCTGCCCATCCAGGCCGTCCGCAGCGATGCGCAGACGGTAGCGCTGCAACCAGTCGGACAACGCGGGCTTCACCGCCATGCGCCCGGCTTCGGAGTAATAGGCATCCGCGAAAAAATCGCAGGAACCACAGGTTGCATCCACACGGGACAGCCGGCGGAAGAAAATGGTCATGTCAATTTCGCCCGCGTGGAGCAGCGCAAGCAGGTCTTCCATCAGCGAGGCATCGCCCTCGCCAAACCCGGCAAGACCCAGCTTGCCGGCCAGGTTCGCCTGATCGACGGCGGCATACGTTTCGCGGAACTTCTGCAAACCGGCCTGGAGTCTTTCGGCTTGGGCAAACAAGCCCGAAAGCGCGCCAGCCAGCCGGGTCAGGTTCCAGTAGGCGATCTTCGCCTGCCAGCCGAAACGGTAGCGACGCCCCTGGGCATCAGTGGTATTGGGAGTCCAGTCGGGATCGTAGTTGTCGATCCAGCCGTATGGCCCGTAGTCGATAGTCAGGCCGAGGATCGACATGTTGTCGGTATTCATCACCCCATGCACAAATCCCACCCGCATCCAATGCGCAACCATGACCGCGGTACGCTCGCAGACGCTGGCGAACCACTGCGCATAGAGCGCTTCGCCCTCGCCCTGCAATTGCGGAAAATCGCGGCGGATGGTGAAATCGACCAGTTGCCGAAGCAGTGGCAGTTCGCCACGGGATGCAGGTAGTTCAAAGTTGCCGAAACGCAGGAACGAGGGTGCCACCCGACAGACGATCGCGCCGGCTTCAGGCTTCGGATGCCCGTCGTAGAACATGTCCCGGACCACGGATTCACCGGTTGCCACCAGGCTCAGCGCACGCGTGGTTGGCACGCCCAGGTGATGCATGGCTTCGCTGCACAGGAATTCGCGGATCGAGGAGCGCAATACGGCGCGTCCATCGGCGTGGCGCGAATAAGGCGTGGGTCCCGCCCCTTTCAACTGCAATTCCCAACGTTGGCCGGCAGCATTGATCAGCTCGCCCAGGGATATGGCGCGGCCGTCGCCGAGTTGCCCGGCCCAGTGGCCAAACTGGTGGCCACCGTAATTGGCAGCGAAAGGCTGCATGCCCTGCAGCAGGGCGTTGCCGCCAAAGACCCGGGCAAACCCGGGTGCAGCGATATCGGCTTGGTCCAGGTCCAGCAGGGCCGCGGTTTCCCGGGACCAGGCCAGTAATCGCGGATCCGCGACTGGAGTCGGGGCCACGCGCGAATAAAGCGCTTCGCGCACTTCCCGCAAGCCGGGTCCCGAGACGGGGTCCGCGGGGAGGTCGGCAATGAAGCGGTTATCGAACAGCAGGGGTTTCATCGGTACAGCCTACGCGTCGGCCGTGTCAGTGAGCGCCGCACAAATAAAAACGCCGGGGCAAGCCCCGGCGTCGGTAACGAGCTATGCGGTCGCTATTACAGCGGCTGCACTTCGTCGGCCTGCATACCCTTCTGGCCCTGCACGGCGACAAAGCTTACGCTCTGGCCTTCCTGCAGCGACTTGAAGCCGGAACCCTGGATCGCGCGGAAATGCACGAAAAGGTCCGGGCCGCTCTGCGGGGTGATGAAGCCAAAGCCCTTGGCATCGTTGAACCACTTGACGGTACCGGTTTGACGGTCAGACATCTTTGAAACTCCTGAAACGGATGAAAAAAATCACGGCCGGGGACCCCGGGCCGAGACTGAGTTGCAGGTGTTAAGCAAAGCGGAAAGATGTAGCTGATCGTTTTGGATCGACTGCATCAGGCCACGATTTACGGTGACCCAAGCAAACACAGTGCCTGGCACACTACACACCTTTAAAGCAAAAGCCAATCCCCCCCCGCTCTGCCGCCCACTGCCCGGGACGCCCGGCCCCGGGCCGGTTTGGCCTAAACTAGGGGCCCCTCCCGGAAAGAAGCCCATGGCCAAGCCCAATTATTCGTTTGAGAAGAAGCAGCGCGAGATCGCCAAGAAGAAGAAGCAGGACGAGAAACTGGCCAAGAAGCAGGCCACGCGTGAACCCGGACAGGCCGAAGATGCGCCGCCGACCGGTTCCGACCCCTCCTCCGGTGGCGGCCGCTAGGCAACCGCCTCCAGCTCCCGGCGACTCTCGAACTCGCGGTTCAGCCCGCTCAATGGATCGACGAAGGACATCCCTCTGGCCAGTAGCTGCAGCGGCCGGGAGTAGTCATCCGGGTTCCGGGCTGCCAGTTCCGGGTAGTACGGGTCGTTCCGGATCGGCGCCCCCAGCGCGGCCATGTGCACCCGCAGTTGGTGTTTGCGGCCGCTGACCGGAAACAGCGCATAACGCCACCAGTCTGCGTCTGCTGACAGAATTTCGATCCGGGTTCGCGTGTTGGCGTCACCTTGCACTTCCTGCATGCGGAAGAAGGGCTCGGACTTGACCAGGCGCGTTTCGCGCAGCAGGGGGAACACGCACCCAGGCAGCGCCGGCGCCACCGCTTCATAGCGCTTCTCGATCCGCTGCATGCGGAACAGGTCCTGGTACGTCCCACGACTATGTGGATCAGCCGAGAACAGGACCAGGCCGGCCGTGTCGCGATCGATGCGGTGCAGCGGGACCAGCTCCTTGATACCCAGGCGACTAACCAGTCGGGTCAGCAAGGTTTCCCGCACATGCCGGCCGGTGGGCGCCACCGGCAGGAAATGCGGCTTGTCGGCCACTACCAGGTGTTGATCGACGTGCAGTACGGTTTCCTCGAACGGAATCCTCGGTTCATCGATGACTTCCCGGAAGTAAAGGATGGTTTTGCCCACCCGATAAGGCGCATCGGCGGATAGCACACGCCGCTCCGCATCCAGCACCCGGCCACGCGCGAACCTGTCCTGCCATTGCCCGCGACCGATTTGCGGGAAACGCGCGCACAGGCCATCCAGCAAGGCAGGCCACTGGCCCGGGGGCAGCTGCAGGGCGCTGGCGATTTCGTCTTCGGCGGGAATGACGCGATCAGGCAAGGCAAGGCTTCCGAGGGACAAGGCCGTATCATGGCCGACCTTTCCCCCAGGCACCTCCATGGCGCTCAAATCCACCGTGGTCAAGGCCGAGTTGCAGATCAGCGACCTGGACCGCCACTACTACGCCACGCACAACCTGACCGTGGCCCAGCACCCTTCCGAAACCGACGAGCGCCTGATGGTGCGGCTGCTGGCGTTCGCCCTGTTCGCCCAGGATCGGCTGGAATTCGGCCGCGGCCTCAGCCAGGACGACGAGCCGGATATCTGGCTGAAGGAGCTCACTGGCGAAATCGACCTGTGGATCGATCTGGGCCAACCGGAGGAAGCGCGCATCCGCAAGGCTTGTGGCCGCGCACGCCACGCGGTCGTGGTCACTTATTCGGGCCGCAGCGCGGATATCTGGTGGGAAAGGAATGCGTCGTCGCTCGCGCGCAGCGGCAACCTGACCGTGATCGACATAGCCGCCGACACCGTGGCCGAGCTCACCGCCCTGATGGCGCGCACCATGCGCCTGAACGTGATGATCGAGGATGGCGAAGTGCAAGTCCTGGGCAGCGACGTGACCGTGGAGGTCCGACCCCTGGTGCGCCAGGCGGCGAAGTAGGCGATGAGCCACAGCCATGACGTGCTGGTCATTGGCGGCGGTGCGGCCGGGCTGATGTGCGCGTTGACCGCAGGCCGGCGCGGCAAACGCGTGCTGGTGGTCGAACACGCCAACCGCGTGGGCAAGAAGATCCTGATGTCGGGTGGCGGACGCTGCAATTTCACCAATACCGGGACCACGCCGAGCAACTATATTTCCGCCAATCCCCATTACTGCAAATCAGCGCTGGCGCGCTACACGCCTGCCGATTTCATCGAAATGGTCGACCGCCATGGCATCGGCTGGCACGAGAAGGAGCTGGGGCAGTTGTTCTGCGACGAGTCATCGAAGCAGATCGTGAAGATGCTGCTCGACGAATGTGAAGCTGCCGGAGTGCGCATCGAAACCAGCTGCAGCGTGGAACGCGTGCAGCACACGGACGAAGGCTTCCGCCTGCACTGCACTCGCGGCAGTCTTTCCGCACCGGCATTGGTGGTGGCTTGCGGCGGCCTCTCCATTCCCAGCATGGGCGCCAGCGGTTTTGGCTATGAACTCGCGCGTCAGTTCGGCCACGCGGTGCTGCCCACCCGGGCAGGATTGGTGCCCTTGACCCTGACCGGCAAGCACCAGGAGCACTTGCAGGATCTGAGCGGCGTGGCCTTGCCGGTCGAGGCGAGCTGCAACGGCCACAGTTTCCGCAATTTCATGCTGATCACCCACCGTGGAGTCAGCGGTCCCGCGATCCTGCAGATCTCTTCTTATTGGCAACCCGGCGACGACCCGGCATCAAGTGCGTGGCAGGCGCTGCGCCTGGACCTGCTGCCGGGACAGGATGCGTTGGATGTACTGCAACAAATGCAACGCGAGCGACCGGCGGCGGAGCTCAGGACCGTCCTCGGCGATTTGTTGCCGAAGCGCTTTGCCCAGCGCTTGTGCGAGGTGTGGCTGCCGCAGTTGAAGCCGCAGCGGCCAATGAAGCAGTTCAACCTGCCCGAATTGAAGCAGGTGGCCACGCAACTGCAAGCCTGGCCACTGGTTGCCAGCGGCACCGAGGGTTATCGCACCGCCGAAGTCACCCTGGGCGGCGTGGATACGGATGAGCTGTCCTCCAGCACGATGCAATCGAAGAAGATCGCCGGGCTGTATTTCATCGGCGAGGTAGTAGATGTCACCGGCTGGCTGGGTGGCTACAACTTCCAGTGGGCCTGGGCGTCGGGACATGCGGCCGGTAACGCGATCTGAGCGTCATTCCGGCTTGTAGGAGCGACGCAAGTCGCGAAGTCGGCACGGTCGAAAATCGTTGATTGCAGCTGCTCATGATCCCGGAATTTCGCGACTTGCGTCGCTCCTACACCAGCTCCTGCCAAGGCTCCTTCGCTAGCGCATCGCTTCGGCGGCGAGTTCGAACGAACGCAACCTTGCCTCGTGGTCGAATACATTTGCCACCAGCAGCAGTTCATCCGGGCGATGCCCGTCGAGGAATGCCGCGATGCCACGCTTCACTGTTTCGGGGCTGCCGATCACGCTGCAGGCCAGTGCATTCTCCACGCCCAATTTCTCGTGCGGTTCCCAATACGCTTCCATATCGTCGATCGGCGGCGGAATCAGCCCCGCCTTGCCGCGACGCAGGTTGACGAAACTCTGCTGGGCCGTGGTGAACAGGCGCTTCGCTTCGGTATCGGTCGCTGCGGCGACGACGTTCACGGCCAGCATCGCGTGTGGCCTGGACAGATATTGCGAACGACGGAAATCACGGTGATAGACCGCCAGCGCCTGGTCCATCGCATCCGGCGCGAAGTGCGAGGCGAAGGCGAACGGAAGTCCCAATGCCGCGGCCAGCTGCGCGCTGAACAGGCTGGAACCCAGCAGCCACACCGGCACATCCAGCCCCGCGCCTGGAACCGCGCGCACCAGTTGACCCGGCTGCACGGGGGCGAAATAGCCCAGCAACTCCTGCACGTCATGCGGGAACTGCTCGGCGCCGTCGAAATACCGACGCAGCGCCTTGGCCGTGGGTTGGTCTGTGCCGGGCGCACGGCCCAGGCCCAGGTCGATGCGACCCGGATACAGCGAGGCCAGCGTGCCGAATTGTTCAGCCACCTGCAGCGGCGCATGGTTGGGCAGCATCACCCCGCCGGCGCCGACACGGATAGTTTTGGTGCCGCCGGCGATATATCCAATCAGTACCGCGGTCGCCGCGCTGGCGATGCCCGGCATGTTGTGGTGCTCGGCCAGCCAATAGCGCTGGTAGCCCCAGCCCTCTGCGTGCTGGGCCAGGTCCAGGCTATTGCGAAAGGCCTGCGCGGCATCGCTGCCTTCGCAGACGGGGGCCAGGTCTAGGATCGAATAGGGAATCATGGGTTGTTCCAGCGCGAGTACGACTTCGAAGATGGGGGCGCTGGTCCGTTTTGCCAGTCAGATGCACCGGGATGCCGCATTCCGCAGCGCCAGGGCTCTGACTACCCTCGCCAATTCACCCGCTCATGAAAGCAGGTCGAACGGACCACCCTGCTCCAACGCGCGCTGGTAGGCAGGGCGCGCGTGTATATGCTCCAGGAACCGTCTCAGGTTGGGGCGACCGTCAAACCCGGCGCGTGCTGCAGCCGCCTCCAGCGGGAAGCTCATCTGGATATCAGCAGCGCTGAAATTATCGCCTGTGAACCACAGTGACTTGCCCAGCTCGCCTTCCATGTAATCCAGGTGCAGCTTCACCTGCGGCCCGACAAAGGTCTTCATCACCTTGTCCGAGATGCCTTTTGCCACCGGCTTGGCGAAAAACGGCATCGGCGCCTGCTTGAGGCGCGAGAAGACCAGGCTCATCAGCAAAGGCGGCATCGCCGAGCCTTCGGCGTAGTGCATCCAGTAGCGGTAGCGCAAGTGTTCCGGCGTGCCCGGTGACGGCGCGAAGTTGTGCGCGTGGTCGTAACGCTCCACCAGGTACTCGAGGATCGCACCGGATTCGGCCAGGGTGTTCTCGCCGTCCACGACCACCGGCGACTTGCCCAACGGATGCACCTTGCGCAGCGAGGGTGGCGCCAGCATGGTTTCTGCATCGCGCTGGTAGCGCACCACGTTGTAGTCCAGGCCCAGTTCCTCCAGCAACCAGAGCACGCGCTGTGAACGGGAGTTGTTGAGGTGGTGGACGGTGACCATGCAAGCCTCACGGAGAAAGTGGACTGAGCGGTGGCCACGCCACACACCAGCCCGATCATAGCCTGCGCGATGCGACGGTCAGGTCACGTCCCATCCACGAGCGGGTTGAGCTCCGCGTCCAGGGCCACGCGCTCGTCAAACACGAAGCAGCGGCCCTGGTAACCCTGCCCGCCGACCTGTTCGAAGTAGCCCAGGATGCCGCCCTCCAACTGCAGCACGTTGTCCATGCCAGATTCCTGCATCCACAGCGCGGCTTTTTCGCAACGGATGCCGCCGGTGCAGAAACTCACCACGGTGGCGTCGGCCAGTGCCTGCCGATACGGTTCTATTGCGGCGGGCAAGTCGGTGAATTTGTCGATCGGCAGGGTCATCGCGGTGTCGAAGGTGCCGTACTCCACTTCCTGCCGGTTGCGTGTATCCAGCAGCACCACGCGCTTGCCCTGGTCGTCGTGACCTTGCTGCAGCCACTGCGCCAATATCGCCGGCGCGACCGCGGGCGCCCGCTTCTGCAGCGGCGAGGCCTCGTCACGGCGGAAGCTGATGATTTCCGGCTTGACCTTGGTCTTGAGCCGCGCGAACGGCTGCATGCGGCTCTGGCTGAACTTGATCCTGATTGCGGCGAAACGTGGATCCGCACGCAATTGGCCGAAGAACGCATGAACCGCGCCTTCTTCGCCGGCAAGGAACAGGTTGATGCCCTCGCCCGCCACCAGTGAAGTGCCGCGCAACCCTCCGGTTTCAGCCCAGGCATGCAGTTTCCCGGCCAGCGCCCCGGGGTCGGCAATGGAGACAAAATGATAGGCGGCGGCGTTGAGAATCATGGGGCCATTGTAAATGCACTGCGCCTGACGCTATCCCCTCCTTGCAGGCGCGAAAAAAGTCCCTTTGGGGACAAGGATTCAGGGGCAGCGGCGCCGGGCTTAACTCGAGGGAATCTCGACTGAAGGGTTTACATCGTTTCGCGGCCGGCTCACCATAAACCTTATGGTTGAATATGATTCCAACCAGCTTGATATCGTCTTCCAGGCGCTGTCCGATGGCACCTGCAGGCGGATGCTGCACAACCTGGGCGTGCAGCCGCGCAGCCTCGGCGAGCTGGCGGCTCCGTTCCAGATTTCGCTGGTCGCCGCCTCCAGGCATATCAAGGTTCTGAAGCGCGCCGGTCTGGTACAGCGCCAGATCCATGGCCGCGCCCATCTGGCCATCTGCGCGCCGACGCACGGGTCGCAGGGGAAGAATGGTTGCGCTATTACCTGCAATTCCGGAATGAGCACCAGAACACCCGTTCAAGCATCCTGGGTGCGGGGCCCGTCGAACCCGTCAGAGGACAAGCGCGATGAAGCCAGCTCCTGCCCTGGAAGTCCGCCTCAGCCATTACTTCGAAGCGTCGCCCGAGCATGTGTTCGATGCCTGGCTGGTACCGCGCACGCTGGGGCAATGGATGTTCGGGCCGCGCGTGCGCGATGAGAATGTGGTCCGCCTGGACGTGGACCCGCGCGTGGGTGGCAGTTTCTCGCTCAAGGTCGAGCGCGACGGCAAACTCGTCGACCACGTTGGCCAATACCTGGAAATCGAGCGCCCCCATCGTCTCGTCTTCAGCTGGGCGGTCAAGGACGAATCGGACGACGCGCCCAGCGAAGTTCATATCGATATCAACGCTGCCGGCAGCGGCTGCGTCCTCACCCTCAACCACCGCATGGACGCCAAGTGGAGCGACTACGCCGATCTGACGCGCAAAGGCTGGGCCACGATGCTGGACGCGCTGGCCAGCCTGTTCCCCTGATCCGGGTCAGCAGACCCGAGGCGCGCCGCCGTCATGACCTATCGGTGGGGCCGGCACTGGCCGAGGCCACACGTCCGCCGCAAATGCCGCACACTTGGGCCGTTGTAGTGGCAAGAGGCAACACCCATGGATCCGGCGGCCCCTCTGGAAGTGCATGTCAGCCATCATTTCGAGGCGTCGCCCGAGCGCGTTTACGATGCGTGGCTGCTGCCGCAGGAAATGCAGCGATGGATGTTCGGGACGCATATCCACGACGTCAAGGTCCTGCGAATGGAAGTGGATCCACAGGTCGGTGGCAGATTTTCGCTGCAGGTACGACGCAGCGGGCAGTTCATCGAGCACACCGGCCATTACCTGGAACTGGAACGCCCGCGGCGCCTGGCCATGACCTGGTCGGTCAAGGGCGCGCCTGACGATGCCTTCAGCCGCGTGCAGGTCGACATGGCGCCTTCGGGCAGCGGTTGCGTACTGATCCTGACCCACCGCATGGACGCCAAGTGGGGGAGCCACGCCCAGCTTGTCCGCAATGGCTGGAGCGCAATGCTGGACGCACTTGCCTTGTCCCTTGCCGTATCCCTGGACTGATTGCCGCGGAAGCGGGGTTCAGAATACGCAGGGCGGTCCTTGGCCCACTTTCTGCAATCCTGCGGTACGAGCAATAGTGGGCAAGGTCCACTCCACGATCGCGTCAGCGCAGGAACAGATAGGGCAACGCCAGGGTCAGCACGACGACGCCGATGATCGCCGCGAGCACGCCCAACACATACCACGGTCGCTGGCGCAGCAGGTTGCCAAAGGTTTCTGCGCTGCCATCGTCGCGCGCGGATGCTCGATTGGCTTGCGCACGCTGCCTGCGCTGCGCCTGGTATTCGGCCATCAGGGCCTTGGCCCGGGCCAACTGTGCATCCTCGCGGATCCAGATCCCGCCCGATGAAATGCCCCATGAACTGGGAGTGGTTTCGTAGAACTCGATGCCTTTTTCAGTCAGCCAGCCGCGCACCTCATCGGCCTCATCGTCGGGCACGTTACGCAGGTTGAGAAGGAGCTTGGCCATGCCCCCATGATAACGGTGCGGACTGTCATGTGCTGCATGTCGCCGCCGTGCGCTCGTACCGCATGTCCGTGTTGCATGCGTTAACCTTCATGCCTCTCGATCGAAGGAGACACCATGCGTTTCGTATTGCCCCTGCTTGTCCTGCTCACTCTCACCGCCTGCGCCAATTCCACTCCCCCACCCGACGGCAGCGTGAGCGAATTGCAACGTATCGACAAGACAGTTGGTACCGGCGCGAGTGCGATCGCCGGCTCCGACGTGACCGTCCACTACACCGGCTGGTTGTACAGCGAATCGGCCAAAGACAAGCATGGGTTGAAGTTCGACAGCTCCGTGGACCGCGGCGAACCCTTCACCTTCCTGCTCGGCGCCGGACAGGTCATCCGCGGCTGGGACGACGGTGTGGCCGGAATGAAGATCGGCGGCAAGCGCATCCTGCTGATTCCCTCGGACTACGGCTATGGCCGCGATGGCGCGGGCGGCGTGATCCCCCCCAACGCCTCGCTGGTATTTGAAGTGGAGCTGCTTGGCGTCAAACCCCACCCGTGATCCGGCAGCCATGATTCCAGCCTCGAACAACAGACGAATCGTGATAATCGGCGGCGGCCCCGCCGGATTGATGGCTGCCGAGGTCGCCCGCGCCGCCGGACTGGAAGTCGATGTCCATGAAGCCAAGGGATCCGTGGGGCGCAAGTTCCTGATCGCAGGCAAGGGCGGTTTGAACCTGACCCATTCGGAACCGATGCCAGCCTTCGCAGGTCGCTTCCGCGAGCGATCTGCTGAAGTCGCGGACTGGCTGAATGAATTCGATGCTGACGCATTGCGCGAATGGGCGCGCGGACTGGGCGTTGAAACCTTCATCGGCAGCTCGGGACGCGTGTTTCCTTCCGACCTCAAGGCCGCCCCATTGTTGCGGGGCTGGGTGCGCCGCCTGCGCGAAAGCGGTGTTCGCTTCCACGTGCACCATCGTTGGCTGGGCTGGAATGGCGAGGCCTTGCGCTTCGCCACACCCGAGGGCGAAACCGCACTCCATGCCGATGCCGTGATCCTTGCGCTCGGCGGCGGCAGTTGGCCACAACTCGGTTCCGATGGCGCCTGGCAATCGCTGCTGACGGTGCGCGGCGTCGATGTCGCGCCATTGCAAGCAGCCAATTGCGGCTTCGACATCGACTGGAGCGAACACCTGGCCAACCGCTACGCGGGCGCACCGTTGAAACCCGTGGTCGCCCATTGGCGCGACGCCCGGGGCCGGGAACACGAGTTGCAGGGCGAATGCGTGGTCAGCGCCCACGGCATCGAGGGCAGCCTGGTCTATGCGCTGTCGGCCGAGTTGCGTGAGGCCCTCGCGCGCAACGGCCACGCGACTTTGCAACTGGATCTGGCGCCGGGACGCAGCCTGGAGCGATTGCAGAAAGAGCTGGCGAAACCACGCGGCCACCGTAGCCTCAGCGAACACCTGCGCCGACAGGTCGGCATGGAAGGGGTCAAGTCCGCCCTGCTCTACGAAGTGCTGGACAAGTCGCAGCGGGACAATGCCACCCTGCTCGCGAACACCATCCATCGCCTGCCGCTCACCCTTAAGCGCCCGCGTCCCCTGGCCGAAGCCATCAGCAGCGCCGGCGGCGTCCGCCTGGAAACAATGGACGAAAACCTGATGCTGAAGAAGCTTCCCGGCACGTTCTGCGCCGGCGAAATGCTGGATTGGGAAGCGCCCACTGGCGGCTACCTGTTGAGCGCGTGTTTCGCCAGCGGCCACCGCGCCGGCAAGGGTGCAGTGGCTTGGCTGCAGGCTTCCACGCGTGCCCGTACTGAAACCTGATCTGGTCGTCCGCCATCGCCTGGCAAGGATTGATTTCCTGCCTGCAGCGATTGCGGACGTGGCAACAGCATAGTCATGCGCATGTTGAAAAACGGTTAGCTTTGCGCCTCATTCTAATGACATGCGGCAATCGCCTCAGAAAGGAAACGGCAAGCCCAGGTAAGGCGCCAGCAACCAGTACACGCCAGCGATGACCAGCACCCACATCGCAAGCTTCAACGCGAAGCCAGCGACTTTGATCGCCAGGTAGGTGCCTACAACGATCAGTACGATTCCGATCAGGCTCATTTTTATCCTCGACTTGATTGGCTATAACGCTGATCAGCCCCAACGCCAAAAACACCGGCGTCCCGCGGTAATCCAATTTGCCCGACCGGGTCAGCTGGAAAACTTCCCTTTGCCCTGCTTCCTGGCTTGCGCAGCAACGAACATATTGTCGACCAGGTTCGGGTAGACCCGGCCCGCGGCGGCGGCGCGTTGCTTCGCCTGTTCGACTTGCTCGGGTGTCAGTTTGGTATGCGCTTCTGCATTCAGGGGATTTTTGCGATCCCATGGTTTCGGTGAACGATTGGTCATTTCTTTGATTCCAGTTCAGTAATTGCCCATGAAGTCGCGCTTGCCTACTTCCACGCCATTGTGTCGCAGCAGGTCGTAGGCAGTGGTGATATGGAAGAAGAACTGCGGCAGTCCGTAATGCAGCAGGTAGTGCTGCCCGGGCATCCGCCGTTCCTTGGGCGTGCCGGCACGCAGGACGATCTCACGCGTGTCGGCGCCATCGAAGTTTGCGCTATCCAGTCCGCCAATGAAATCCAGTGTTGCGGCTATCAACGCCTGCAGATCCGCGAAAGTCTTCTGATCTGCATCGATGACCGGCAATTCGGCCTCGGCCAGCCTTCCCGAAACGCCGCGGGCGAAATCGCATGCGATCTGCACCTGCTTCAGCAGCGGGAACATGTCGGGAAACAGACGCGCCTGCAGCAATGCGTCCGGATCGATCTTGCGTTCAGCGGCGTGCGCCTCGGCCGTGGCCAGCAACTGGTCCAGGCTGCCTAGCAGTTGCTGGAACACGGGAACGGAAGCGGCGTGCAGGGAAATGGTCATCGGAATTCCTCTTGGAGAAGTGGGTAGGCGTAGGAGCGATGTAGGAGCGACGCAAGTCGCGAATCGGGTTCGCGGGAATGTTTCATCGCGACTTACGTCGCTCCTACGCCGCAAAAAAAGGTCAATCCTGCTCGGCAGCCGCCTCGCGACCCTGCTGGCGGATCAATGCTTCCTCGCGGGCATCGTTGATGGCGTCACGGACGCCATCCAGGTCGACGCTGCGCTCGTCGTGCACGAACTTGCCGGTGAGGGGTGTATCAGGCAACAAGTCGCCCGCCTCGAACAGCGCCCACATTTCTTCGCCATACCAGGTATCAAGCAATTCCGGGGCGAACGCACCCAGTGTGGCAGTCAGGTTGTTGACGTCACGCAACAGCATCGCTCGCGCAGCGTTGTTGCCCGCTGCGCTGACCACCTGCGGGAAATCAATCACCACCGGACCCTCGGCGCCAACCAGCACGTTGTAGGCCGAAAGGTCGCCATGGATCAGGCCGACGCAGAGCATCAGCACCACCTGGCGAACCAGGAAGGCGTGGTACTCGCGGGCTTCCTCAGCCTCCAGTTGCAGTTCGCCCAGGCGCGGCGCGGAGAATCCTTCCGCATCGGTGACCAGTTCCATCACCAGCACGCCGTGGAAATAGCCGTATGGTCGCGGCACGCGCACCCCGGCATCCAGCAATTGGTACAACGCATCGACCTCGGTGTTCTTCCAGGCCGTCTCCTGCTGCTTGCGCCCGTACTTGCTGGCCTTGCCGATCGCGCGCGCCTCGCGGCTGCCACGCACCTTGCGCCCTTCCTGGTATTGCACGCGCTGCTTGAAGCTGCGCTGGGCCATGTCCTTGTAGACCTTGGCGCAGCGCACGTCGTCGCCGGCGCGAACCACGTACACGGCCGCTTCCTTGCCACTCTTCAGCGGGCGCATCACTTCGTCGATCACGCCGTCATCGATCAGCGCTTGCAGGCCTTCCGGGGTCTTCATCCAGTACGGGGTTCGGCTTGGGGGCGCCCATTGTGCCTGTCCGGCGGCCGGAACCGGGAAAAACGGCGGTTTCCGGGGTCAGCGCTTACACTGCACGCCCGCAAACGTACGACTTTCCCATGCCCGAACCCGCCATGCTCGAACCCATCCGCCTGGCCAAACGCGTCGCCGAACTGGCCGGCTGTTCCCGGCGCGAGGCCGACCAGTACATCCAGGGCGGCTGGGTGACCGTGGACGGTGAAGTGATTGATGCCCCGCAGCACCCGATCACCACCCAGACCGTATGGGTCGACCCCGAAGCGGACCTGGAAGCGGCTGAACCCGCGACCCTGCTGCTGCACAAGCCTGCCGGCATTGAATTCGACGCCTCGCCAAAGCTGGCGACCCCGGCCAGCCATACCGAAGGCGACGACCCGGGCATTCGCGTGCTCAAGCGCCATTTCGTGCGCCTGACCCCGTTGATGCCGATGGACGACGAAGCCAGCGGCCTGGTGGTGCTGAGCCAGGATGGGCGCGTCTGGCGCCGCCTGAGCGAAGACGCGGACATGATTGAACAGGAATTCGTGGTCGAAGTAGACGGCGAACTCGCTCCCTACGGCCTGCCCAAACTCTGCGACGGCATGCTGTACCAGGGCCGCGCCCTGCCCCGGGCCAAGGTCAGCTGGCAAAGCGAGAACCGCCTGCGTTTCGCAATCAAGGCGGTGCGTCCGGGCCAGCTGCGACACATGTGCGGACAGGTGGGCCTGGACGTGCTGTCGATCCGACGCATCCGTATCGGCCGCGTACCGCTCAGCAGGATGCCGGTCGGCGAGTGGCGCTACCTGCCGGTCTCCGAGCGCTTCTGAACAACGGCTATTCCTGCCCGCCCGCAAGGTGATGCAACGATTGACGCCAGCATGTCGGCTTGCCGACACTAGTCGCCCGACCCACACCGACGAGAGGCCCGTATGAGCAAGGGAATGGACCAGAAGAAAAGCGAAAAGAAGGCGCCCGCCAAGACCCTGAAGGAAAAGCGCGCCGACAAGCAGGAAAAAAAGAAGGGCAAGTAAGTTCGTGCATCACGGACCAGGGGCGGATTCCCACAGGAACCCGCCCTTTTTTGCGGGCCGGGCTTGAGCGGACGCCTCTGCCATCCGATCAAGCGCATCCGGCACTGCCCGCTCTGCGACGCTAGACCGCCGCAGTTACCACGATCTCGATTTTCCACTTCGGGTCGGCCAGTCCAGCCTGCACCGTGGCCCGGGTAGGGGCGTGGCCAGGCTCCACCCAGGCTTCCCAGACCTCGTTCATGCCCGCGAAATCGCCCAGGTCGGGAAGGAAGATCCGGGCATGCAGGATCTTGCTCTTGTCGCTGCCGGCCTGTGCAAGCAGGGCATCAATGGCCTCCAGTACCTGCCGGGTCTGGCCCTGGATATTGGCGCTGGTGTCGTCGGCGATCTGCCCGGACAGATAAACCGTGCCGTTGTGCACGGCCATTTCCGAGAGGCGCTCGCCTACTTCAAATCGCTGGATCATGGGTGTCCTCCGCGGACCGTCAGAATGCAGTCATCGTACCGCGCATGCCCCAATATCCGGTGAGCTATCCTGCCAGCCGATACACCCGTCCGATCCTTCCGCAGGGAATGCACCGTGAGCGAAACCATCGCCTCCGCACCAAAACCATCGAAGCGACGTCACCGGACCTGGTTCAAGCGCGCCTTGTTGGCATTGTTTGCATGCTATCTGGCGATGGCCTTGTACCAGGTCTGCAAGCCCTTGCCGGACGGTATTGTCCAGGAATTTCCAATCCGGTCCGCAAGCGCAGTGGCCTTGCTCACCGACGTTACTTTCGTCGATGCTGCCGGCGTCCGCCACAGCGACCAGCATGTCTTCGACGAGGCCCTGCGCCTGATCGGGCAGGCAAGGCGCGTGATCGTGATCGACATGTTCCTGTTCAACGATTTCTCGGGGACTGACGCCGCACCGCAGCTGCGCCCGCTCAGCGGGCAGCTCACCCATGCTCTGGTCGAGCGCAAGCGCGCCATTCCCGGCCTGCATGTTGTGTTGATCACCGACCCCATCAACACGCTGTATGGCGGCATGGCATCCAGTCATCTCGACGCCTTGCGCGCAGCCGGGATCGTAGTGGTGGTCACCGATCTTGCCCGGTTACGCGCGCCCAACCCGGCATGGTCCGGTTTCTGGCAACTGTGCTGTCGCTGGGCCGGCAACAGCGAGGATGGTGGTTGGCTGCCCAATCCGTTCGGGCCCGGCAAGGTCACGCTGCGTAGTTACCTGGCCCTGCTCAACCTCAATGCAAATCATCGCAAGACCCTGGTGGTGGATACGGGCGATGGCTGGGCGGGATGGGTCGCCAGCGCCAACCCGCACGATGGCAGCAGCGCGCACGGTAACGTCGCGCTGCGATTCGACGGCGCCGCGGCGCTTGACCTGCTGCGCAGCGAGCGCGCCGTGGTGGCGATGTCCGGGGCAAATTGGCCACAGGCATTGAGCGCCGCAAAAGCCGGTCCGGTTCCGACTGCAGGCGCGAATGGAACCCAGGTACAGATCATCACCGAAGGCCGCATCCGCGACGCCCTGCTCGCCAACGTGGCGAGCGCCAAAGCCGGTGAGCGGCTGGACATCGCGGTGTTCTATTTCTCCCACCGTGCCTTGCTGAAGGCCGTGGTCGCCGCACAGCAGCGCGGCGCGCATGTGCGCGTGCTGCTGGACCCGAACGAGGATGCCTTCGGCCGCAAGAAGAACGGCATCCCCAATCGCCAGGCGGCGCTGGAATTGCACCGGGCCGGCGTGCCCGTGCGCTGGTGCGATACCCATGGCGAGCAATGCCACGCCAAGCTGATGCTCAGGCGCGGCACGGACGGAAACGCAGAACTGATCGCCGGCTCAGCCAACTACACCCGACGCAACCTGGACGACTACAACCTGGAAAGCAGCGCACGCATATTGGCAGCGAGCGATGCGCCAGTGATGCAACAGGCCAGCACCTATTTCGAACAAAGCTGGAACAACGGCGATGGCCGCCGCATCAGCCTGCCCTACTCCGCCTACAAAGATGAGTCGCGTTGGCGCTACTGGCGTTACCGGTTCACGGAAGCGACCGGGCTGTCGAGTTTCTAGGCACCTGCCGCATGGCTCCCAGCGCAGTCAACAAAACAGCCCCTCCTGATGAACACCGATTCAATATCAAGCCTGACTTTTCGTTGATTCTGCGCCTGTTGAGTAGCAGGCGTGGTCCGGGCCGGCCCTGTGCAAGATACTGTTCTCGTGGGGCTTGTCGAACCACGCTCCTGGCGTGGTCTGCCCAACTCGCACCCCTCCGCCGGCGGTCGAGAAAAAACGTGCTTGCAGGGAGACTTCCACGGATTTTGTCTGGGACCCCCTCACGCAGCTCATTGAAGCAAAGCCCAATAGAGGCGCTTCGCGGCCCGCGGCGTTAAGCTTCCGAATGCGCGAATGGCGTACGATGCAGCTGTTTAAACGCTTTTACGCGCGTCTCGCCCGACCGCACTTCAGTCGCCCGCTTCGCTCCTTATTTCCGCGTCCCTGATCCCGTATCAGGATGTTCCCTGGACGCCTTTCCTGGAGCCACCATGCCGGGCTATTCCACCCGCATGCTCACCGTTCGACTTGGCCGGCGCGATTACCGAATTCGCGCGCTCAGCGACCTGCAGCAATTCGCCGACCCCACTGGCCAGGCGCAGCGCGCAGGCATTTCCTCATCGCTGTGGAGCCTGTTCGGCCAGGTCTGGCCTTCTGGTCGCGTGCTTGCCGAAGCCATGAGCAGTTTCGACGTGGCCGGCAAGCGCATCCTGGAGCTGGGTTGCGGGCTGGGCCTGTCCAGCCTGGTCCTGGCCCATCGTGGCGCCGACGTGGTGGCCAGCGACCATCATCCGCTGGCTGAGCCGTTCCTGGCCTACAACGCCGGCCTCAACCAGCTGCCAGCGGTAACCTATCGCGATCTGCCCTGGGCGGTGCCCGATGCCACCTTGGGCAGCTTCGACCTGATCATCGGCAGCGACATCCTTTACGAACGCGACCATGCCGCACAGATCGCATCGATGATGCAGCGCCATGCCAGGCCCGATGCCGAACTGCTGGTCACCGATCCCGGTCGCGGCAACAGCGGTCCGTTCACCCGGGCGATGGCGGCCCAGGGTTTCGATGTCACCGAGAAGCGCAGCCGCTTCGACGAAAAAGACAGTGAACCGTTTCGTGGGCGCCTGCTCAGCTACCGGCGCGGCACGCCCATCGCCAATGCCCCGCTGGCGCTGCAATGAGCGTCATTCCGCTGCAGTTGCAGAGCGGCATCGATGATGCGGTGTCGTGTTCCGCGTGCGATGCGGTGTGCTGCCGGCTGACCGTGGTGCTGATGCCCGAAGACGACGTCCCGCGCCACCTGGTGGAGCGCAACGAGCATGGCGTGGAAGTAATGGCACATGGCGAAGACGGCTGGTGCGTGGCGGTGGACCCGCTGCGCATGTGCTGCAGCATCTACGACCAGCGCCCGGCCATTTGCCGCAAGTTCGCAATGGGCAGCGAGTACTGCCGCGACGAACGCGAGATCTACCGCACCCGCTACGACCAGCCGCAGAGACCACACCCGTAGGAGCGCCCCATGGGCGCGAGCTCTTGGGGTCTTTGCGACCTGATGAAAGAGATCGGGCCCATGGGGCGCTCCTACGGTCGTTTTTGCCGCGCGTTCCAAACCGCCAGGTCTTTCTCGTAACGCGCCAGCGCCGCCTCGTAGACGTCGTAAACGCAGTTCACGCAGCCCTCGCCGCAGCAATCGGCGGGGTCCGGCTCGATGGGGCGCCGGGGCGGTGGATCGTGGTTTGGCTCCATGGCCTTACTGTAGCGCCATGAACCGGTATGGTTGCGCCATGCAACCGCTGAAATACCTGGCCGGCTATCCCGAACACCTGCAGGCGCAGATCCGAGTCCTGATCGAACAGGATCGGCTGGGCGGCATCCTGCGCGACAAATACGGCGAATTGCATGCGGTGCGCAACGACCGCCAGCTCTACGAATACACGGTGGAGATGAAGGACCGCTACCTGCGCAAGGCGGAGCCGCTGAACAAGGTGGCCTATGACAACAGGCTGCAGGTGGTGAAGCATGCGCTGGGCACGCACACCACCGTATCTCGCGTCCAGGGCAGCCGCTTGAAGGCCAGTCGCGAGATTCGCATCGCCAGCGTGTTCCGCGAGGCGCCAGCCGAATTCCTGAAGATGATCGTGGTCCACGAACTCGCCCATCTGAAGGAAAACGAGCACAACAAGCCGTTCTACCAGCTGTGCACGCACATGGCACCGGACTATCACCAGCTTGAATTCGACCTGCGGCTGTACCTCACCCACCTGGAATGCCAAGGCAAAGCCACCTAGCCGGCTATCGCACGGCCCAGGTTCGCGCGCGCCCGCGCGTCGTATCGCTGGTGGAACCAGTCGCTCAGGTAAATACGATCGCGCGCCAGCAGGCCCTTGAGGAAGCGCTTGCGGTTGAGCCTGAAAAGCAATCCCGGCACATGGCCCTTGTATTCCTCCGCGATGCCGCGGTCATAGGCGTCGAAGACTTCCGGCGCCGTGCCCAGGATGGCCATGTCGCAATCCAGGAAATGGCGCGCATCAAGCGAGAAACCATCGTCGCCGAAATCCCCGGGTGAAAGCTGGCCGTGGCGCGCCGTGAGATTGATCAGCTCTGCAACACGCAACGTGTCGATGCCCGCTTCCGGCAGCCACTGCGCTACCTCGGCCGCCGCAAGGTCGGCGGAACGTGCTTCGTTGTCCTTGCGCGAAGCTTCGTAGATTGCATCGTGGTACAGCATCGCCAGATACACCTCGGCCGGTTGCGTCCAGCCCGGCCCCACGGTGATTTCGGCGAAGCGGTGCAGCACGTCCTGCACGTGGCCGAAATGGTGATAGGCACGCGGTGGCGTGGCATAGGCCAACTCGAGCGCCGACAGCATCGGGGTGGGCAGTGTCAATGGTGCGGACATCGCAGCTCCCTCCAAACCCTTTGCCTGACTATATCGCGAGCCAGTGCACAAAAAACGCCACGCACCGCAGGCGCGGACTTAGACAGATGCCTGCACGCTCCTCCTTTTCATTGCTAACGGATCACATGCCACTGCGTCTGCCGCCCCGCCAGGTAGTACACGCGCTCGCCATCAAACAACGCGGTCTGCTCGAGCTTGATCTGCACCTGCTGGCCCTTCCACTCCGGCAGCGGCGCCTTGATGTTGCCCTCGATGGCGTACACGGTCATGGCATGCAGCGGCCAGTCGCCTTGGCCCACGGTGTCGCCCTGATTGTCCCACATGCCGATGGTCGGCCCCGGGGCGTGGCCGAAGAAGCCGACCGGGTGCGAGTACGTCGAGGACAGGATGCCGACCGCTTCGACCTGGCGCCGGGTCGCGGCCAGCACCTGGTTGCCGGTGCTGCCCGACTTGAAGTTGGCAGTCAGCAGGTCCTGCCAGCGGTTGCCCGTGGCCAATGCCTTGCGCAGGCCGTCCGGGACGTCGCGTTCACCGACGCGCGCCACGTAGGCCATTTCCTGCGTGTCCGTGCACAGTTTCAGGTAGCAGATGCCGACGTCGGTGTGCAGCACGTCGCCGGGCTGGATTACGCCTTCCTGGCCGCAGAATGGCGCATCCATCGCGCAAGCCGTGCCGGCTCGCTGAAAGTTGACGTCTGGCATGAACCAGACCGGCAGGCCCAGCGATTCAAAGCGCTGGAGGATGTACCAGGCAACGTCGTCGGTATGGGTGACGCCCGGGGTAATGACCTGTGCCGAGAACGCCTCTGCAATCACCCCGCGCGCCAGTGCCACGATATGCGGATAGGTGGCGCGTTCGGACTCACTGCGGGTTTCAAGCCAGCGCACCACCAGGTTCTCCGCTGGCACCAACCGCGTTTCATAGCCAGCGGGCAATGCCGCCAGCAACTGCTGATGCAGGCCGTAGGTCAGGCCGTCAGCCACCGGCCATTCGCTCGACACGTTGATACCAATGCGCTTCGGATCGTGTTTACCGATCAACTCGCCCAGCGCCTTCCATTGCGAAGCCAGGTCGCCACCGGCCCACGCCGATTCGTAGGGCGAACCGAACGGATAACGGTTGATCGCCAGCCGCTTGACGCTACCGTCTGGCTGACGATCGAATACCAGCATGGTCGTGCGCCGCGCCGCGTGGCTGGGCTGTGGCACCAGGGTGAAATAGACGGGATCCTCCGCGTATTCGCGCGCGATGACCAGCCACATATCCAGGTCCGCTTCCTTCATCAGTTGTGGCAACAGCGTATCCAGCCGCTCCTGCAGCATGCGGTTCTCCGGTGCCACGCGGTCGCGCGGCGCCAGCACCGCGCCAACCGTGCCCACAACCCTGCCTTGGTCCGGCGAATAAACCTGCGCATCGACATGCGCGGCAGCGATACAACAGGAAAGCAGCACGCTGCAAAGCAACAACGGTCGAAACAGGTTCATCACATTTCCTTGTTCAAGACATTTTCGTAGTGCACGACCATAAGCCTGCTGGACTCATGCCGACGGCGGCGTGGCGGCCTTCCCGCGGGCGCTGCGTTTCCTGGCCATCCAGCCGAAGACCGGCACCAGCAAAGTGGTCCACAGCCATTTGCCGTGTTCGCTGACCACGCCGCTTACCCGCTGGGTAGCAGTGACTTCAACCTCGATGGGCTTGCGGAAGGTGCGCAGTGTCTTCGGTACGGTTTCCCCATTGACGTTGATCAGTGCGTCGATGGTCAGGGTCAACTGGTGCTTGCCCACGGTCAGCGGGGTCACATCCCAGATCCATTCGGTTACGCCTGACGAGACCGCCTGGCGTTCGCTGGTCACCGGCACTATGCGGAAACCCTCGCCGCTCAATCGCGCTTCCATGTTGTTGGCGACCTGCAGCGCATGACTGACCTTTTGTCCCGGACCTTGCACCCGCGCTTCCAGCGCTTCTACCGCTTCGGAAGGGCTCAATGCCACGTGGATGGAAACCGTTTCCTCGATGTTGATCGAGGCAGGCGTATTGAAAGCCACGTTGCCCAGTTTCAACTGCGCCATGATCCCGTCCACCACATTGGTGCCCGTGTCGGTCGACGGCCTGCCGGTTCGGCTGGCGGCTGGGGACACCGCGTTTGCGGCGTTCGGCGGACTCTGCGTGGTCGTCGCGCCGGCGATGCCAGCAGCGATAGTCGATGCGGGACGAGCCCTCGATTCAACCGGGGCAGGCGCCGATTGCCGCAGCCCATAAGTAGCCGTGCGTTGCTGCGCTGCCGCCCTCGCCCGCAAGTCGGCGGAGGATGAACGCTGTCTGGCAGATGCTTCGGCCTGTTGGCTCGCTTCGGCCTGTGCACGTGCTTCAGGCCCGGACTCGGGCGGCGGCGGCATGGGCGGTGGTGGTGGCGTCGCCTCGCGTGCAAAAGACACCATCCCCGAAGGTACCGGTTGCGTGGGGGCATGGGTGCAGGCACACAGCATCGCCAGGAGCAGTGCCGTCAGCATTGGTTTCGTCATGGTTTTCCCCAGGTCAGGGCCAGCTTGCCTCAAGCCACCGCCTACGGCAATCAGTGAACGCCCGCGACTTCCACCACGATCTTGTTTTCCCGATCAGTCAACAGCCAAAGCAGCGTCGTTCCCCGTGGCACGTCGCGGTCCGGCAGGCCGTGGGCGACGTTCCCATTAGCATCGTGGAAGCCAGTGACGAAGCATTCGCGCATCACTGGACCGATCTGTTTTGGCGGAAGATTGACCACCGCCACCACCAGCCTGCCCACCAACTCCGTGGGCGTATACAGCGTGGTGATCTGCGCGCTGGACTTGCGCACGCCGATGGCTTCACCAAAATCCGCCTGGAGCACAAAAGCCGGCTGGCGCGCTTCGGGAAATGGCGTGGCACTGAGGATGCGGCCCACGCACAGTTCCACTTTCTCGAAGTCGCTCCAGGAAATCGTGTGCGCCGGTCTTGCCTCTCCTTTACCACCCGAATCATGCTGCCCGCGGCGGATTCCTCCGCGCACGTGCTTGCCAGATGCACCGCTAGAGCAAGCCATGCCCGCCGATCACTTGCCGAAGAACCCCGAAGTATCGAAATGCAGGTCCAGCAGTGCGCCACTGGGCAGCTTCACCGTGACCACGTCGTAATGCGGCGGGCCGGTGATCCGTCCACGGGACTGGACGACCGCGCCCGGACGATGTTCGCGGATCCAGTCCAGTTCCGCCGCCTCGCCCTCACTGCTGTTGGCCGCGCCGGCGATGACGATGGATTTCTTGAGGGTCAGCCCATCGCCCCCCGTATAGGGGATCGGTGATGCCGCAGCTGCTGGCGCGGATTGCTGTGCCGACGCGGGATCGACCACGACTGTGAACCCGATCGCTGTGAGCGCGACAAGCAGCCAGGACAACGGAAACGGACTACGCATACTTGATTCCTTGCACGTCTAGCGGCGGCGTCGGGCGCGGATCGGGCAATGCATTGTCGGCCAGTCTGCGGCGGGATGCACCGGCGCAGGCTAGCATTCACCCTGCCCGCTTTCCCCCCGGACCGACGCATGCCCTCTGCCATCGACGAATTCCAAGCCAGCGATCACGCTTTCAGCCATGCCGACCTGGTCGGCCGCGACCGACCACTGGTGATCCGCGGCCTGTGTGGCGATTGGCCAGTAGTGGTGGCCGCACGCGAATCGGACACGGCCTTCGCCAAGCACCTGGCCCGTTACGACAACGGCTCCGATGTCGATACATTGCTGATGGCCCCGGAGCAAAAGGGCTTCATCGGCTACAACGCCGACATGGACGGTTTCAACTATCGGCATTTCCGCGTCTCGGTGACCGACGCACTGCAAAGAATGGCCAGCTTCAGCCGGCGCGAAGATGCGCCTGGCGTGGCCCTGCAGAGCGCGTTGATCCAGGACTGCGTGCCTGGCTTCCTGCACGATCACCCGTTGCCCGCGCTTGCCGCCCACATCCAGCCGCGGCTATGGGTTGGCAACCAAGTGACGACACCCACGCATTTCGACGCCTCGCATAACCTTGCCGTAGTCGCGTGCGGTCGTCGTCGCTTCACCCTGTTCGCGCCGGAACAGGTTCGGAACCTTTACATCGGCCCCCTGGATTTCGCTCCGACCGGGGCGGCGATCAGCATCGCACGGCTCGACCAGGTCGACGACCCGCGTTATCCAAGGCTGCGCCAGGCACTGGAACATTCGATCGTAGCCGACCTGCAACCGGGTGACGCTATCTATATGCCGCCCTTGTGGTGGCATCACGTCGTCTCGCTGGAGCGACTCAATGCATTGGTCAATTACTGGTGGAAGCCAGCGACCGCAGACGGGCTGATTCCCGCGACGGGACTGGGCGCGCTGATGCACGCCATCCTGACTTTGAAGGCACTGCCGCCAGCCGAACGCGCGGCCTGGAAGAGCCTGTTCGACCACTACGTATTCAACCTGGAAGATCCTGCCGTCCACATACCACCCTCCCGGCGCGGGATACTGGGCAAGCTTGACCCGGAGCTGAATGCCACGATCAAGGAAAACATCGCGAAACACCTCTAGCGCGACCTGTCCAACTGTGACCGCCGTGTCAGACGTTGGCTGTGGTGGTTGACGCACCCGGGTGGCGACAGGACCATGCCGCTGCCCTGTCGCGAACGGAAGGCCCCATGCGCTGCCAACTGATACGTCTTTTCTCCACCGTCGGCCTGCTTTTCCTCGGCTTGCCTGCAGCCATCGCCCAGCAATGCCCCGCCAACCTGCCCGTGCAAGGGGCGCCCATCTCCTCGCCACTGCCGGTGTTTCCTGCTGACAACTGGTGGAACACCGATATCCGCAGCGCACCTGTCGATCCCGCCTCGGCGAATTTCATTTCCTTCATCGGTGGCACGCGCAAACTGCATCCCGATTTCGGCGGCGAAGAGTCGGCCGGCAGCACTGCAATCTATGGTTTCCCCTACGCGGTGGTGGACTCCGCGCAGGTAAAAAAAACCGTGGTCTTCGACTACGATGACGAAAGCGATGGCAACGGAATCCCGTTCTATCCGATCCCCTCGCAAGCCATCAGCCAGACGCACTGGGTCGAGGGTGGCGCGGCCGGCAGCGTCGACCAGCGCAGCGACAACGACCGCCACTTGCTGATGATCGACTGCAGCAACCGGACCCTGTACGAGCTCTACAACGTCTGGTACTCGACGGCGCAGCAACAATGGCATGCGGGCTCCGGGGCACTCTTCGACATGAATCGAAACGACCGCCGCCCCAATGGCTGGACTTCAGCCGATGCCGCAGGCCTGGCAATCTTCCCGGGGCTGGTACGCTACGATGAAGCTGCGAACGCAGCGGTTCCCGAAATAGAACATGCCCTGCGCGTCACCATGCGCGCCAGCAACGGATACGTATATCCCGCTTCGCACGATGCCGGCAGCACCGCCGGCGCGTTGCCCATGGGTGCGCGCTTGCGCTTGAAGTCATTGGTCAACGGCGTCGATCCCGCCACCCGCACCAGCGACCCGACCGCACGCAAGATATTCCGGGCCATGCAGAAGTACGGCCTGATCATGGCCGACAACGGCAGCGACATGTACATCTCCGGCACCTTTGATTTGCGCTGGAACAATGGCGTGCTCAACCCCGCGTTCTCCACCCTGTCCGCCAGTGACTTCGAAGTGGTCCAGCTGGGCTGGAAGCCGGCTGCGATCACGGTCGTCCTGAGCGCCATCAGCGCCTCGCCCAACCCGGTGTATGGCGGGCAGGCATCCATCGGCACGGTGACCCTGGGCGCAGCCGCGCCGGCAGGCGGTACTGTTGTGGCCCTTTCCAGCGCCAGCCACGCATTTACCGTCCCGGCCAGCGTCACCGTCGGCCAGGGCGCTACCAGCGCGACCTTCAACATAGCCTCTGTTACTACTGCCGTTGCAGCGACCGGCACCCTGTCCGCCACCTATGCCGGGACCACCAAGACCACCACGTTCACCGTCAATCCGACCCCTTCGGTGCTTTCGATCAGCGATGCACTGGCCGGCGAGGGCGACACTGGCACGCGCACCGCGGTGTTCAACGTGTCCCTGTCAAAACCAGCCACCAGCGTAGTCACTTATACCGCCACCACCGTTGACGACAACGCCAGTGCCGGCAGCGATTACTTGGCCCGCAGCGCCAGTGGCCAGAGCATCGCCATTGGCCAGACCAGCAACACGTTCACCGTCGTCATCAACGGCGACACGCTGCAGGAAGACAACGAGCGGTTCCGTGTGAACTTGAGCGCCGTAAGCGGCGCAATTCTTGGCGACGGCCAGGCGGTGGGCACGATTATCGATGATGAGGGACACATCAAGATGCCTGGCTCTGCACGGGTTGCCGCGAAGCCAGTCGTGCCACCCCCCAGGCCTGCCACAGCCCGCACCTTGGTCATCTTGCGGCGCATCGGCTTGTTGCGACGCCAACTGCAACCTTGATCTCGCCTGTTGTGTGCCCCGCACCCTCGTGGGCGCACACACTTCGGCCACCCTCGCCCATCGTTACGGGAAAACGCAGCGTTCCATATCCCGCGCATATGTGTAACCGTTTACGCCTTCCGCCAGCTAAATAGCGCCGGTTCGCCTCAGAATCCATTCATCGCGCTGACCTATAACTAGGTGCAGGCCAACTGCACCGTTGGTAGTCCAAGCAAGGAAACCGACATGAACCTCTCCCCGCGCCAACAGACTCTCTGGTCAGTTGCACTAGGCGCTGCGCTCACACTGGGCATAGGCTCGGCCGCCACCGCGCAGGATCGTGGTGGTCGCGACCGCGACAGCAATGAACAGTCGGACGACAGCAAGGCAAAGGCCGATCCACGTCGCCAGCGGGTTGAGGCGCGTCAAAACGAACAACGCCAGCAACCGGGCCAACAACTGCAACAGCAACCGGCCCAGCGCCAGGGCGCGCGCCAGCAGCGGGAGCCGCAGCAACAAACCGATTACCGGCAGAACGTGGCCCGCCAGCAACAGGAAAGCCAGGACCAGCAGCGTGAGCAGTTACAACGCCAGCAGGCTCGGCGCCAAGGTGCGCGTGAACAGACCGATCGCCGCAACGAAGACCAACAGCGTGCTGTGCGCCAGCAGAGCGATACCCGTCAGGATGACCGCCAGAACTCGCAACGCGAGCAAGTCCAGCGCGAACAGGCGGTCCGCAGCCAGCGCGAGCAGTCGCAGCGCCAGCAGACCGCGCGCAACACCGAGCTACTCCGCCAGCAACGCCAGGCCCAGGGCCAGCCCGCACGGGTCATGGGCGGCAACCAGCCAGGCCGTCGCGACGAGCAGAACCGCGTGAGCCAGGACCAGCAGCAGAGCCGGATCCGCGAGGAACGCGATCGTGCCGAGCGTTTCCAGCAGGACCGCCAGCGCGACGACCGCCGCGAACAGGAACAACGCTATGCCCGCCAGCTGCAGCAGCAACGCCGCGACTCGCAGTACCGCTACCAGCAGCAGTACTACGATCGCCTGCGCGCGCAGCAGCTGCGCTTCAGCGCGCGCAACTACAGCTACTCCAACGATCCGTACTACTACACTCCTGCCAGTTACCGCTACAACTATGGCGGCCGCTCCTACCAGACCAACCGCTACGGCCGCGACCTGATGACCCAGGCGGTGAACTATGGCTACCAGGAAGGCCTGCGTGCCGGGCAGGCGGACCGCCAGGACAACTGGCGCAACGACTACCGCAATAGCTATGCTTACCAGGATGCCAGCTACGGTTACAACGGGTATTACCTGGACCAGGACCAGTACAACTACTACTTCCGTCAAGGCTTCCAGCGCGGCTACGAGGACAGTTACGGCAATGACTATCAATATGGCCGTCGCGGCAACGATGGTAATTACGCCATCCTGGCCGGCGTGCTTGGCGTGATCCTGGGGCTACAGTTGCTTCATTGATCCACGCAATCGCTTGAAATGTAAACGCCCGGCAATGCCGGGCGTTTTTTATGGGTTCTTCATCGATTTACGGAAAACATTGTCATCGGTGTAGAAGTGCCTCATGGTCGCGGGCTCCTGTTTTCCGGCCAGGTCACCGCCAATGGGGCGCTCCTGGAGGATCAGCGCGGTGCCGCAGCGAAGAACATCAGGTACACCAACCTGCCATTCTCGAGGGTGTCGCCGAAGTTCTCGCCGGCGGTGTGCCACAGCCACGGGCGCAGCAGCAGCAGGCGATTGAAGCGCATCGCTACGCGCTGGGTCATCTCCCATTTCGTGTCGTCCAGGCTGTCGCGGCCGAGGATTTCATCGACCATGCCCTTGGCCGATGGGAATCCCAACGTAGTGGCTTCAGCATCGTTGTAGGGCGCGCGGTCGGTATGGGTCGGCACATGTCGGAAGAACTCGGTGCCGCCGCGGCAGTCCTGTGGCCTGCTCAAGTACAGGATGCCGGACCAATGCGCCGCATCGACATGAACTTTTGCCTTGCCTACGTCCGTGGCCAGGGCAATGCGGCTCTTGGCATGCGCCTGCGGTGGCGGCATGGCTTGCAGGGGTTCGCCGACCAGGCGCGAGCATTGCTCGGCGAGGCCCTCGATCTGGATGCGTTCGACCGAATTGCGTCCCGGGAACATCCCTTCCTGCGGCGGGTAGGTCAGGCTCAACGCGGCTTCTCGCAATGCGCTTGCGTTGTCGAGGAAGTCGTCGACGATGATCATGGAAGTAGGCATGGACGCCAGCCTAATCGTTCGCTGCGCCTTACTTCAACCGCAGGGCGTGGACGCCAATCGGCAGGCACCAGCTTCAGCGGAGCTGGCTGTCCTTGCTGCCACGCCGGTTGTAGCCGCTGTGGGCGCCATCTTCCTCATCGCGTGCCTGCTGGCAGGGCACGCATAATTTCACCCCTGGCACGGCCTTTCGCCGCGCCTCGGGAATCGACGCATCGCATTCCTCGCAACGCTCAAGTCCGGGCCCTTGCGGCAACTGACTGCGCGCACGCTTGATCCCGTCCTTCACCGTGGCATCGATCTGGTCCTGCACGGCGCCATCGCCAGCCCATCCGGTTGCCATGCTGGCCTCCCGTCGTGTATCCGAAGTGGAGCGAGGATAACCCCGCCAGAATCGATGACATGGGGGCTGTCGCTGTTGATTTCACGCCCCCCCCCGCCGCTTCGTTATCCCGGTACCGCAATGCCCAAGGACCCGTCCGATCATGGACCACAGCCAGGTTCTGCCGCCACGCCGCTCAAGCAGCAAGGCCACTAAATCCAGGTCAAGCGCATTCAAGCCTGCCCGCGGCTCGAAAGCGAATCCGGCCGGGCAGCGAAGGCCTGCAACTCTATTTCCACGACTTCCACCTCATCAAGGCAAGGCCTTTTCCGGCCTTCGCGAACGCTGGCAAGCTCTTTGCTGACCGTGGCCTTCGAGTTGGACGCGCAGCCGTTCACCGCCCGGGACGGCGGGCCATTCTTGAAGTTCAACGTAGCGCTATCGCTCGTCCTCAACTGTCACGACCAGAGGGATGTGGCTGCTGACGCGGAGCGCCTGGCCCAGTGCAGCGATAGTCGTGCACAGGCTTGCGGATGGCTGAAGCACAGTCCGGCTTGTCATTGCAGGTGCTGCCCGCGTCCCTGTCTGGACTGACCAGCGACGATGATGCCGCCAAGGCGCGCAAAGCCATTGCGGCGATCATGCAGATGGCGAGACTGGACACCACGACGCTGCGCCGCACGGCCAAATAAGTTCGGCATTCCCGGTCCGTAAACTAGGACAAAGGTCTAGACTCCGGCCCACGTTACCGCTGCTACGCGGAGGCTTGCGCATGATCGTCTGGCTACTTGCGGCGGCCCTGGTATTGCCGGCACCCGTGACGGCACCGGAAAGCGTGCCCCCGACCCGCGAGCAGGTCGTGGCGCTGCCAACGCACCTGCAGACGCAATTCAATGCGGAAGTGATCGCGCCGGCCCACAGCAACCTGGACCGGTTGCAGCGCCTTGTCCGGTTCATGGGCGATGGCGAACGCGGGCTGGGGCTCAAGTACCGGGAAGATGCCACCTACACGGTGGCCGAGGCCTACGTGATCCGGCAAGCCAACTGCGTCACCTACACTCTGATGTTCCTGACCCTGGCGCAGCTCGCAGGACTGGAAGCATATCCGCAGGAAATCGAGGAAACCCTGTCCTGGCAGCAACTCGACGACATTGTCTACCGCAGCAACCACGTCAATGCTCGCGTACGCGTCGGCATCCAGCGATATCTGGTGGATGTAGGCGGCGACTTCGTTGTCGGTCGTCGACCGGCCAAGCGGATTTCCATGCAACGGGCATTGGCCCAGTATTACAACAACCGTGCCGTGGCACTGCTGTCCGAGCAGCGCATGTCCGCCGCGCTGGCCTATGCCCGCATAGCCCGGGAGCTGGATCCCGAATACCCCACCACCTGGAGCAATACCGGCGTGCTACGCCTGCGCAGCGGGGACAAGGCGGGCGCCGAACGCGACTACCTGACTGCGTTGGGACTTGACCCCGACAATGCCTCCGCATTGTTCAACCTGGTCGGCCTGTACCAGCGCAATGGCGAACGCGCGCGCGAAGTGCTTTTCCGCAAACGGCTGGAGAAAGTGGAGCGCAGCGATCCCTTCCACCAGTTCCTGTTGGCC
>JBDTPP010000011.1:0-36207 GCA_039932615.1 Pseudoxanthomonas sp.
CGCCTCCCGCCCCACGGGCCTCACGCATCGTTCTCCGCCCACGCCTGCACGGCGATGTTTCCATCTTCTTCCACCGCCACGGCGATATTGATCGGCCGGCAGCAGACGTGGCAATCCTCGACGTATTGCTGGTGGTCCACCGAATCGTCGATGACCAGATCAATGGTTTCACCGCAATACGGACAGACGATGGATTGGAGAGGCAGCATGTTCATTTCCGAAAAAGGGCCTGTAGCGGCTGGGCCAGTTTCTCCTATCGCGGCGTCTCCATCCGTCACACATGGATAACCCCGATGCCCGTTAAGGTGGTTTTCCTCACCTCCGCACAGGACCTCGCCATGCAAACTCGCCACGTATTCAGTGTTCCCGACCTGGCTACCGCTGCGTCCGCGCTCGACGCGGCTCGCGCGGCAGGCCTCGGGAATGACAATCTTTCGCTCATTGCACGTGCTGACATTGAGCTGGACTCGATACCCGATGATCTCAAGGATGCAGCCACCGACTTCATGCCCGCGGCATTGCGGGGCGCTGCCACCGGTGGTGGCGCCGGGTTGGTGGCTGGACTGGCCGCGCTTGCCTTTCCGCCCCTGGGAGTGACGCTTGCGGGTGCCGCATTGATCACCGCCGGCGGCGCCGCTGTGGGGACCTGGGTTTCATCAATGGTCGGTTCGACGGTTGAAGACCCGGTGCGACGCAAGTTCGAAGGCGAGATCGCGGCCGGACGCATCCTGCTGGTGATCGATACGGAAGATGAGCAACTTCCCGCAGCGGAAGCCGCGCTTCTGGCGGCGGGCGCCACCGCCCTGCCTTACGAAGGAACGACGGCGCTGACCTGACCTGGAACCGCTACGATCCGAAAAGACCGCCTCAGCTTTGCGGCGGCAAGGCTTGCACGGGCGCCAGTTGGCGCATGCGCACCAGCAGGCCGATGCTGTAGACCAGCGAATAGGCAATCAGCGTCGCGGCGATGCCCATGGTCAAAGGACTGGCCTGTTGTGAGGTCTGCGCAAACCCACCCGAATAGCCGCCGTGCATCCAGCGCCACGCCAGTCTCCCCAGCAGCAGCAGGGACAGGCCCCCGCCAATCCACGGATTTGGCGTGTAGTACCGCTTGCCGTCGATCAGCTGCGCGTGGGTGTGCCTGAGTGCAAGCACTCCCAGTGCAGCGCCCGCTGCGGCGCCCACGCCAATACCCAGACCCACATGCGGCAGGAAAACAGCCGCGCTGACCAACGCCAGCGCCACCATCGACACCAGCACCAAACGCGCAATCGTGCGCCTGGGTTGCCAGGACTGGCGACCGAAGCTGCGGCGGATGCGCCGGTAGTAGAGCCAGCCGATGCCGGCGGTAGCCAGGTACGGCGTAAGGGCAGGCAGTGCGGCGACAGGCATGGTGTTGTTCTCGCTTTGATGGCGCGGGCAGAGTATGCGCTTCGCACCGCAGATCTAGGTGCCAGAGGTCACTCGTTGACGTTTCCGGCCCGGGCAGCGCAGTCGCAACATCTTCTTTACCACCTCCGTGCCATAACCTGAATACTCAACTGGAGTCCACCATGACCCGCAACCTTCTGACTGCTGCCTGCGCCGCTGCATTGCTTACTGTTTTCGCATCCGGCTGCAGCGCAGGTGAAAAGCCGCAACTTCCCTTCCAGGTCATCGAAGCCGGTCAGTTCAAGGAACCGTGGGCAATGACCTTCCTGCCCGATGGCCGCCTGCTGGTCAGCGAGAAGAAAGGCGCGTTGAAACTGGTTGCCCTTGGAGCGACACCGGCTGACAACCGCATCGGAGACATCAGCGGCCTTCCGGACGTGGATTATGGCGGGCAAGGCGGCTTCGGCGACGTGGTGCTGCATCCGAAATTCGCAGACAACGGCTGGATTTACCTGAGCTATGCGGAAGCAGGCAACGGTGATACCCGCGGCGGTGCGGTGGCGCGGGCGAAGCTGGTGCTTGACGACAAGGGCGGCGGCGCGCTGTCGGACCTGCAGGTGATCTGGCGCCAGGTACCCAAGGTGACGGGGCGCGGCCATTACGGCCATCGCATCGCGTTTGGACCGGACGGGAAGTTGTGGATCACCTCCAGCGAGCGTCAGAAATTCGACCCTGCCCAGGACATGCAGTCCAACCTGGGCAAGATCATCCGCCTCAACGACGACGGCAGCGTACCGGCCGACAATCCCTTCGCGAAAGAAGGCGGCGTCGCCGCGCAGGTCTGGACGCTGGGGCATCGCAATGCACTGGGTCTTGCCTTCGATGCGCAGGGGCGCCTTTGGGAGCACGAAATGGGGCCAAAAGGCGGCGATGAGCTCAACCTGATCGAACGCGGCAAGAACTACGGCTACCCCATCGTCTCCAACGGCGACCATTACGATGGCAGGGTGATCCCTGACCACGACACCCGCCCGGAATTCGCCGCGCCGAAAGTCAGCTGGAATCCGGTGATTTCCCCCGCCGGATTGATGATCTATTCCGGCGACAAGTTCCCGCAATGGAAGGGCGACGCCTTCATCGGCGGCCTGTCGTCGAAGTCGCTGGTGCGCATCGAATTCGATGGCACCACCGCGCGCGAAGCGGCGCGCTACGACATGGGCGAGCGCATCCGCGAGGTGGAACAGGGCCCGGACGGAAGCCTGTGGCTGCTGGAGGACGAGGACGATGGTTCGGGCGGCAGGTTGTTGAAGCTGACTCCCCGAGCTTGATCTGCGTCCCTCCCCTGATTGCGGGGATAGGGGCGCGATCCAGGATCCATACGAGCCACTACTTCTTCAGCGCAGCCGCTTTTATTTCAACGGGCGTCGAATCCGCCGGCTTCAACGGCGCCGTGCCCAGCGCCTGCTGGTAACGCTGATGCAGGGCCTGGACCTTTTCCACATAGGCCTGCGTTTCCGCATACGGCGGCACGCCCTTGTAGCGGGTGACCGCGCCGATCCCCGCGTTGTAAGCCGCCGCCACCAGGATCAGATCGTTGTGGTAGCGCTTGAACAGGCTCTTCAGGTGCTTGGCCCCGGCATTGATCGATTCGACCGAGGAATATGGATCAACCACGCCATATTGTTTCGACACGTCTGGCATCAGTTGCATCACCCCTTGCGCGCCCTTCGGCGAGAGCGCCTTGGCATCGAAGCCGCTTTCCGCATGCGCTATGGAACGCAACCAGGCGTCCTCCACGCCGCTGGCCTTGGCCGCGGTCCTGAACTGCTTCGCATACGCGTCCAGGCGTGGCTTGCCGACCTTGCCCAGACCGGGGTGCGCGGGTTCGCCGGCCGGCGTCGCCACGGTGAACTTCAGGTACACCGTGGAACCCGGCAGCTTGCGCGTGCCGTAAACCAGTTGCCCGTCCTGTTCGCGCTGGTACAGCGTGCCGCTGAACACGCCCATCGATCCCCACAGGTTGGGTACGTTGGCGGCATTGTCATCGATCTTTTTCGCCTCGCAGTTCGACCCCGGCTCCGGCGCGGTCGACAGGCTGACGGTTCCATTGCGCACGCAGCGGTAAACCGTGCGCGCGTCGGCGGAAAATCCGCCCAGCAACAGGCTTGCGGCCAGCAGGATCGGCAGGGATCGGGGCAAAAACATGCGCGGATCGTATACGTTCGCGGATCAACCGGAGCGTAACCGGCCAGTCCGTGCATTGTCCGGGTGCGCGCCCCGCCCTTCCGCCACGGCCTGTCTCTCAGTTCGAGCCGCCCGCCTGGATGGTCACGACCTTGACCTCGAATTCGCTGCAATCGGCGCTGCCTTCCGTGCAAATGCCGTTGATCCAGGATTCGCCGCTGCCGAACATCACGCCCCGGCTGTTGACCATGAGATCCGAATACCTCTGTGACTCGATCGTGCTGGCGATGTCCGGTGTGAGAATCCTGTCGTAGTCACGTACGAAGGCAGCCGGATCCCTGATTGCGGTTTTGCTGCCATCGATCCGGACGGTGATCGGGTAATTGACCAGCGCCGCGACCGCGACCCTGTCACCGTCACGAACCCCTTTCTGGTAAGCCTCGATCACCGCCTGGTACCTGGCGTGGTCGCCCAGCACCCTGTCGATCGAAGCATTGACGGCGGTGTGGTCATCGGGAGCCGGGGCAACGCCCGAATCGTTTGTTGCGGCAGGAGCATCGGTCGCGGCGGTGGGAACTGACCCTGGCGCGGAAACCGTTTCGTTGCCTGCCTCGCCTGCAGGCAGGCTTGCGGCAGGTGCATCCACCGGCTTGTAGCAGCCGCCGAGCAGCAGCGTAGCCAGCAGGAAGGTCAGAGGAGATTTGTTCATTGCAATGCCTGGTCGAGTGGAGGAGCGCACATGGCTTCATTCCCCGCCTCGTCGCCCTGATGCAGGTCCCGGGATATTAGCCCGGACAGGGTTACGCCCGACTTCTTCCCGGCCATGGTTCTCCGCCGCCAGCGAGAGCCTGCTGGTCTTGCAGGCCCTCGAACTCGCCCGGCCGCTTTGGTCTTGCGCGGAGAGCATCCGAGCAAGCTCGAACCGACGCACCAAAGGAGGTCCACTTGGGAGACAAAGAAAATGCAACCGGGTGATGCTGGCAGGACAAGCCTGCTAAGCTTCATCCAGGTGAAGGAAATGTTACGGCCGCAAGGGGAGAGCTACTGATGGGCATCAAGCTCAAAGCCGGCTCCATGGAGCTGGAAGTCGCATACATCGAATGGTTGCGTGAGCAGGGTTACAACCCGGCTGACGGCATCGATGCGTTTTTCGACGAGTCCGAATTCATCCGTGCGCAGTTGCCGATGATCCATGAAAGCGAGCAGCAGCAACTGCTCGACGAGGCTCGCGTGCACCTCAAACGCCGCAGCGTGGATCCGCAGTTCACCGCTCAATTTCCGATTGTCTACCACTGCGACCCGCAAGGCGGCCGCAGCCTGCGCTACACGGTCACGCTGGCCATTTCCGACCAGGGCGCGGAATGGGTGGGTCGGGTCTGGAACGGTGGCGAATATCTCGGCGAGATCACCGGCGCTGGCAACGGCCCGCATGTCAATTACATCGAACTGGCGCGCATGCACATCGAGTCGCAGATCGGTGAACCGGACGCAATCATTCGCCAGGGAACCTGATTGCCGTCACCGGGCGAGCCTGGTCAGTCACGCGCCTTCATCAAGGCATCGGCGGCCTTGCTGGTGAGCATGAAGGCGTTCAGTCGCGCTTTCATGAAATCCTTCCTCGGCACGACCTGGTCCCCGAACTCCAGCAGTTGCACCTTGCGCACGCTGTCCTGCGCCCATGCCGGCGCACCAGCCACACCGGGATCGCCAGACAGGGCGAAGGCATACCAGTAATTTCCGACCTGTCGTGCGAAGGCATGATCAGCAGTCGTCAAAACAGCGACCAGGCAACCGCAATCGTCACGGGTGTCCATGACGAAAGGAATCTCGCCACCGTGGCTTACGCCCGGCACCTTGGCTTGCAGGCGCTCCTGCACATGGCTGAAGTAGTAGCGCCAGACCGGCGCGGACCTGGAATGCAGGACGGCGATCTGTCGCGCATAAGCGGTGAACAGCAGGTCGCGTACGGCTTCGCGGCCGAGCTGCGCGTCATCGTCAACACCCGGATATAAAGTCTTCAACAGGAATTTGCCGGCCCGCAGCCTCTGCACCAGTTTCGCCGGATCCACGCCGAAATCCGCGGCCACGGTGGCCTCGTCGCTGTTGCTGCCGATCACCAGCGGCAGTTGCGCCTGCTTGTGCTTGCGGAACGTGTCAAGGATAGGTTGTGGCAGAGCGGCATCGCCAACAATGAAACTCGGGGCCAGCGTAGGCCCCTTGTCGCCGAGATCGAAGAAGCGCGCCGCAGGAACCGCACGCAGCTGCGCCGCTGTCGCACCGGCACCGCGCAGGCCCACGGCGTTGGCGACCTCAACACTTATCTCGCTTGCACGGGCTCGGGTATGGCTGGGAATGGCATAAGGACTCTGCGCGATGCCACGTTGAAACAGTCCTTTCGCCTGCGGCGAGGCGTACAGCGCCAGCACGCTCTGCGCACCGGCTGATTCACCGAAGATCGTCACCTTGCCTGGATCGCCACCGAACGCGGCGATGTTGTCGCGCACCCATCGCAGGGCCGCAATCTGGTCGAACAGACCATAGTTGGTCGGCGCGGAAGGATCGCCGCCATCAATCGCCGGGTGCGAGAAGAAGCCCAGCGCACCCATGCGGTAATTGATCGTCACCAGCACCGCCCCGCGCTGCGCGTAGGCGCTGCCATCGTAGAGCGCGACATTGCCCGAGCCGTACACGAGTGCGCCGCCGTGGATCCAGACCATCACCGGCCGCTTGCCGCCGGCACCCGTTCGTGGCGTCCACACATTGAGGTACAGGCAATCCTCGCTCATGGCACCGGCGGTACCGCCGGCCGAGACCGGGATCCCCGGCTTCTGCATGCACGACGCCGCATAGGCATCGGCCTTGCGCGTACCGGTCCAGGCGGCAACAGCTTGAGGTTCCTTCCATCGCAACGCCCCGACCGGCGGCGCGGCGAAGGGGATGCCGAGGAAAACATCAAGCCCGTCCTGCTTGCGCCCTTCGACGCTGCCATCGCGGGTGTTTGCCCTGGGCACCGAAGCCGATGCCTCGGCGGCGATGGCACTTTGCACGCCACCGAATAGCAGGCCTCCGGTCAGTAGCCACGCAAGCATGGAAGGGATCTTCATCGGCAATCGTCTCTGCTGAAGGGTCTTGACCGCATCATGCCAGTTCCCCCATACGACGTGCATCGCGTGCGGTATCCACCCACAAACGACCAGGTCGCGCGTTATCTGGCAAGGGTATTAGACTGTGCATGGACAAATAAACCATCGCACCCCGAATAACGTGATATTCGAACCGGGAAGCCCAAGACTTTGGATCGTCATCCCCGCTAACGCGGGGACCCAGCGACTTTCGCCTCTACCGTGAAGGCTCAACATCCCCGCCTTGCGGGGACGACGATGTAAAGCAAGGCCCACCTCAATCGACGGGATATCGAACCCGAACGGAATGACTTTCGCGACTGGAGTCAGGCAATGCAACCCATCCTCAATGTGGCGCTGGTCGGCTACGGCTTCGTCGGCAAGGTATTCCATGCCCCGCTGATCGCAAACATACCGGGTTTGCGCCTGCACACCGTGGTGTCCAGCGACGCCACAAAAGTGCTCGCCGACCATCCAGGCGTGCGTGTGGTCGCCGAGCCCGAAACCGCTTTTGCCGACCCGGAAATCAACCTGGTTGTCATCGCCGCACCCAATCCCGTGCATGCCGCACTGGCCAGCGCGGCGCTGGCGCAAGGCAAGCACGTGGTGGTCGACAAGCCCTTCACCGTGACTGTGCAGCAGGCGAAGCAGGTAGTGGCCGATGCCGAACAGGCGGGCCGCATCGTCAGCGTGTTCCAGAACCGGCGCTGGGATGCCGACTTCCTCACTGTGCGCAAGCTGATCGCGGAGGGCGCGTTGGGCGATGTCATGGAATTCCATTCGCACTTCGACCGTTACCGACCGGTCGTAGCCGACCGCTGGCGCGAACGCGATGAGCCGGGTTCGGGGTTGTGGTACGACCTGGGCCCGCACTTGCTGGACCAGGCGTTGCAGCTGTTCGGCATGCCCGAAGCGGTGTTCGCCGACATTGCCCTGCAACGCGACGGTGCGATGGCTGCGGATTATTTCCACGTGTTGCTGCGCTATCCCAAGCTGCGCGTCGTCCTGCACGCGGGTTCGCTGGTGTCGGGGCAGCCTTTGCGTTTCGCGGTGCATGGCACCCGTGCCAGCTATCTGAAGCAGGGTCTGGATCCGCAGGAAGATGCGCTGCGCAAGGGCGAAACTCCCGGGCGGGAAGGCTGGGGCATCGATCCCCTGCCCGGCGTGCTGCGCACCGAAACGACGGAGGGCGTGAGAACGGATGCCGTGGAGAGCATTCCCGGCAACTACGTCCACTATTACGCGGCGATGCGCGACGCGGTCGTGCACGGCAACCCCGCGCCGGTGACTCCGCAGCAAGCGCTGGAAGTCATGGCCATACTCGAATGGGCGCAGGAAAGTTCCACTACGCGTCGCGAGATCGCCTGCCGCTAATCACGAGTTCTTGGGGCACTTGTGGGAGTGGCCCCTGTATTTCGTTCCGCTCAGTCGCTGCCCATATGGAAAATGTTGCTGACCCGGTCCAGCCACACCTGGTGCGACTGCCCCGGTTGTTCCAGGTCGTCCAGGCGCAGCACGGCATTGACGCCCTCCTGTCCGTCGGCATCGCGAAAGGTCTGGAGGGTCGGTCGCACCGTCACCAGCCCTTTCAACTTTCGGCCGTCATCCAGGGTGATCTCGACAATGGCTTCATCCGGCAATTCGGCGATGCGCGATTCCAGCAACGCTATCTCGTCCTGACGGGTATGCACGCGCTCCACGATCTTGGTCATCGCTTTTTCCCTCTCGGCAAGATATTGAAGCGTAGGGCGCGCCCGGTAGCAGCGCGTGAAAAGCAGATGCAATGCAGCGCGCCAGAGCGGTATGGACGCGACCGACGCTACATATTCCGGAACAGGGTCATGAACGGTTGGCTGACGGTCAGCGTTTCCGGACGCGATTTCAGTTTGACCGTACCCTTGCCGGTATCGTCGCGCGCGATCGAGGCGATCGCCTTCAGGTTGACGATCGTGGAGCGATGGATCTGCTTGAAGGTGGCAGGGTCCAGCACCTCCAGCAGTTCGCGGATTGGTTTTCGCAACAGCGACTCGCCTTCGGCGGTCATGACCACGGTGTATTTGTGGTCGGCCTGGAAGTAGGCAACGTCGTCGACCATGATCAGACGCGTGTCCTTGCCGGCGCTGGCGGTGATCCAGACCAGCGGCTCGGCCGGCCCAGCCGGCAGGCGCGCCCCGAGCTGGCGGATCAACTCGGCCAGCGCATCGGCATCGCTGCCGCCTTGGGCCAGGCGCGCCTGCAAGCGCTGCACGGTGGCCGCCATACGTTCCGGCGCGATCGGCTTGAGCAGGTAATCGACCGCGCCCTTGTCGAAGGCGTCGATCGCGTATTGATCATAGGCGGTGACGAACACGATCTGGGTGGCGGGGCTGGCTTCGGCGGCGGCGGCGGCCACTTCCAGTCCGGTCAGGCCAGGCATGCGGATATCGAGGAAAGCCACTTGCGGCTGGTACTCGGCGATGGCTTCCAGCGCGCTGCCGCCATCCTCGCATTCGGCCACGATCTGCAACTGCGGCCATGCCTGCGCCAGCAGCTTGGACAGTTCCTTGCGCAGCAGTTCTTCGTCTTCGGCAATGACGCACTTAAACATGGCCGGCCTCCTGCGCATCAGCGGCGACGTCATGGGAGGGAATGTTGATCGTCGCGGCCACGCCACTGGGGAAATTGGCAACGATGGCGAATGAGGCCGCGCCACCATAAGCCAGGCGCAGGCGTTCGCGCACGTTCTTCAGGCCGATGCCGGTACCGCTGCTTTCAGCGTTGAAACCCTGGCCGTCATCGGCGACGGTAACTGCGAGCGAGTGATCGATGGTGCGGGCGATGATCCACACCGTGCCGCCGCCGGACTTCGGTTCCAGGCCGTGCTTGATCGCGTTCTCGACCAGGGTCTGCAGCATCATTGCCGGGAACCGGATCGACTTCAGTGCCTCGGGCACTTCGATCTGCAGGTTGAGGCGGTTGCCCATGCGGATCTTCAGGATTTCCAGGTAGGCGCGCGCGCGTTCCAGTTCCTCGCCGAGCGTCGACAAAGAATCCTCGGTGCGCGGCAGTGAATGGCGCAGGTAGGTGATCAGATTCCCGAGCATCTCATCGGCGCGCGCCGGGTCACTGCGGGTCAGGTATTGGGCGCTAGCCAGGGTGTTGTAGAGGAAATGCGGCTCGACCTGCGCGTGCAGGAGGCTCAGCTTGGCAACGGTGAGTTCCTTCTCGGTCACGGTCTGCTGCGCGGCAGCTTGTTCGCTGCGGCGATGCTCGGCGATGCGGCGGGTGATAGCGCGGGTGATGGCCTCGGCGTTCTCCAGGTTGGTGCCGTCATCGACCTTGAACCAGTCGCTCCACGCACCGCTTTCCGGTTCGCAGACCAGGGTCAGGCTGCTGATGCCGTCGCCTGGGGTCACCGTAGCCAGGATCTGGTTACGCTTGATGTGGATCCAGTACAGCGGATTGAAGCGCCCGGGGGTCTTGTCGCTGTAAGGATTGATGCGGGTGACCTTGGCCCGCACCTGCAGGCTGTCGCGCGCGCTTTCGATGCCCTCCGAACGCGGCAGTTCGCGGATGGTCGCATCGACGAGGTCGAAGGCCACCCCGGCTTCGAGCGGGATCTCGATCTGCCGGCGCTGGCGATTGGCCAGGGTACCCGGGTCGATGTTGCCGGCGATCAGGCGGATCCGGCGGATGTGCGAGACCGCGCTGGCAATGACGAAGCCCAGGGTGATCAGGAACACCAGGAACACGAGTCCGTTCGGTCCCGGGCCGTCGAGGAATCCATTCCACAAGGTGATGAACACCAGGAAGGCGAACACCCAGGCGGCGGCGATGCGGAAGATGAAGAAGAAGCTGGTTTTCACGGGAGGTTCCGGAGCGCTCGGTTGCGGTGGAGATTATCCTTCCACTTGGCGCCGGTGTTGGCCGCAGCGACGAAAGCCGGATACGGGCGACGAAATCAGGGATGCCGGCCGCGGCCGAGATGCAGATGCTCGGAAGTTGGAGCGGTGTAGCCCGAGGAACTCCATGGCGGCTGGTTCGGCGGCCTTGCCTCAAGCACATGCCGAAAGAAAGCAAACCATGGGGCATATTTCCAGATGCCAATCCGACGTGCGCATGCCAATAGGGCCGACTGCCCCCTGTCGGCCAGAAGCGGACGTGTAGCTACGCACCTGTGGACTCGCCCTGCGGCTGCGGCGTTGGACAGTAGCTTCACGGCAGACCGTTGTTACAAGCGAACGCAGCCACCGGCGGGGCGGATCCGCGTCCAGTCGGGGGTGCCAGAACAGCGAGATCATGAATTCCGGCACCGGCATCGGCAGCGCGAAACGATGCATGCCTTCGCTCAGGCTGCAGGCATGCCGCTCCGGCACCGTGGCAATCATGTCGGAGGCACGCGCTAGAGCGATGGCAGGTGGAAATCCGCCCACCGTGGCCACCGTGTTGCGGAAGAGCCCCAATTTTTCCAGCGCTTCTTCGACCGGTCCCATCTCTGATTCAGCTACTCCCGGACCAGGGTGACCAGGGCGCCGCTATCGATGATGCGGAATGTATCGCTTTCGATGCGTTCGACCGCGCTGCCATCGTCCAACGAATGGACGGATGCGAGGCGTCGGTTCCGGAGGCGTTGGACGCGGCAGAGGTCTTGATCACATTCACTTTCTGCCGGTTGCCCGCCTGGTGCTGGGCAAAAAAATATTCTCGATTCATGTGGCACTCCGACGCTGGCGGAGTCCAACCTGACCACGACCGGTAAAGCGCCGCGTGAAAAGTGCGTTACCGCTTGCTGAAACATCGCCGCAGCGCTATCCGTGTCGCGCACGCATAACCGCATCGCCACCGCCCACATCGACCAGCACGCCGGTACCTCTGCCAGTCAGCGCATGCCGGGCCTGGGCCAGGGTGTCAGCCGATGCCACTGCGTCCTCGAGATGTTCGAACCAGTCGCGGTTCCTGAGTTCATCACGCACCTGCCAGCCGTTGTAGACCGGCGAGATCGTAAACAGGATGCGCTCCATGCAACGTCTCCCCACGAGGACAGGGCGACAAGCATGGTGGATGAATGTTGCATCGAGGTTTCGCGCAGCGTAAATCGTGACTTCGAACAGGCATCGGGATTGCGCGATGTGGCGGGCGAAGCGAGCCGTACCAGTCTATTCAGGTGATTGCATCGAAGGCAAACCGGGTAGCTGAGCGCGTTGCCCGGAGCAATGGCTGCCGGCCAGCTTGTCTTACCAATCCGCTGTTGGCCGGTCCTCCGCCATGGCCCCGTTGTCTATCGGACAAGCATGTTGATGGGGAAAACTCCGCATCGGTTCGTAAACCAACTAAACAGGGGAGCAAGCGGGAAAGGAGGGGGCGCCATGGGCCCAAGGCACGATATGCCGACGGATTCGCACGATGTAATGATCGACATCGAGGCCGAATTGAACTTCTGGCGGAAGTGCTACAGGAAGTGGCCATTCCACCGGCGCGGTCTCGGCTTCGATGTCTACATACCGACGCTTAAATTCGGCTATGACTCCTATCTCCTCTACCATCGCCAAGAGCTCGATACACTGCTCCCGGCGCTGAAGGAACGATATGCGTACCGGCTCCCGGCCGCCCAGCGCCTGGGCTGGTCATGCAGCCAAAACATCATCCGGGAAACCTGGCGACGGCTGCAGCCACCGCGTGTCATTGATCCGCCCGAAATCCGCGCGACAGCTTCGCACTGTGTGGCGGCCGAGCAAGCCTACGGAGTGTCGCCTGATTGATTGTCGACCGATTGATATGCGGGTGTATGGTCTTCACGTGCACGGTCTTCGGTCACATGATCAGCGCGTGCCGATAGGCGCCAGATCGTGTTGCCGACATCGTCGGCAATCAGCAAGGCTCCGCGACTGTCCTGGGCCAAGCCCACCGGCCGTCCCTGCGCCTCGCCCGTGGCATTGAGGAAACCATCCAGCACGGTTTCAATCGGTCCCGAAGGCGCGCCCTGCTTGAACGGCACGAACACCACCTTGTAACCGCTCAACGGCTTGCGGTTCCAGGAACCATGCAAGCCGATGAAGGCGCCATTGCGGAAGCGGGATGGCAGTGCATCGCCGGTGTAGAAAGCCAGGCCAAGTGCGGCGACATGCGAGCCCAGCGCATAGTCCGGTGCGATCGCACTGGCGACCCTCGCGGGATCCTGCGGCTGCATTCGCTTGTCGATGTGCTGGCCGTAGTAACTGTACGGGAAGCCATAGAAAGCGCCTTCGCGGACCGAAGTCAGATAGTCGGGCACAAGCTCATTGCCCAGTTCGTCGCGTTCGTTGACCACGGCCCACAAGCGGCCGTCCTGCGGCTGCCAGGCCAGCGCGGTGGGATTGCGCAGGCCTGAAGCGAACATGCGGCGGGTGCCGGCAGCCGGATCGATTTCCAGTACCGCGGCGCGATCGGTTTCGTTGCCGATGCCATTCTCGCCCACGTTGCTGTTGGAGCCCACGCCGACGTACAGATGCTTGCCGTCGGCACTGGCGACCAGGCTCTTGGTCCAATGATGGTTGATGGACCCTGCGGGAAGGTCGACGACTTTCACCGGTGCGGCGGTGATCGCGGTCTCGCCCACGCGATACGGGAAGCGCACCACTGCATCGGTGTTGGCCACGTACAAGGTATCGCCGACCAGGGCGATGCCGAATGGGGAGTTGAGATTCTGCAGGAACACATTGCGCGTTTCCGCGATGCCATCGCCATCGGCATCGCGCAACAGGGTGATGCGGTTGGCGCTGGCCACACCCGCCCCGGCCTTCTTCATCACCAACTTCATCACCGCGCCCTTGATGCCCTTGGCATCGTCGGGTTTGGGCGGCGCGTTGCTTTCCGCGACCAGCACATCGCCGTTGGGCAACACGTACACGGTGCGCGGATGAGCGAGCCCGCTGGCGAAGGCATTCACCGCGAAACCTGCCGCGGCGGTGGGTATGCCTTGCGCAGGCCAGCCGACGGCCGGGGCGATGTCGACGGTGGGAATCAGCGAGGACCTGGGCTCCACCAGCACCGGCGTCGTGCCGGTGTCCTGGCCGGCGCTCGTTTGCGAATGTGCTGCGCTGCAGCCTGCAAGCAAGACGAAGGCAGTCAGGGAGGCGAGACGACGCAGAGGTTTCATGAGGGTTCGATATCGGAAAGGCGGGATCGTCCCGAGTCTGCGACCGGGAGGGTCAATCCGATGTGAGCGCGGGTTTCCTTGGCCCATGCGCAAGCGGGTTAGCATCGCCGCTGACCTCACCACGGAAATCACCATGCCCCACTGGCAAACCCTGCTGCGCGATGTCCCTGATTTCCCTCGACCCGGCATCCTGTTCAAGGACATCACTCCGGTGCTGGCCGATGCGGACGCGTTCGCCGCGGCGGTTGCGGAGATGGCCGCGCCGTGGCGCGACCAACGACTCGATGCGGTGGTCGGGATCGAATCGCGCGGCTTCATCCTCGGCGCCGCACTTGCGCTTGAGCTGGGCACCGGCTTCGTCCCGGTGCGCAAGCCAGGCAAGCTGCCGGCGCGCACGTTGTCGCTGGACTACACCCTGGAATACGGCAGCGACCGCCTGCAGATCCATGTCGATGCCTTGCCATTCGGCGCGCGGGTGATCGTGATCGATGACGTGCTGGCTACGGGGGGCACGCTGAAAGCAGCGCTGGCCTTGACCCGGCAGCAGGGCGCCGAAGTGGTAGCCGCGGCGGTGTTGCTGGAACTGGGTTTCCTCGAGGCACGCACCCACTGGACCGATCCCGCACCCCTGCTGGCCGCTGCGGTTTTCTGAGCGGGCCAGCGCGGGTCAGCTGCCGGCGAGGAAATCCGCCTTGCCCAGCGGCACGCCGGCGTGGCGCAGGATCGCGTAGGCGGTGGCGACGTGGAAATACAGGTTCGGCGTGACGAAAGCGAGCAGATAGGTACGTCCGTCGAAGCTGAGCGGCTCGCCGTTCCGGCGCGGCACCGAAATGGCGCGGCCTTCGCTGCCGTCGATCTGCGCTGCAGTGAACGTGCCCAGGTAATCGATGGCGCGATCCAGGCGCGCATACAGTTCGGCGAAGGTGGTTTCATCGTCCTCGAACTTCAGCGCCTCCACCCCGGCCAGCCTGGCCGCGGCGTTCTTGGCGCCGTCGGTGGCGATCTGCACCTGGCGCAGCAGCGGGAGCATGTCCGGGTACAGGCGCGTCTGCAGCAGCACACCCGCATCGAAGCCCTGCGCCTGGGCATGGGCTTCGCCCTTCACCAACAGCTGGCGAAGGTTGCGCAATGCGCGCTGGCCGACGGGCACACTGGCCTGGTACATCGAAAGGGTGTCGCTCATGGCAGTGCTACCGGTAAAGGAAGAGCGGAAAGTCTACGCGCCGTCCGGGTTTCGGATTAGCCCGGATTCACGGGAGAGTGCATCCCGCCCCGCCCGCGCCGCGCATTTCACGGAACCTTGCCGGCTCCCGCGCATTCAATGGCCGCATGCGCCATTTCCTCTTGCTGCTGTGCCTGCTGTGCCTGCTGTGCCTGTTGTCGCTTCCCTGCCTCGCGGCCACCGACACACGCGAGCTGCATGCGGGCGACAGCACGTTGCGGGTGCAAGTATTGGGCGTGGACGACCCGACACGCATAGCCGTGCTGCAGCGCTGGATCAGTGAAAGTGCCGAGGCGACGAAGACGCGGTCCGGACGTTTTCCCTTGCGCAGCGCGTACGTTCGTGTGCAGCAGATCGACAGTCGCGACTCCAGCCCGGTGCCATGGGGACAGACCCAACGCCGAGAAGAGGTGGGCCTGCCGGAAGTGGGTGTCCTGTTGTACGTGCGCCGGGATGCGGACTACGACGCCCTGCGCAGCGACTGGACCGCCATGCATGAGCTGTCGCATCTCTACCATCCGTATCTGGGCGACAGCGGACGCTGGCTGGCCGAAGGCCTCGCCAGCTATTACCAGAACGTTTTCCGCGCACGCGCCGGCATGATCGATGCCGACGAGGCATGGAAAAGCCTCGATGCCGGCTTCCGCCGAGGTGAAGCGGCCACTTCCGCTATGCGCATGGACGCGATCGGACGCGGGCGTGGCGGCACCATGCGCGTGTACTGGGCGGGTGCGGCGTACTGGCTGGAAGCGGACCTGGCGTTGCGCCGCGCGCGTGGTACTTCGCTGGACGCGGTGCTCGACGAATACGCGCGCTGTTGCCTTGACGGAAACGCGACGCTGGCACCGGACGACTTCATCGCCGCACTGGACCGTCTTACCGGTGGCGAAGTGCTGACCACGCTCTATCGACGTCATGCCGCGCTGCGCGAATTCCCGGCGCTGGATTCAGCCTATCGGCAGCTGGGCATCGAACGCAGCGGCAATGGATTGCGCTTTGCCGGCACTCGCGATGCGGTGCGCCTGCGCAAGGCGACCATGGGCGCTACTGCGGAACCATGACGGCAGCGCATGCAATTTCGCCCGGCCTCCTCTTTGGAAATGTGGTCGCCTGGCCTCGCCCTTTGGGAAAGGGCAATCGAGGGGCATTTGCTCTAGCTTGAAGCAAGATCAAGGGCAAATCCCCGGCCCCCCCAAGGGACTTCCTTCGAGGCGTAACTCCCTTTGCAAAGGGGGCAAGATATCCGTTCTCAGCCCTGCGGCAATGCCTGCGTCATCACCCAGTCCTGCTTCGGATCATCGCCAACCAGGAAGACCGAGCGGCCGACGATCTCGAAGCCGTGCTTCCGGTAGAAACGGATCGCCTGCGCGGCTTCCTGCCACACGCTCAACCAGACCGATCGCGAACCACGCAGGCTGGCTGCGACCAACAGGTTGGCGACCAGTTGAGCGGCGATCCCGCGCCCGTGGAATGCGGCGTCCAGATAGATCCGGCCCAGCTCCACCGTTGGCAGCGGTCCTACTTCCGCTGGCGGCGTAGTGCCCCAGCGCAGTTGTGCGAAGCCCGCCCACTGGCCGTCCTGTTCGACGATCAAGGTCAGTGTGTCCGGGTCGCGTATTTCGCGCGCCTGCAATTCCGTACGGTAGGTGGTATCCAAAAACGCGGTGATGTTTTCCGACGTGCTGCAATGACCATTGGCGGCGAGGAAAGTCCGACGCATCAGCGCCGACAGGTCAGCGGCATCGGCCAGGCGGGCGGGGCGGATCACGACGTTGTTCTTCAAGGGGCGTCCCGGCAACTCTATTCACTACTCCACATAACGCATGCCTCGGCGCTGTCAGGACATTGCGCAGGTTCATCCGCCGGAACAAATGCCCGCCGTGAGGGGCAGGTGTTCCCGCGAAAAAAGCGACTGGCCCTCGCGAGAGCTGCCAAGGGCCGGGAGAACCGTTCATTGTTGTGGTCGTCGTGCCCTCGTCACCGCTTCTTCAATCGGTCCCGCCGGCGCTTGAACGAGCGGCGCTTCCACCAGCGATACCTGTGGCGGCACCAGGCAACGCTCGTTCTCCGGCACCTGCAGCAACAAGTGGTGCGGCAGCAGGGCGGACAGCAAGGCGAATAGCCAGGCGAGCAGCTTGCGCATGACGAACAGGAAGTGGACTTGCATGGGGCACCCCGCTGGTATCGATGGCCGGCAGGATAGTGGCCTGGTCGCCGTGGTGGGGAACCCTTGCGACGAAACCCGGGAATCCGCGATGGAACCGGGGAACGACGGGATGGAAAACATGGCCAATCCCCAGGAATCTTCCGCCAGCCGCGCCCGTTTCCACTGCGCTGTTATTCGATCTGCAGTATCGTCGCCGCCTTTCCTGCCAGCACCAATGGCTTGTCGAACGTAACCTGGGCGCCAGTCATGACGTCATGGCCACGACTCTTCGCGTTGATGAAATCACCGAAGCGGTCGAGAGCCAGCGGCACCGCTTCGGCATTGCGGTTCAAGGCCATCATCACCACGTCGCTGCCGTCGTAACGGAAGTACACGTAGACCCCATCGACCGGAGCGAAGTGCTTCAGCTTGCCGTGCCGCGCGACGGGGGTGCGCTTGCGCCACTGCAGCAGGCGCCTCAGATATTGCTGCGCGTCGCGTTCGGCGAGCGACAGCCCGGCGCCATTGAAAGCGCTTTTCGCGTCGCCTTCCCAACCACCCGGCATGTCGGCGCGGATCCTGCCGTCGTCGCGTTCGCGCGGACCTTGCATCAGCGCTTCGGATCCATAGAAGAATTGCGGCGTGCCGCGCATCGTGGCGACATAGGCCATGGTCAGCTTGAACAGCGCCACGTCGCCCTCCAGCTGGGCGAGCACGCGCGTGGTGTCGTGGTTCTCGGCGAACACCACCAGCCGGTCGGCATCCGCATACAGGTAGTCGTTTCCAAGCATTTCGTACAGGCGTCCCCAGCCGGTCTCGATGCCTTCGGGTTCCGTCAACGCGCTGCGCAAGGCGATATGGATCGGGAAATCCATCATGCTCGGCATCCACGGAACGTGGCCGTCGACATTGGCCTTGCCGCGCTGCCAGTGCGCGACCGTGGCCGGATGGGCGCTCCACTCTTCGCCAACCATGCTGAAGTTTGGGTATTCCTCCAGCACTGCACGGCCCCATGCGCTGAGGAAGGCAGCATCGGCGTAGCCGAAAGTGTCTTCGCGGATGCCGGACAGGCCAGCGTATTCGATCCACCACAGGCTGTTCTGGATCAGATAGGTGGCCAGGTGCGGATTGCGCTGGTTGAGGTCGGGCATGCCGGGCGAGAACCAGCCCTCAACGAAACCGGCAAGATCCTGCTTCGCCGCGTGCGGATCCTGCACCGTGGTCCGGCGATGGTTGGTGGGCGCGAACTTTCCGTGGTGGTTGATCCAGTCCGGTGTGGGCAGGTCGCGCATCCACCAGTGCTGCGAACCGATGTGGTTCAACACCACATCCATGATCAGGCCGACACCTTGCGCGCGCGCCTTGGCGGAAAGCGCACGGTAGTCCTGGTTGCTGCCGAAGCGCGGGTCAATCCGGTACAGGTCGGTGATGGCGTAGCCGTGGTAAGAGAACCTGGGCTGATTGTTCTCCAACAACGGCGTCGGCCAGAGCTGGGTGAATCCCATGCCCGCGATGTAGTCCAGGTGCTGGGAAATGCCGGCGATGTCGCCACCGTGGCGCCCGTTCGGCGACGCGCGGTCCGCTGTTTCCAGCAGACCCGCGACGCTATCGTTGCCGGTATCGCCATTGGCGAAGCGGTCCGGCACGATCAGGTAGATCGCATCGGAAGAATCGAAGCCACGGCGCATCGCCGAACCCGGTTCGCGCGCGTCGAGCCGGAATGGATGGCGCACGACCACGCTATCGCCGTCGAGGAATTCGATATCGAAGCTACCCGGTTCGGCGTCGACGGCGATGTCGAGGGTGACGAACAGGTAATTGGGATTCGCCACTTTCTGCACATCGGCCACGGCAACGCCCGGGCGCGACAGTCGCGGTACCAGCGCGGCGATCGCATCGCCATGCACCATCAACTCGACCCGGTGATGCTTCATTCCCACCCACCAGCTGGACGGCTCCAGGTGGTCGATGGCGTAGTCGCGCGCGCGCGCCGGGGCGGCCATTGACGCCAACAGGCAGAGCACAACCAAGACTCTCATCCAGCCCCACCCCGGAAACAACGCATCCTTGCTGGATGCCGCATCGAGGCTACTAGGCCGGACGACACAGGGCGAGATGTATTCGTATGTGCTGCACTGCATCGTTTCGGTTGCCGAGGCGGCAGGCATGCCGGTCCCGTATCGGCATCGCGCAGGATCAACCGCCGCAACCACCGCAACATTGCGAAGGCAGCTGCTCAAGTTGACCCTGCACCAGCGGATACCCGGCACGGTCGATGATCGTGGCCAGTTCCACCTGGCTGATGGCGGCGGAGATCCTCAAGCTTCCGCTGGAGGGATCAACGTCGACGATCGCGGCGGGATCCACCGCGTCGATTGCCCGTGCGATCGCATCGGCATCGGGCGCAGGACCACGTGTCTCAAGTACAAATTGCATGGGCATTCTCGCTGGTGCAGGGAAATAGGAAGCGAAACGAGCTGCTGCTTGCCTATTCGCAGCATCTCCCTGGTTCCTGCATAACGCCCTGACCTGGGTCAAGCCACTGCTTCGGTTCCCGCACGCCAAGCACCGCGCCGGCGCGGGGCTGCCATGGCACCCGCTTTCACGCACCGCGAGCGGCTGTGCGGCCAGGCTGGGAAAGAACTTCGCGCAACTGCCAACAGGACGGCTACGGATGGACACACATGATCCCCATCTCGACAGGGGGCCTTCCACTCCGCCGACACCGATGCCGGGACCAGGCGAAACCCCCGGCCCGGGACCTTCCGCGGGTCCAGCCCACCGATCCCCTATTCCCGCCACCCCATGACCAGGGCGTCGATGCTGACCCTGCCGGCGGACCGGGGCGGACCTGAGCCAGCAAGGCCGTTTCGCGGGTGAACTGCACTTCACGGCGGAGCTCTCCATGCGCACCTGGACGAAAGCAGTGTGGTGCATCGCCAAGGTTTGCCGAGCGACCTGGAATGCGGCGAAGCATCTGGCCCGCCGTACAGGAATGCGCTTACCCTGGCACATCCAGCGGCAAAGCCTGTCCGGTCGCTCCATGCATATGCGTTGCTCTTCATTCTTAGGAGCCACTCCAGGGCCGTGATGGTTGCACATACACCCAAGTGGGTTATTGCCGGAAATTCCGCGGTCAGGTCGCAATCCCGGCAGGACGATCCGCACGAAGGCCGGATCACCTTCCGCCAATGGCATTACCTGGCTTCGCAGCTGCCGGGCCCGGTCACGCGCAGATCCAACGAGGGCCTGGACACTCGACGCTTCGTCGAGGCCGTGCTGTGGGTCGCCAGCACCGACTCGACCTGGGTAGATCTGCCGAAGATCTACGGAAACTTCCATGCGGTCTATCTGCGTTTCACCCGTTGGGCAAGGCTGGGCATGTGGGAACACGTGTTCGATTGCCTGGGCCGGGATCCTCGGCTGCCTGCCCTGCAAGCACGTGTTCGCGAGTACCAGAACATCCGCAACCGGCGGAACAAGTCCCAGGCTTAGTAGTCGCATGCGTCGGCGCATGCTTTCCCGTGCAGCCAGCTGTCACCGAGCATCCGTACTTGCAAGGCTGCCATCGCCTGGATGCGAAAAAGGTCCGGGCAGGCTCGGATCCACATATCAAAATTAAAAGACCCGTTGGTAGGCAAGGATTGGTGGTGCAGGGATCCCCGGTTCACCACGTGACCAGTTGTGAAACATTCCACACGGCCACTTCCTGGCCGCTGTCGTCATAGACCGAAAACTTGATGGTTTTCGATTCGTCGCCGGACAGGAAGAAGCAGGCCGCATCGCGCGCCAGGGCTTCCTTCGCAGCCGGCGTGCTCTGGTGCCAGGCGGGGCCGACCCACAGCTTCGGACGGCCGTTGTCGACCGATGCGTTGCGCACCAGTCCCGTGGGTATGGCTGCCTCCAGGCTCGCCCGGCATTCGCGCATGCGCGCCTCGGCCGTCGCCTTGTCCGGGGCCACGAGTGTTGTAGGCGCGGGCGTTGGTGGTGGTGTTGTCACTGCCACAGAGGTGGGCTCGCGAGCGGGCGGCGAGCACGCGGCCAGCAGCAACAGGATCGAAAGCTCGGCAGCAATGACCGCGCTACGTTGTTTTCCAGGCAATGACGCCATTGGGAGCACTCGATTCCGGTTACGGGGCCGGGACCGGCACGGACACCGGGGCCGCATTGGGCGGCGAAGGCAGGTAATAGCTCAGCCGGTCGAAGAAGCGCTTGTAGAACCCGGCGTCGCGCACGGTCTTGCTGGCCACGCGCACCAGTGAATCGTCGCTGCTGCCAATCGGCAACGATACCGACCCGAGTACACCAACGCCCACGCTTGCCGAAGTCGGGTTTTTCTTGAGCGCATAGCGGTCCTGGACCGCGCTGGCGAAGACCAGCGCCTGGTCGGCACCGTGCTCCACGCAGGACACGCGCAGGTCAAGTTGCTGGTGGTCCTCGGCTCCAGGCTGGAAGTTCTTGGTCGCCTCTACCGCCTCAGCGGTGGCGCGGGTCACCACGTAACCCTGCCCCAGCAACGCGCGTCGCGCCGCTTCGCAGGCAGCCGCGGGCGCGGTGGCGTAACTGCGCGAATAGATGTTGTCCGAGTCGAAGGATTCCTCCATGAACAGCGGCGCGGATTTGGGCTTTGCCATCGTGCCGCACGCGGACAGCAGCGCACAGGCGACAAGTGCTGCCCAGGGGATCGGGTGGAAACGGGACATGGCGACCTGGACGACGGCAGGGGGAAGTCCAGAGCATACCCACTGCCGCTGAACGTTAGTTTCCACAGCGGTCGCTTCCGGGCCATCGCCGGGATCCGCGGGGATCATGCAATGGCCCGCAATGCCGCCGGTCCTGTGGCTTCGCAGCGATGGGCCGATTGCCTTGCAGGTCTGGAGAGGCGGGTTTCACCCGCTACCGTCGGCCAGACCCGGCCCAGCAGAGGCGCTTTGATTAACAACCCTTCCCTCTTAACCTGCCCACTGCGGTTGGCCATGGCCTTCGATGCGGGCGCCTCCGATCCGGTCCTGCGCAGCGATGACATCGCCACGCAGCAAGCTGTGATCCGCACCGACATCGATGCACGCAACGGCCGCTACCTGGACATGCCACGGTCCACGTGACGGGCGATCCGAACCGAACAGGAAAAAATCGCCGCGCTGCTTGAGGGAAAAACCGGCACCTCGCAACTTGATTCTTCCCGCCGAGATGAGGTTGTCAGCCTGCTCGCCATCATCGACGCGGTCGTCAACCGGACCGGCGACGAACGCCTGATCTGCGCGCGCGAAGCCCGCATCGGCAGCAATTTCATGACTCGCGCCTGCCGCACACCCTCGGAAATCCGCAAGCAGCGAGCCGACGGCCGAAAAGGCCTGGGCGACGAATCGTCCCGGCCCAATTGCAGCGACAGGATCGGCTGCACCTGAGAAAGATCGGAATCACCACTCCGTCTCAGCTGGGAGCTGTGGAAGATGCCATTGGCGGCGGGTAGCGGCTCACTCGAACCACTCGCGCATGCCCGCCCATTGCGGCCGATGAAAATTCCGTACGGCACGTTAAGCCGTTCTGTTGTTGCAGCCAAACCGCTTTCGGCGTGCCGAAGAGGTAACCTGACCAGTATTCTTGCAGCCGCCAAAACGGGACGCACCATGATCAACAACGACGTAATGCGCAGCATCCGCTACATGCTCGACCTCGGCGACAGCAAGGTGGTCGAAGTGATCCAGTTGGCCGATCCGGGCTTCCCAATCGAGAAAGCCGATGTGCCCGGCTTGCTCAAGAAAGAGGAAGAGGATGGTTTCGTGCCATGCAGCGATCGGGTGCTTGCGCACTTCCTCGAAGGGCTCGTGTTCCATTACCGCGGCCGTGACGAAAGCCTGCCGCAGCGGCGGGTGGAAGACCGGATCAGCAACAACCTGGTGCTGAAGAAACTGCGGGTTGCTTTCCAGCTGAAGGACGTGGACATGCACGAGATCTTCGAGCGCGCCGGTTTCCCCCTTTCCAAGCCGGAACTGAGCGCGCTGTTCCGCCAGCCCGGGCACAAGCATTACCGCGCCTGCGGCGACCAGATCCTGCGCAACTTCCTCAAGGGCCTGACCTTGCGTTACCGCGGCGAAGGCTGAGAGCCCGGTCCGACGCGTCCATTTGCCGATTGCACCATCGCCGAGCAAATCGAAGCCGCCCATTGGCATGCAATCGTGGCCCCGCGCATCCGCGGCAGGCTCCATTCAACTTCCACTTGCTCGAACGGGAATGGCGATTACGGTGGGCCGGAGCCCAACCTGTGCGTGCTAGAACGTGGCCAACACCGACTGCAGGAGGCCTGCCGGACATGGCCGCTGTGCAAATGCCGCCGCGTTGTTTTTGATTGACGCCATCCCCTGATCACTGCCAATCCCGGAAACCAAGGCGTCGGACAAGGAATGCACGGGCAGTGTGACCCGAAGGAGTTCCAACGTGGACGCCCAGAATCCCCCTTCACCTCCGTATCCCCCGTTTCCCCCGTTTCCTCCCTATCCGCCTTATCCCCCTTATGCACCGACCATGGGGTATCCGCCTGCCCAGGGCTGCTGTCATTGCTGCTCCGGCCATGGTGGCGCCAATGCAGTGGCGCCGGGTTACACCACCGGTATAGCGCCACCGGCTACGGGCGGCGGCACCGTGGTGGCGCCACCCGCCGGAGGCAACACGCGGCCTCCCTCCGGTGGCGGTACGACCGTTGGCGACGTGATCGGCGGCATCCTCAATCCCGTGCAGGGCCTCATCGACCTGTTCACCTGATGTGGAGAAGCCCTCATGACCACGACCCCACTCTCGCTGGATTCGGTGCTCAAGCAGATGCACGGCTTGAGCGGCCAGCTGCAGCAACTGGAAGCCGAAAAGCAGCAGCAACTGAAAGACGACCTGATGCGCAAGCAGTTGCTGAAGGCGCTGGATGATCCGCAAACCCGCATTGCATTGCGCTCGCAACTGGAAATGGCGCGCAACAAGATCGATGCGCTGGCGTTGCAATTGGACACCCAGCGCCAGGCAGTGACGAACGCGCGCGACCGGGTGCAGAAAGCGCTGGACAAACTCGCCAAGCCCGCCAGCCTCAGCGAAAGCCTGGCCTCGAAGCTGGCCGGGATCACGGCCACGGCTTCCTCTTCGTTCCGTTCGGTCGGCATGGCGGCGGTCGTGGCGACGCCGGCGCCTGCTGCGGTGGCTACGACGGCGCGCAAGACCCCGAGCAAATCCACGACCGTGCGCAAGCCGACGCGCTGAGCGCTGCGCGCAAGCGCGGCCATCTGGACAAGCACGGCGGATTGAATCCGCCGTGCGGTCATTAGGGACAGGCGGGGCCACGAGACCGTTCAGGCTCTGCCTTGCGGTGCCCTCAGCCCGGGTCTGCAAGGAAGGAACCGGGCGCACGGTGGAGTAGCATGCCTACGAAACCGCAGGAGCCCGGCATGCACCCCGTTCCGCCTAACGAACACTTGCCACCTGCCAGTGAAGTCCGCACCGTGCTGCGCCATCGCTGGCCGCTGCGGCTGATGCACTGGATCAACCTGGCCTGCATGCTGGCGCTGGTCGGCAGCGGCCTGCAGATCTACAACGCGCATCCGGCGCTGTACTGGGGCGCCGCTTCGACCTTCAGCAAGCCCGTGTTCGCGACCCGGACCACGGTTGCGGCCGATGGCAGCCTGGGCGGCGTGACCCGCATTGGCCACGCCAGTTTCAACACTACCGGCGTGCTCGGTGCGTCGCCCGCGTCCGGCGGCGGTGCGCTGGTGGGTGCCGGGTTTCCGTCATGGACCACCATCCCCGGCACACGCAGCCTGGCCAGCGGTCGGCGCTGGCATTTCTTCTTTGCCTGGGCCTGGGTAATCAATGGCATCTGCTATTTGCTGTGGTCGCTCGCCAGCCGCCACCTATGGCGCGACCTGGCCATGCGTGCACGCGACTGGCGCGGGGTCCCGGCCTCGATCATGGACCACCTGCGTTTTCGCCATCCGCAAGGCGAGGAAGCCACCCGCTACAACCCGTTGCAGAAACTGGCCTACCTGACGGTGATCTTCGTGCTTCCCACCCTGACCGTGCTGACCGGGTTGTCGATGTCGCCGCAGATGGGCAGCGTGCTGGGCTGGTGGATGGACCTGGTCGGCGGGCGGCAGTCGGCGCGCACCCTGCATTTCGTGAGCATGGCGCTGTTCGTGTTGTTCGTGCTGGTGCACGTATTGATGGTGGTGTACGCCGGACCGATCAACGAGATGCGTTCGATGATCAGCGGGCGCTTCCGCGTGCGCTATCCCGCGCCGACGCCTGATTCGACCAAGGATGCGCAGTCATGAAGAACGACGACGCCATCGTCCTGTCACGCCGCCGGTTATTGCGTGCCGCCCTTGCCGGGTCCGGCGCCACCTTGTTGGCGGGTTGCGACGGGCTGTCGCGCAAGCCAGCGTTCCGCGACACGCTTGCGCTGGTCGAACCGCTCAACCAGCGCCTGCAGCGCTTCCTGACCGGCGACCGGCTGGCCCGGGAATTTCCCGAATCGATGATCTCCCCGTTGTTCCGTCCCAACGGATCGATCGATCCGCAGACCCCGGAATACCTGGCGCTGAAGGCAAATGGATTCGCCGGCTACCGCCTGCGCGTGCGCGGGCTGGTCGAACGACCGCTGGAGTTCTCGCTGGACGCGCTGCGCGCACTGCCATCGCGCACCCAGGTCACCCGCCACGACTGCGTGGAAGGATGGAGCGTGATCGGGCGCTGGACCGGCGTGCCCTTGTCGGCGCTGCTGGATGCGGCGCGGCTGAAACCCGGCGCCCGTTACCTGGTGTTCCACTGCTTCGACGACCTGAGCAACGATGGCTCGCGTTATTACGAGAGCATCGACCTGGAGGATGCCTACCACCCGCAGACCATTGCTGCCCACAGCCTCAATGGCGCGCCGGTCCCGGTCGCCAACGGCGCGCCCCTGCGCATGCGTTTCGAACGCAAGCTGGGTTACAAGCAGCCCAAGTACGTGCATACCATCGAAGCGGTCGACAGCTACGCGAAGTTCGGTGGGGGCAATGGCGGCTACTGGGAAGACCAGGGCTACGACTGGTACGGCGGCATCTAGGGAAGCTCTGAATAATTCCTTCTTTCACCGCCATTGAACTGTTGGAACTTCTGCGAGAGCCGGTAACCGGTAGCCGGTAGCCGGAAATCAGGCGCTGCTCTCCGGATCTCGGATCTCGGATCTCGCAGCGAGGACGGTAATGGTTCAGAACCTCGCTCGCGCACGCCGCCGTGGCCGACAGAGTGCTTCACTTCACCCTGCGCAGGCCGTGTTGTGGCTGCTCGCACACGACCAGGGCATTGGTCGCGGTCACGCTGCCGATGGCCTGCACGCGGTCACGTGGCTTGAGCGCCTGCACGTCGTCCGGCGGCGCGGCCTTGCACAGGTTGCAGCGCGCGGGAAGTCGTACCTCCACGTTGCCCGCGGACTGCGTAGACACGATCACCACGGCATTGCCGTCATAGGCCCACGGGCTGGTGTCGACGCGGACCACCTCGCCTTCGATCGTGGCCTGCTGGCCGACGACGAGCGTGGTCGTCGAGGGCGTGGTGGCGCAAGTGCAAAGCATTGCGGCCATCACCATGATCGCAGCCATGCGAACAGGGGCCGGACACAGGGGTTTCATGCCGATGTATCTCCCATTGAGGATGATGCGTGGAGGCAACAGCTGATCATTGTGCACCCCCGCTGCCCTGCCACTACTCCGGACGCGGCCAATGCCAGTCGACCGGTCCGTTGCGGACAGGGTTCAAACCATTCCACGCGATCCAGCAGGTAATCTTCCCCTTCCTTCGGCCAGCGCCGCATGCCCGCCCGTGAGATCGCCATGAAGATGAATCGCCTCATTCCCATGCTTCCGGTCGGCAACATGCCGGCCAGCCTCGCGTTCTATCAGAAGCTCGGTTTCAGCATCGAGCAGCGCAGTGACGAGTGGCGTTGGGCGATGCTGTGCTTCGGCGAATGCCGGCTGATGGTGGACGAATCGATCAACGTACATCCCCCGCTGCCGCGGACCTCGGTGCTGTATCTCTATCCCGACGACATCGTCGGCTACCACCAGCTATTGCGCGACAACGGAGTCACCGTGCCCGGGCTGGAAACCTCGTTCTATGGCATGACCGAATTCCGGATCGGCGATCCGGACGGAAATCGCCTGTGGATCGGCCAGCCGACGCCGACCGGCAACTGAAGAAACTGCCAGAAGGCGGGTCTTGACCCGCCATGGACCAACCGGCAACGGCGAGACACGATTGGGCGGCGCTACGCGTGGTCAAACGTCACTCTGGTTGTGCTCCGCAAAACCAGCGTGCGCCGCTGCGAAACGCGCGCCGCGCATCGACCGGAAGCACGCGCGGCGATGACTGGGATTTCAGGTACCGGCGTGGCGCGTGTGGATCAACTCCGAAAGATCAAAGCCCTGTGCGGTCGCGGTTCCAAGGAAGTCCGCTGCAACGTTGCCGGGCAACGAAGGCTGGCGTGCCAGCAGCCACAGGTACTTGCGATCCGGGGAACCGACCAGCGCGGTGTGGTAGTCCTGGTCCAGGCGCAGGATCCAGTAATCCCCCTTGGTGAAGGGAATCCACTTCAGGCCATCGGGCAAGAAGCTCACCTCGAGTTTGGCATTGCCGCTGCCTTCAACCGGGATCGCCTCGCCGATCGACTGCTCCGCTTCACCCTTGCCATTGCGGGCGCGATTGTCCACCTTGACCTTGCCATCGTCCTGCAGGCTGTAGGTCGCGGTGATGTCGGTGTAGTCCGCGGGCTCGAAACGCATCGGCAGTCGCGCTATTTCGTACCAAAGGCCCAGGTAACGAGGCAAATCCACGGTGGCAACGGTGACCGGTTCTGGCTGACTCATTTGGGTACCTGATCTATGGGGGGAAACCTGTTGTACACATGCTTGGGTAAAGGTTCCGTCGCGGCCGCAGCCGGGGAGGATCGCTTCGTTTTCAAACCAGGCCGCCAGAGGGAGTAGTTTCCGTCCAGCCAACCCGTTGCCTCTCTTTGTTTCGCCGTCCGCGGACGGCATCCACTTTGCATCGCCTTCGTAAAGGCCATCGCGTCGTCGAGCGACTGCGAGAGTCCGGGCCGCCGTGATTTCATCAGATATGGCTTGAATTACTCTTTCAGAAAACGGCTGACTCAGGCCGATCCCGGCAGCCTTCCCGCCCGGGACATGCTGCGAAGCGCAGGCAATCGAGGCCAATCGCTGCTGTTCAATGGCGGCCACAACAGCAACAGAATCGCGGCCAGCAGCGGCAGCGCAACCAGGTGCCCCACCAGCAAGGTGCCTTCCACGGCGGGTACGGCCAGCGGACCCAGCCCCTGTATCCCCGCATAGGCGAGCATCGCCATCATCAATTCGTAAGGCCTCGCGCTGCGGCAGAGTGCGCCCATCGCCAGTCCGGCCAAGGCGACATTGGCGGCAACCAGCAACAGGATCGCTGCCGTTGCGGGCGCGCTGGCGATCAAGCGCAGCAGCATCGGCAGCACCGCCGACCCGGTAATGCCAAGTGCAGTCGCGGTCCGTGCCAACAGCAGCCTGTTGATGGATTGCGGGGCGGTGAACAACAAGGCAGCGGTGCGCGCTTCCCGCTCCCGCAGGATGCCGCGTGCCAGGATATCCAGGCTGATCATCCAGGCGACCACTGCCGCGATGCCTGCGATTTTCGTCGGTGCGAACAACTGCACCGCCCATGCACTGGCGATTGCCAGCCACCACCACCAGCGCCGCTGCCGCAGGACCAGGCGAAGTTCGGCTGACAACAGCAGCCCCAGTGCGCTGCGTTGCAGTGGATTCAACAGACGATCCAACCAGGCAAGGCGACGCCCGGCATGGTTTGCGCCGACTTGTTGACGCGACGTACGCGCAGCAGCGCGATCAAGCGCTGGTGCCAGCAGCAGGATGCCGATGACCGCTGCCAGCACCCACAGCAGGCGACCAGCGATATCGCGCAGTGCGACCTCCCAGCGTGTCCAGGCGAACAGCTTTGCGCCGTCATCCATCGTGCTCACGCCTACGCTCATGCTGCTGGCATCCAGCGCCGGTGCGATCTGCGCCAGCTGCACCTGCAGGTTTCTCTGGATCAGGGTCATGCCGCTGGGATCGCTTAGCCACGTCTGCCGCGCCCACTCCGAGTGGGATGGATCCATGTTGATACCGGTGATCGAGAACAACAGCAGCCAGACGAAGAAGAACAACACGTTGCCACCCGTGCGCCGCAGCCTGGGCACCATGTCGAACAGCACCGCGAAGAACGCGGTCAGGGTCAGCGCCGGCATCGACAGCACCAGCATCGGCTTGAGCAGCTCAACCACGTCCAGGGTGCGGTCTTCGGCGTGCACCCACTGGGCAACGAAACCCACCACCAGGCCCAGCACCATTACCAGCGTGAAGACGGCCATGTGGCTGGTCCACTTGGCCAGCAGATAACCACGACGCGTCATCGGCGTGGTCACCAGCAGCTGCCAGACGCGGGTGTCGAAATCGCGTACCAGAGTGCCACGCACCAGGTAGAAGCCCAGCCATGCCAGGAGCGTGGAATACATCAGGCCCAGCGACAGTCCTGCCCATGCACTGGAGTAATACCCGCGCGTACCGTCTACTCCTACCGCGACCTTGCCTGTTTGCAATGCGGGGAAGCACCACCAGGTCGCAACGCCGACCAGGGCCAGTACCACCCAGAAGCGCGTGCTGCGCGTGCGCTCGCGCAGGTCGGCAAGCATGATCGCCATGAAGCGCCGCAGCGCGGCCATGTCAGCGGGCCCCGTCGCGTGTGAGCAGCCACAGGTAGGCTTCGTCCAGGTCCGGCAGGCACGGGCTGGCATCGCCCGAAGGCGCGTCCGCCGCAACGATGCGCAGCTTCACCCCACCTTCCACCCGCAACGAACTGCTGATGACGAAACCAGAGCGCGCTTCGGCCACGGCGGATTCGGCCACCGTCCGCTCCCAGACGTGGCCGCGTGCCTGCAGCAGCAGCGAGGCAGACGGACCGAAGTACAACAATCGTCCTTTTGACATCACCGCCAGCGCGGTGGCACTGGCTTCGATGTCGGACACGATGTGCGTTGACAGGATCACCAGGCGCTCTGCCGCAAGATCGCCGATCAGGTGCCGGAAGCGCATGCGCTCCTCCGGATCCAGGCCCACGGTCGGCTCGTCGACGATCAGCAGGCGCGGCTGGTTGAGGAGCGCCTGGGCAATGCCAACCCGCTGGCGCATGCCACCGGAGAAATCGCCAAGCCTCCGGTCCGCAGCGTCGGACAGTCCGACTTTCGCCAGGCAGTCGGCCACGCGCTCACCCGCCTCGCGCGAACGCAAGCCCTTGACTGCGGCCAGGTACTGGAGGAATTCCCGGGCAGTCAACGACGGATACACGCCAAAATCCTGCGGCAGGTAGCCCAACTCCCGGCGCAGGGCATCGGGTTCGCGGGCAATGTCGGCACCGTTCCAGTTGACCCTTCCCGTAGTCGCCCTGGTCAACGTGGACAGCACGCGCATCAGGGTCGATTTGCCCGCCCCGTTGGGCCCCAGCAAGCCCAGGATCCCTGCCCCCATGGCAAAGTCGATCCCGACGACCGCGTCCTGACCCGCTCCATATCGGTACCCCACCCCTTCCAACAGCAGCTGACAAGCCATGGTTATTCCCGTATCTACCATGCGGGATGCATGGCGTTGTCTAGTATGGTAGTTACCTACAACACCTAGACACATGGGCCATTTGGCAGGGGTACGCAGCAGCCCCGTCCTGCGAGGCTCCGGGCACCAAGCTGCGTAGGGCATCCCATTCAAACCCGAGCAGACTGCTATTCAAGGTGCCGTGGGAGGCGTCCACCGGGCGGTGACGTTGGAATTTGGATCGGCAGGGCGATGTAATTGCGTCTATGCCGTGTGGCAAAAGCGGTAGTGATCGAAGGCGATGGCCCACAGCGCATCTGGAGTGAGCCCACTTGAGGCAGGGATAGCCATGCGCCGCGACTGACGCCAATCAGATCCTGCTACGCGTTATCTGGTGTAGGGCGGAAGTTGTTGCAGCGTGTTGGCCGCGATGGCATCCAGAGACCCCTGTTCACCGTCACCGCGCTTCACTTCGCCGCGGTTGAGGGCGCGCCACAGGACCCTGATCATGCGCGGTTCGATCACCTCGATCATCAGGCCGCCTTCGGCGTGATCGGTGGTCACGACTTTCATCGTCGGGGTACTGTCGGTCATCACCACCAGTTGCGAACAATCGGCCCAATCGCAGGTCACCATGGTCAGCGGCGTGGCCCCCTGATCGCCCTGCGTGGTGACTTCCTTTGCTTCACGGATGCCAGCGCGGTAGGCAATGACGAAATCGGCGTGGGTGCGGTCGGCCGCCTATTGGTATTCCTTGGGTCGCAGGGCCTTGTCCAGTGCCGCCTGCAGACGCGCCCCCAGCTGGGGATCCTGCAAGCTGGCGTGTTTTTCCACGTCCTTGACTGGCGGGCTCTGCGCCCACTTTTAAGACGGGCCCGGCAGCGAGACGGCACGATTGGACACCTCGACCGGCGCGCGTGACAACCGCTCCTCTGCGCCCGCACTGCCAGCAACGAAGGCGAGCGCGACCCCGCACGCGATTCCCATGGCGGATAGTTGCCTCAGGAAATCCGGCCCTGCAATTCGAATGCGCGCACTCGCTTTCACGGTCATCCCTTACGCCAAGGGGCTGGAAGTCGGTGTCCGGCAGCATATCGGAATACATTGCGCGCACATCGCCAGGCAACGGCATTTGCCCGAAGGTACAAGTCGATGGCGCGAACATCGGCGCGAGGGCGGTGTCCGCACCCGCAGTTTCGTGGAACCCGGAGGCTGGGCGCGACGGAGAGGGTCGTTTACAGGTGAGACACGTGGGTTTGAAGGTCTGGTAGCAGCACGCACCCCAGCGCCTCGCGGGTCCGGGAAAGGCAACACGCGCATGGAGCTCCCGCGAAAAGTAATCGCCGCGGGAACTATTACGCCCTGGCGGGTCATTGGCAAGGCGTCACCCTGGGTCTCGCCAGCGTGGGCCGTGACAGGTGATTTCTGCATCTGGACAACCTCCGCAACGCGGCAGACGGTTGCCGGGTACTACTCCGTGTATACGTCCTTGCGCATGACGACCCCGGTCATTCACGAGTCCCCCGCATCAGCCCTGGTGCTCGGCATCGAACCAGAAAACCGCAGGCTCAATGCGGCTCGGGGCGATGATTCTCGGGTAGCGGCGATCCAGATCGCTGGATGTCGTGGGAATGCACGCGGCAATCGCCCATTTTTTACTTGGCGCGATGGATTGCGCAAAGCTTGTGGCCGTCGGGATCGCGCACGTAGGCCAGGTGCATCGTGCCGAGGGTGCTGTTACGCGGACCCGGCGGCTCTTCGATGGACACCCCACCATGTGCCAGCGCGGTGTCGTGGAACTGGCGGACCTGTTCCGGCGAGCTGCATTTGAATCCCAGGGTGGCGCCGTTTGCAAACGTGGCTTGTTCCCCGTTGATGGGTTGGCTCAGGCAAAAGGTATTGCCGTCGTGCCGGTAGAACAGGCGCGTATGCCCCGAATCGGCCTGGTTGCGCAGCGGCTCGCCGGCGCCAAGCACGCCAAGGACCGCATCGTAGAAACGCTTCGAGCGTTCAATGTCGTTGGACCCGATCATGATGTGATTGAACATGTCTTCTTTCCTTCGCCCGGCAACTTGCCGGGATGCAGATTAACCCGTCTTGCGTTGGTTACAGCGGCTCGATGCCGTATCCCGCATAGCGTTGCGCGATTCCCGCTTCGTAGCCGATCCCCCGGGCAATGTCGTCTGGCGCCGTGGCATCGTTGATCGCCGCTTTGGCCCGGCCGCGCATGTAGTACGACGACCCGGAGTTGGGATTGAGCGACAGTGACCGGGTGTAACCCTTGACCGCGCCCGCGTAGTCGGCTCTGCGGAAACGGACGAAAGCCAGGCTATTGAGGTTGTTTCCGTCGTTCGGCGCCAACCGGATCGCCTCCTCGCAGTCCCTTGCGGCCGCATCCAGGTCACGACCCAGCACCGCGAGCGACCAGCAACGTCCGTTGCGGGAAATGGGGCCGTCGCCTCCCATGCTGATAACGCGCGAGAAGTCCTCGATGGCGCGACGCTGGTCGCCGCTATCCGAATAGGCCTTGCCACGGTTCTGGAACGACACGGCGTCGGCCGGGTCCAACTCGATCGCGCGGCTGAAGTCGCTGATGGCCGGTTCCAGGTTTCCCAAGGTCCCGTGCACTATCCCGCGCGAAGCAAAACTGACCGACTGCGATGGATCCAGCTTGATGGATTCGTCCAGGTCGCGCAGTGCGCCCACCATGTCCTGCTTGTTCATGGCTGCCCGTGCCCGCGAGAAGTACACGAACACGCGTTCCTCACGGGACAATGTCCGATCCTCGAGCAACCGGGTGCAGGTTGCGATGGCCGCATCCATGGAATGCTCGGCACGACCGCACGCACTCATCTCCGCTACCCGCTGGGAGTTGCCGAAACCACCACACCCGGGCAGCAACAGGATCAAGAACAACAACGCATTGCGCATTTCGCTTCCCCCCAACTGACCAGGCTCCCATTCGAGCTGAAGCGGGCAGCCGGCGCAAGCAGTGGAGCAAACGCAGGACGGAGTACCCGAGAGGAAGAAAGGGATCGGCGGGAGTCATGTCGCCGACTTGCCTTCATCTTTCAATTCACGCGCCGACGGAAGCCAGGATCAGCGGGGAAATCAACCTGACTTCATTTTCCGGTCGGTATCGCGCGATGCGCATCGTCGTGCTGGTCATCCGGGGAACCGGGATAGTCCAAGCTGATCCTCAGCACCCTTCCAGTAAACGAATCTCTGCACGCTGCCCCGCAAGTCAAACAAGTTCATACGCCTGGCCCGGCTGGAAATTGAAACTCAAGCTCGCGCCGCCCGCAGGTTGGGACTCATTGGGACAGTAATACCCGACCGTGCGAAGTCCCGAGCTGATACGAGCACTTGCCTGCTCATCAAGGAGTGGCGCTTGCCCGTCCACCGCGGTGATGCCGTAGGAAATACCCATGGCAATGGCGGGTCGGAAAATATAATGGAGCGATGCTTCCTTGGCGGGCGGTGCTGGCTGGCTCATGGAGGCGCTTGCTGGTGGGGCGCCAAGCGATGCCACAAGAAGCGCGATAACGGCGACAGCGCTCATGGCATAAACCCGTCGGACTGGCCCGGGCTGGACCAGTCCGGCGGCGCATATCACCGGGTCCTGACCCGCTGTGCATGTTGTGCGGATGCCCGGAAAACGGAACCAATCAACCGACTTGACGCGCGTTCGGATCGTGCATAAGCGGCGCGCGATTGGGCGCGTGAGGTCCAGGTTACCCGGCGCTGTTCAAGCAACCTCGCTAACGAAAGTCGGCACGCCTTCCGCAGGTCTCCCGGAAGCGCAGACCCAGGCAGGCGAACCCATGCGCGTGGTGCGCGTTACCGGTACGGCCCGGGGCCGCTCCAGACCTCTTCGCCCTGCCGGTAGACCTTTTGCATGTCGATCACTTCGCGGGCGTCGCCAATGGCCTTCAATCCCGGATCGTCCGGCTCAAGCAAACGGCAAGGGCCGGACTCGCGCTTCAGCGCAGTTTCCAGCGGACACGCCATATACCGCCGTGTGCCCGGCAGGGGCAGGAAGATCTCGGTCATTCCATGGTCGCGCCAGGCGCGCAGCCGGGTTTCGGCGCGCAGGTCGTAATAGACCTGGTAGCCACCCACTTCCAGGCTGGGTTCGGACATGGACGCGTCGTTGCTGCGGCCGCGGTCCATGGAAGCGCTCCTGGCCATGCCCGCATTTTCGGGAGCGAGTTCTTCCTGCAGCATGCCCGGCGGCTGTCCCCAGATGTGCGGGCGACGCTGTGAGGTTGGCGGCGGGGCTGCGGCGGACGCATGGACTTGGGCCTGCGCATCGTCCCGGGCGTCGTCCGGAGCCTCGTCCGGGGCCGCGGGCGGCAGCGGAAGGTCGGCCTGCCGGACCAGCGTGGTCTGCAGGCGCGACGACGCCGGCCGCTTCACCGCGGGTTTGCTCGATGCCGCCTTGACCGGGAGTGCGGGCGCGGGTTGCGGTGGCGTGGCGCCGATGAAGTCCACGACCATCCGGCTGCCGCCGGCGCTGCCTTGGGGCGTGGTCACGGTGACTGCAGAAGACAACAGCATCAGGTAAAGGAACAAAAGGTGCAGGAGCGTGCTGACGAGCACGGCGATCCATTGCTGCCAGCGTTCTATCCAGGCTCCGGCCTTGGTATCCGCTTGGCTCGACGCTGTGCTCATGCCGCCGGAAGAGCGTCGAAGGTAGAGGACTTCATGCGGAATCTGCTGCGTGCGAACGGCGGGGTGCGGCATCGTAACGCGTCAGCGATCTGATTGAGCCATCCTATTTCCAAAGCGGTTATTGCGGCGACAGCATGCGGCGAGATTGCAAACGCAAAGCAGATCATCCGCGCGTGCGTCCGCGGTGCGACGGCGACGGCAAGGTGAGCGGTAACAGCCGTTCCCAGGCAGGGTTGGCCCCATCAATCCGGCCTGCCGCAGCCAAGCAACAGCGAAGGGCTGAAGCAAATCCCGCCCATGGCCAGTTGGGCCTGCCTTCTGTTTTTGCCAGGCGGCAGCGGAACAAAAGGCGGTGTGCTTGAATCCGGCCTGCGGAACTTGTGGCGTTGCTCGCGACAAGGCTTCCGGATCAATCGAGTTGACCGGCGGCCGCACTTGCTTTCGACCGTAGCACCGGTGTGTAACTGCCCTGCCCGATGCTAATCTTGTGCGACCCATCCTTGGACCATCGCAATGTTGCCGCGTATTCCTGACGAAGCCAAGCTCGACCGTATCGTCGCCGAGGCAAGGCGTAGTGCCGAACAGCGCGACAGGGGTTATCGGGAGCGCGCGCTAAAGATGTACCCATGGATCTGCGGTCGTTGCGCCCGGGAGTTCACCCGCGCCAACCTGCAGGAGTTGACGGTGCACCACCGCAACCACAACCACGATGACAATCCGGCCGACGGCAG
>JBDTPP010000012.1:0-35729 GCA_039932615.1 Pseudoxanthomonas sp.
AGCAGGAACACCGGGAAATAGAGCTTCAGGAAGCCGACCATCTTGTCCATGAACAGGCCGGTGAACATCGGCGCGACCAGGGCCGGGTCGGTCAGCAACACCGCGCCCAGGGCGGCGATGGGAGCGAACAGGATCACGCTGTAGCCGCGATAGGCCACGAACATCAGGAAACACAACGCGGCCAGCACGATCAGGAACGACATCGGAAAACTCCGGGATAGCGGTTAATGGTGAAGTCGGCAGCTGCGCTGCGTGTAAATGGCCAGAGCCAAAAGTGACGAGCTTTTCTTCACCCTTCGCTGTTTCCCCTTCACTTTTCCACGGTGAGTATCCGCAGCAAAGACTTTCGGCCCCACTGTACGAAGGTACAGGTGCCTATTCGCGCCCCAGTCACTAGCCTTGCCTGCGAATCGGCCGCACCGGCCCACTACGTCGTACCCGGGAGAGGGGAATCACATGAAGCGCAAACATCTGAGTCTGGCAATCGGCTGCATATTGCTGGCGCCGTCGGCGTGGGCACAGGAATCGGCCACCGCCACCGAAAAAACCACCCGCGACGCGACCACACTGGATGCGATCACGGTCACTGCGCGAAAGCGCGAAGAGACCTTGCAGGAAGTGCCGGTAGCAGTCACAGCGTTCACGTCGGAAGCGCTTGACAAGCTGAACATCAAGGATCTGGGTGACCTTGGCGCCCAAGTGCCGAACCTGACGATTTATGCGGCGCGCGGTTCCAGCAGCACGGCCACCGCGTATATTCGCGGCGTCGGCCAGGCCGACCCGTTGTGGGGCGTGGATCCGGGTGTTGGCATCTACCTGGACGACGTCTACATCGCGCGTCCACAGGGCGCCTTGCTTGACGTGTTCGACGTGAGCCGGATCGAAGTGCTGCGCGGCCCACAGGGCACGCTGTATGGCAAGAACACCATCGGCGGCGCAATCAAGTACATCTCACGCGGCCTGCCGACCGAGACGGAGGGCTTTGCCCAGATCAGCATCGGCAACTACAACCAGCTTGACGCCAAGGCCGCCATCGGCGGTTCGATCGGCGGCGCCGACAGCGGATTGCGCGGTCGCGTGGCGGTGGCAAGCATGAATCACGACGGATTCGGTAAAAATGTGTATACCGACCAGGATGTGAGCGACAAGGAAATAAACGCCGCCCGCTTCCAGCTGGGGGCCTACGCCGGCGATGATTTCGATGTGCAGTTCGCGCTTGACTGGATGGACGACCAGTCCGGCATGCGCGGCGCGAAGATGCTGGCCCCGAATCCGCTGGCCCCTGCCTACCTGCCGCTCGACGACCGTTACGACATCCGCAGCGGCATGAAGAACGTCAACGACACGGTCATGAAGGGAGCTTCGGCCACGGTCAACTGGCGCCCCAACGAGGACTGGGCGTTCAAGTACGTCATTGCCAAGCGCGAATCCGATACCGAAACCAACATTGACTTCGACACCACGCCGCTGACCCTGGTCGACGTGCGCGCGTTCTACAGCGACAGCCAGGTCAGCCACGAACTGCAGGCCAATTACGATGCCGGCGGTCGTGCCCGCGGAGTCATGGGTGTCTATGCATTCGACGGCGACGCCGGCGGCCAGGTGCTCAACCACTTCTTCAACACGCTGCTTCCTGTCGGCCTGACCAATCCGCTGTTTGGCGATACCCAGGGTGTAGTCAACACCAAGAGCTTCGCGGTTTACGCCGACTGGACTTTCGACCTGACCGACAGGTTGAAGCTGGACGCGGGCGTGCGTTATACCGACGAGGACAAGCACGCCGTCGCTCTGAACCGCTTCTACACGGGCCTGGACTACAACACGTCCTGGGGCACGGCGGCCAACTTCGACAAGACCGTGAACTTCAAGAACGTGTCGCCGAAGATCTCGCTGGACTATCAGGTCACCCCGGACATCATGGTCTACGGACTGGCCTCGCGCGGATTCAAATCCGGCGGCTTCAACATTCGCGCCAACACCACCGCGGTACCGCGTTCGGGCGACCCGTTCGACGACGAAAGCGTGGACAGCTTCGAGATCGGCAGCAAGATGGGCTTCTTCGACCAGAGGTTGTTCCTGAATCTGGCCGCGTTCCACAATGTCTACAAGGACATCCAGTTGTCGGTGTTCACTTCCTACGCGTTGCCGGGCGGTGGCTCCAGCTTCTTCGGGGACTTCACCAACGCCGGCAAGGGTACGGTCAATGGTATCGAGGCTGAATACCAGTGGCTGCCGACCAAGAACTGGCTGATAAGCGGCAACCTGGCCTGGCTGGATGCGAAGTACGACGAGTTCATCACGGCGGGCGTCAACGTGGCCGACAGCCAGCGCTTCACCAATGCTCCGGAATTCTCCGGTGCCTTGAATGTCGAATACCGCACCGAACTGGCCAACGGCGGCAACCTGTCCGCACGCGTGGGCTATTCCTACCAGAGCGAAGTGTGGCCGACCACCGACCTGAGCACGGCGATCCGGCAGGATGGCTATGGCCTGGTCGGCGCCGGAGTGATCTGGAAGGTCAACGATGCCTGGCAATTCTCCCTGCAGGGCAGCAACCTGACTGACGAGGAGTACCGCACCACCGGTTACAACATCGCCTCTTATGGCGTGTTGACCGGCTTCTATGGTGCGCCGCGTCAGTACACGTTGAGCGCGCGTTACGATTTTTAAACCACATTGCCGTCTGGGAATCAGAACAGGAAAGGCGGGCAAATGCCCGCCTTTCCTGCTTCTGCGGCCTTGCCGGCCTGCTTGGCGTGAGGGTTGCTTGATGGCTTCAGCATGCTGTGGAATGATCCAAGGGGCGGACCAGGGTTCGCGCGTCCGGACGCAAGTCGATTCAGGGGAATGTGGGTATGTCAGGCAGTTATGGGCCGTTGTTTCGGCGGGTGATCTACCCCGCTTACGAAACCGTGCTCAGGAGGCGAGGCACGCTGGCTTATGCCGCGGAGTACGAGGCGAATTCCTGGCTTTCCACCGACGAGATCGCCCACCTGCAGTGGCGGAAGCTGGAGCGACTGGTCGCGCATTGCTGGGAGCATGTTCCCTACTATCGTGCGCGCTGGACGAAATCGGGCATCGAGGATCCGCGTGACATCCGCAACGTCGACGACTACGCGCGCCTGCCGATCCTGACCAAACAGGACGTGCGCGACAACTTCGAGCAGTTGAAGTCTTCCCGTCACCGGGGCAGGCTGCTCTACAAGACCACTGGCGGCTCAACTGGCGAACCGCTGACGATTGGCTATACCCGCGAAAGCTACGAACGCCGCACCGCGGTGATGTTTCGCGGCTACGGCTGGGCCAATGCCAAACTCGGGAGGCGCGCGCTGTACCTGTGGGGCGTTGCATCACAGGGTTTCAAGGAGCGTTTGCATCACGCGCTTTTCAATCGCCGCATGCTCGACATTTACAATATGAGCGACGCCAACATGCACGAGTATGTTCGAGAGATCGATAGGCGCCGGCCCGAGATCATCGTGTCCTATGTGGCTTCGATCGTGCGCCTTTCCCAATGGCTGTTGAAAAATGGCGTTCGCGTGCATGCACCCCAGGCGGTGCTGTGTGCCGCCGAACCGCTTTACGAATACCAGCGCAAGCTTATCGAGCAGGCGTTTGGGTGCCAGGTCTACAACACCTATGGCTGCCGTGAGTTCATGCTTATCGCATCGGAGTGCGAACAGCGCGACGGACTCCATGTGAATGCCGACCACCTGCGGGTCGAGCTCGGCGATCATATCTTCGCAAGCACCGAGCGCGGCATACCCCGTCAGGTACTGGTGACCGACCTGCACAACTATGGTGCGCCGCTGCTGCGCTATGCCAATGGAGACATGGCCAGCGAGCGGAAGGGAGCTTGTGCCTGCGGACGTGGACTGCCTTTGCTCGACAAGATCGAAGGCCGCAGCATGGACGCGTTGCGCACACCGCAGGGGCACTATGTCGGCGAGTTGCTGGAACATCTGATGTTTGACACGCCCGGCATCGCGCGATTCCAGGCGGTGCAGTCACGCGTGGATGTAATCGATATCAGCATCGTGCGCCAGGCGCATTTCCGGGAGAGTTCACTGGAATGCATCAGGGCCAGCATGCATGACGCATATGGCGATGGTGTAAGGCTTAATTTCCACTATGCCGACGAGATTCCGTTAACACCCACGGGCAAGCTGCGCGTTGCAATTTCCACGCTCTGCGCCTCGGCAACGGCGGTCATGACCCAGCTCACCTTGAGTTGGGAACGAATGTCGCTGGATCCGGTGATGGTGGCACTTGCGTGAGCAGCGGATTGCTTCAGCGTTGGGCGCGGCGGTGAGGCGCGCCGATCAATCCCCATGCTGAGTTTTTGGGTGGTGGCACTGGCCAGTCTGGTCTGGCTTGGACTGATGTTTGGCACCGCCCTGTATGGCGAACGTCATCCGACGATTTTCGCGCGTCACTGGCGCCATGTGTATTCTCTGTCGCTGGCCGTGCATTGCACCTCGTGGACGTTCTACGGCACCGTCACCCAGGCGGCGCGCTATGGCTGGCCGCTGCCGCCGACTTTCCTCGGCGCGATCCTGTTCTATGCGCTGGCGGTGGCTTTCATGATCCGGCTGGTGAAGCTGGCGCGCGAGACCAACGCCACTTCGCTGGCCGACCTGATCGCCACGCGCCTGGGCAAGGATGCATGGCTGGCGGCAACGGTGACCCTGGTTGCGGTGCTCGGCCTGATTCCCTACATCGCCTTGCAACTGAAGGCGATCGCGATGAGCTTCGCCACCCTGACTGTAGAAGCCGGCGACGCCGTGGAAGCGGTGCCTGCCTGGCGCGACAGCGCTTTGTACGTGGCCCTGGCCATGGCCTTGTTCGCGATGCTGTTCGGCACCCGCCGTGCGAATGCGGCCGAGCATAACCGCGGCCTGGTGCTGGCGATGGCGTTCGAGTCGCTGTTCAAGCTGGTGGCGATGCTGGCGTTGGGGGCTTTCGTCTGGTTCGGCCTGAAATCCATGCCGGCGGCCAGCTTGCCGGTAACGCCGACGACGCCGGTCGGCGGCTTCGCCCCACTGGTGTTGCTGGGTGCGCTGGCGATGTTCATCCTGCCGCACCAGTTCCATGTCGGCGTGGTTGAATGCCGCGACGATCGCGACGTGCGTACCGCCCGCTGGTTGTTCCCGCTGTACCTGGTGCTGATTGCGCTGCCGGCTTTGCCGCTGGCCCGCGCAGGGACCGCCTTGCTCGGAAGCGGGGTGCCGTCGGACATGTACGCGCTGGCTTTGCCGTTTTCGCAGGGACACGAGGGCGTGGCCCTGTTCGCGTTCCTTGGCGGGCTGAGCGCGGCCACTGGCATGGTTGTGGTCAGCACGCTGACCTTGAGCCTGATGATCGGCAATCACTGGTTTGCGCCAGGCCTGTTACGTGGTGCGTGGTCGCGTGAAAAAGGCGGCGATCTTCGCGGCGACCTGCTGTTGCTGCGGCGCGGCGGCATCCTCGCGATCATGTTGCTGGCCTGGGCCTACAGCCGCCTGGACAGCGGCAACGATGCGCTGGCCGACATCGGCGCGGTTTCGTTCTCCGCGCTGGCGACCCTGGCGCCTGCACTGGGGTTCGCGGTTTGGCGTCCGCAGACGCCGCCACGCGCGGCAATCGTCGGCGTGGTCGCGGCGTTCTTCGTCTGGGCCTGGGTGATGCTGATACCGATGGTCGCCGCGATCTCCGGCAACGAGCCGAAGTGGATGACCGCCGGCCCCTTCGGTCAGGGCTGGCTTTCGCCGCAAGGACTGTTCGGACTTACCGGCTGGAGTCCGCTTGGCCGGGCGGTGGGTGCCAGCCTGTTCACCGGAATCGTAGTGACATTCACGGCCACCGCCTGGCGCCGTGAAACTCCGCATCGCGCCGGCCGCAACCTGGACCGGCAAGCGCTGAGCGGCGCCGGCCTGCGCTTCCTCGCCCGCGAACGCGTCGAACAGTTGCTGGCAGGCGCTCCGGTGCAGGGACCGGTTCCTGCGTCGATCGAATCGGGATTGGAACGAGAACTCTCCGCCGTGCTCGGTTCCGCATCTGCGCGCCTGCTGCTGAACGCGGCGCGGCGCGAGGGCGGGGAACTGGATGCGGTCGCGGCGATCGTCGGCGAGGCTTCGCAGGACCTGCGCTTCAACCAGCAGGTGCTGGAAGCAGCCCTGCAGAACATGAGCCAGGGCATCAGCGTCGTTGATCGGGAACAGCGCCTGGTCGCATGGAATCGGCGCTACGCGGAACTGTTCGGCTTCCCCGCTGAGTTACTGCAGGTCGGCCGCTCGATCGCCGAGCTCACTCGCTGGTCGCTGCAGCGCATGCCGCATCGCGGTTCCGACGAGGCTGCCCTGCAGCGTCGCATCGCCTTCATGCGCGCCGGCACGCCGCACCTGACCGAGCGCGTGTTCCCGGATGGCAGCGTGGTCGAAATACGTGGCAACCCGATGCCAGGCGGCGGCTTTGTTGCCACTTATACCGACATCACCGCGTCGCGGCTGGCGGAGCGCGACCTCAAGCAGGCCAACGAGACGCTGGAACAACGTGTGATCGAGCGCACGACCTTGCTGGAAACCGCCAAGCGCGAGGCCGAACACGCCAACGACGCCAAGAGCCGCTTCCTCACCGCGATCGGCCATGACCTGTTGCAGCCGCTGCATGCGGCGCACCTGTTCACCGATGCGTTGTCGCAGCAGTTGCCGGATGCGCGGCAACGCGAATCGGTGCAGCAGATCCGCGGCGCGCTGGATTCCACCGCCGACCTGTTGACCGGGCTGCTCGACATGTCGCGGCTGGAGGCAGGTGGCCTGGTGCCGGAACCACGCGATTTCCCGCTGGCCGAAGTGCTGGAGCCGCTGGCATCGGAATTCCGCGCCCTGGCCGGTGAGCGCGGCCTGTCGTTCGCGTTCGTTGCCACGCGCGCGTGGGTACACAGCGATCCGCAACTGTTGCGGCGGATATTGCAGAACTTCCTTGCCAATGCGGTGCGATACACGCCATCGGGTGGAATCCTGTTCGGCGTGCGCCACGTGGCCGGCAGGTTGCGCATTGAAGTGCACGATAGCGGGCCAGGCATCGCCCTGGTCGATCAACAGGTGATCTTCGAGGAGTTCCGTCGCGGCGACGATGCCAGCGGGCAGGGGCTCGGCCTGGGCTTGTCGATTGCTGATCGCATTGCACACCTGCTGCAGGCGCCGTTGTCGCTGCGCAGCAAGCCGGGTAAGGGTGCGATGTTCGCGGTGGAATTGTCGCGGGTCGAGTCGCCGCGGGTCAGCACGGCGCCTGCCTTGGGCAAGACCGGGTTAGCGGGGCGTCGCATACTCGCGCTCGACAATGATCCGGCTTCGCGGGATGCACTCCGGCAGGTGCTGGTTGGTTGGGGTAGCACGGTGTCGGTGGCGCGCGATGGCGTGGAGGCTACGGCTGCATTGGCGCGAGGCGAGGCGGATCTCTGGCTGTTCGATTACCACCTCGACGATGGCGATACCGGCGTGCTGGTGGCGAAACGGTTGGCGCAGCAATTTGGCCCCAGACCGTGCCTGATCCTGAGCGCCGACCAGACCGAAGCGGTGCGCCACGCCGTGCAGGAAGCAGGCCTGCTGCTGCTGGCAAAGCCGGTGCGGCCGCTGGCGCTGAAATCGGTGCTGGACCGGTTGCTGGCGGCACGTAACGTGTAGTACGGCCGGCGTGGGAGCGACGTGAGTCGCGAGAATATATCCGGAGATTTTCGCTAGCCGCATCGCCACTGACGTCGCTCCCACAACACGGCAGGTCGCTAGAATGTGGCGTGCTTTCCCAGGAATCTCACGATGCCTTACACCCCCATCGTCGCCACGCTTGGATATGTGCTTTCACCTGATCGCAAAAAGGTGCTGATGATCCACCGCAATGCACGTGCCGATGACCAGCATCTTGGCAAGTACAACGGGCTGGGTGGCAAGATCGAACGCGACGAGGACGTGGTTGCGGGGATGCGCCGCGAGATCCACGAGGAAGCCGGCATTGAGTGCGATGCCCTGTCGCTGCGCGGCACCATCAGCTGGCCGGGCTTCGGCAAGAATGGCGAAGACTGGCTGGGTTTCCTGTTCGTGATCACCGGATATTCGGGCACGCCTTATGCCAGCAATCCGGAAGGCACTCTGGAATGGGTGCCGGTCGCCGACATCCTGCAGTTGCCGCTATGGGATGGCGACCGGCAGTTCCTGCCGCTGGTGTTCGATGACGACCCACGCAGCTTCCATGGGGTCATGCCGTACCATCACGGCAACATGGTGTCGTGGAACTATTCGCGGGTGTAGGGTTGGCGTTGCCCCGCCGCTCGAGTCAATGTCGAGCATGGCGGAAAGTGGTGGCGGGCCGCCCCGCGAATTCCATGGGCTCGCAATGTGCGCGTGGCGCCGCAGTCCAATACCTTGAAGCAGACGTGCTGGCTTTTCTTGCCTACGAAACCGAGACCCTCATTTGCGATGCCCTTCGGCATTTATCCCTCCATCTGTCGCGCGGGATCGCTCAATTCCAGTTCGCGCAGGACCACGCCGGCCTGGGTGCGGTTGCGCACGCCCATGCGTTCGAAGATAGCGGTCAGGTGCGCCTTGACCGTACGTTCCTGCACATCCAGGCGGTCGGCGATCTGCTTGTTCAACAGGCCTTCGGCAACCAGGGTCAAGACCCGGAACTGTTGCGGCGACAGGCTGGCAAGGCGGGCGGCGAGCTCGGCGTCGTGTTGCGAAGACTGGGATCGGGCGACGGATGCGCGCAGCGACGTGGGTAGCCATTGCTCGCACGCAAGCACGCTGCGGATGGCTTCGCGCAGCTCGTCCAGGCCGGAGCTCTTGGGCAGGTAGCCTGCCGCGCCGTGATCCAGTGCGCGGCGCACCACGCGCGGATCATCGTTGGCCGAAACCACCACCACGGCGACTTCCGGATATTGCGCACGGATCGCCGCCAATCCCGCCAGGCCGTGATTCCCCGGCATGTGCAGGTCCAGCAGCACCAGATCGATGTCCGGGTTGGCTTCCAGCGCGGCCAGCACGCCGTCCAGCGATTCGGCTTCCAGCACCGACAGATCGGCCACGGCCTCGGTCGCGGCTCCGCGCAAGGCCGCGCGGAACAGCGGGTGGTCGTCGGCGATCAGCAGCCTGGGCATGCGTGCGGCATTTTCATTGGAGGTGAACAGGTCGGATGGGGCACCGTATCAGCATAGGGGCTGGCGCAGCGTGGTACCAAAGTACGATGACGCCGCCGGTACGAGCGGTTAGCTTGTATCCATGAACCAGAACCCGCCCCTGCGCATCACCGCCCTACTGCTTGCCTGCCTGACGGCAGCCGCCTGCAGTACCTCACCCACCCGGGCGCCATCGAAGGAAGCCGCGATGACCGAACCGCAGCGCGAAACCGATCACCGCGGCAGCGACGACCTGTTGACCGCCGGACTGGGACTTGCGGGGCTGCGCGCGATGACCCCGCCGGCTTTCTCCGATGCAGCCAATCCCACTGCAGAAGAACTCCGGCGCCGGGCGATCTGGAACAACTGGCGCGGCATCGCCGACCTTTCCCTGAGCGGCGGTTATGGTGAGGTCTACGGCAGCGTGGCCGACGTGCCGGGGCGCGAGTTCTCCGCCTTCGCTACCGTTCCCGGCGCGAAACAGCCACATCGTGTACTGGTCCAGGTGCCGGACAATTTCGATACGGTCAAACGATGCGTAGTGGTCACCGCCGCCTCCGGTTCACGCGGCATCTATGGCTCGATCGCCGTAGCTGGCGCATGGGGCCTGCCCAAGGGCTGCGCGGTGGCCTACACCGACAAGGGCGCCGGCACCGACTATTACGACATCGATACGCACACGGGGGTCAAACTCGACGGTACTCGTGGCGAGCTCGGCGAAAAGCTCGCCTTCCAGCCGGAGATTCCGGCGGGCATGTCGGGGGTGGCGTTCAAGCACGCCCATTCCGGCGACAACTCCGAAGCTGCCTGGGGCAGGCACGTGAAGCAGGCGGCCGAGTTCGCGCTGTCGGCGTTGGATCGCGCCTTCCCGCAGGCCAAGCCGTTCACTTTCGAAAATACGCGGGTGATCGCGGCAGGTATTTCCAACGGCGGTGGCGCAGTGCTGCGCGCGGCGGAACTTGAAGGCGACTGGCTGGATGCAGTGGTCGCCGGCGAACCCAACATCTACCTGCCAGCGCCGGGTAGCCGGACGCTTTACGACTATGCGACCGAAGCGGCGTTGCTGATGCCGTGCGCATTGCTGCATTTGCCGCCCGACTCGTTGCCGCAACCGCCGCTGCGTGTCCAGGTCGAGCCGTTCTGGGCTGCGCGTTGCGCCTCCCTGAAGGCCATCGGCCAGGTGACTGGCGATGACACGCCTGCGCAGGCGAAATCCGCCTACGACCAGTTGCGTGCCAAGGGCTGGACCGAGCAATCGATCGCCTCGGGCGTACTCAGCACGGGCTTCGACCTGTGGCGCGCGGTGGCCGTGACTTATGCCTCGGCCTATGCCCGCGCCGGGGTTGCTGAACTCCCGTGCGGTTTTTCCTTTGCTGCGCAGAACGCCGACTTTTCACCGCGCGAGGCGACTGCCGCCGAGCGCGCCGCCTGGTTCGCCGAAGGCAGCGGCATTCCACCCGGCGCCGGCGTGGGGATTATCGACAGCAAGCTGGCTGGGCCGGATTTCACCCTGCCGGGGCTGCAATGCCTGCGCGGATTGCTCGATGCGGGCAAGGACACCGCCTTCGCCCAGGGCCTGGCAGCCACCACTGCGGCGCTGCCGCGGAAGGGCCTGCCGGTGGTGGTGATCCATGGCCTGGACGATGGGCTGGTGCCACCCGCGTTCAGCAGTGCGCCGTATGTCGCTGCTGCCCACGCCGCCGGACGCGAAGTCAGCTACTGGCAGGTTAGGCACGCGCAGCATTTCGACGGATTCCTGGCGTTGCCAGCCTATGGAGCGCGTTACGTGCCTCTGCTGCCCTACATGTACGCAGCGCTGGACCAGGTTTCCGCGCAGCTGGATGGCAAAGGCAAGCGGCCCGCCAATGCGGTCGTCGAATCGACGCCGCGCGGCGCCGGCGTGGTTGGAACAGCCCAGTTCGCGATTCCCGCGCAACCCTGATCTTCTTCCCCGATTCCCGTAGGAGCGCCCCATGGGCGCGCGCTCTTTCAGTTATCCCGATGAAGAGCTCGCGCCCATGGGGTGGTCCAACGGATTGGGGGCTTCACATGGGTTTTGGCAGTCTGTGTTCCTCGAACGACCACGGAAACGACATGCCACGCCACTTTTCGATGCTGCGCGAGTTCCAACTGGCCGACTGGTTCACCCTGGGCAATGCTTTCTGCGGCACCGGCGCGGTATTCGCGGCGATGCGCTACCTCCACGAAGGCCAGGTCCGCGACCTGCTGCTGGGCATGGCCCTGATCCCACTGGCCTTCATCTTCGACGCGCTGGACGGACGCATCGCGCGTTGGCGCAAATCGTCCTCGACCCTCGGCCGCGAGCTGGATTCACTCGCCGACGTGATTTCCTTCGGTGTGGCCCCGGCGGCCCTGGCCTATGCCTGCGGGCTGAGGGGAGGCTGGGACTGGTTGGTCCTCAGCTACTTCGTCTGTTGTGGGGTCAGTCGCCTGGCCCGCTATAACGTGACCGCCGAACAACTGTCTGACGAAGACGACAAGGTGAAATACTTCGAAGGCACGCCTATTCCCACCAGTCTGGCGCTGGTGATCCTGCTGGCCGTGGCTGCTGGCTCTGGCGCGATTGGCGACTCCGTGTGGTTTGGAGCGGTCCGCCTCGGCCCGTGGCTGCTGCATCCGCTGGTGCTGCTGTTCGCGCTGTCGGGCTCGTTGATGATCAGCAAGACCCTGCGTATTCCAAAACCCTGACGGGGCATGTGGTAACGCGGACAAAACTGTCGATTGCTATGATCGCGATCATGGCCTCGGAGGATGCGTGATGTTGAAGTCGGGATTCGGCAATACCGGTGATTTCGAAGCGATGGCGCGCCAATACTGGAGCAGTTGGGGCGATGCGATGCGCCAGGGCGGCATGGGTACGGCCGCGCCGCCGCAACCCGCGCAGCAATGGCAACAGGCAGTGGACTGGTGGTCGCAGCTGTTGCCCGACGGCCGCAGCCAGGCCAATGACGCGGTAGGTCGCTTCAACCAGCAGGCCAGCCACTGGTTCGGGCAGATGCAGCAGGTCGCCGCGCAGTTCGCCGGCCAGGACGGCAACGCCGCGGAAGTGAGCCAGGCCTGGCGCCGGGCGATGGGCGCCAACGGCGACGGGAATGTTTTTGCGGATCTGTTCAAGGCGATGCGCGGACCGGGGGCGCAAGGACTGGACGGGTGGCTGGACCAGGTCAAGCCGTACCTGGAAGGATTCCAGCAGCAGAGCCAGCGCTGGCAGCAACTGCCTGCCTTCGGCCAGTACCGCGAGCACCAGGAGCGCTGGCAAGCGCTGCAACTCGCGCAACAGGACTACCAGCAACAGACCGATGCTTTCAACGGGCTGATGCTCAAGTGCGCGCAGCGCGCCTTCGAAGTGTTCGAAGACAAGCTGATCGCGCATGAGGGACCGGGCCGCCAGATCACCAGCGCGCGCGCCTTGTTCGACCTGTGGATCGATTCTGCCGAACAGGCCTATGCGGCGATTGCGTTGTCGGCTGAATTCCGCAAGGTCTATGGCGCGTTGACCAACGCGCAGATGCGGCTGCGCGCGGCCATCCAGTTGGAAGTGGAGCACATGACCGGCATGTTCGGCATGCCGACCCGGACCGAAATTGATTCGGCACACCGCAAGATTGCCGACCTGGAACGGACATTGCGGCGTGCCGCTGCGGCTGCTGCACGTGCTGTTTCCGAACCCGGGCCAACACGCGCAGGTGGACCCGCCGGGCCCGCCAAGCCGCCTGCACAGTCAAAGCCCCGGCGAGCGACACGCAAGCCGGCGACTGTGCGAAAAGCCAAACCGGCGGCGCGCAAACCGGCTCCAAAGGCAGCGACGCAACGCAAGGCGACCGCACGCAAGGCGACTGCACGCAGGACGACCGCGCGCAAACTCTCGGCCCGACCTGCTGTCGTGGAGCAGAAGGCACAGACGAAATCCGCTGCCAAGGCGCCACCTGCAAAGTCCGCTGCCAGGAAGCCAGCGGCCCGGAAAAAATCCACTGCCGTGGCGAAAGCCGCCCTCAAGCAGCCGGCAGCGAAGAAAAAGGTTTCCGTCGGCGCGGGCGGGAACCAGGTGGTATCGATGAAGGACTGGGTTGCCCGCTATGCGGCAATGAACACCCCTGATGCAGTGGCCAAGGGCAAGGTGCGCAAATGAACGGACCGCTGAATATCACACCCGATGCATTGGCGCGCGAAGCGATGACCCTGCAGCAGAAACTTTCCGCAGGGTTGCGGACCTTGCCCGAAGTGGAAGACGTGCACTACGGCGCCACCGCCAAGCAGGAAGTCTGGCGCGACGGCAAGGTGGTGCTGTACCGCTTCATCGGCGAGCAAACGCCGACCGCGAAAGTGCCGCTGCTGATCGCCTACGCGCTGGTCAATCGTCCGTACATGGTCGATCTGCAAGCGGATCGCTCGCTGGTCAAAGGGCTGCTGGCACGCGGCGAGGACGTGTACATCATCGACTGGGGCTACCCGGATCGTTCCGACCGTTTCCTGATGCTGGACGATTACATCAACCGCTTCATCGATGGCGCGGTCGAGCACCTGCGACGCAGCTTTGGCCTGGATGCCATCAACCTGCTGGGCATCTGCCAGGGTGGCGCGTTCTCGCTTTGCTATGCGTCGTTGCATCCGCAGAAAGTGAAGAACCTGATCGCCATGGTCACGCCGGTGGATTTCCACACCCCGGACAACATGCTGTCCAACTGGACCCGGGACATGGATGTGGACCTGTTCGTTGACACCTTGGGCAACGTGCCGGCCGACCTGATGAATTCCAGCTACCTGATGCTCAAACCGTTCCGCCTGCACCTGCAGAAATACGTGGGCCTGATCGACATCCTTGACGACAAGGCTGCGATCGAGGACTTCCTGCGCATGGAGAAGTGGATATTCGACTCGCCCGACTTGGCAGGTGAAGCATTCCGCCAGTTCATCAAGCAGTTCTACCAGGGCAACGGCTTCGTCAACGGCGGCATCGAGATCGACGGTGAGGTAGTGGACCTGGCCAACGTAGACATGCCAATCCTCAATATCTTCGCCGAGCAGGACCACCTGGTGCCGCCGGATGCTTCGCGTGCGCTGCAGGCGCTCGCCGGGACGCGTGACTACACGGAGCTGAGTTTCAAGGGCGGCCACATCGGCATCTACGTCTCCAGCCGCGCCCAGCGCGAAGTGCCAACCGCGATCCATGAATGGCTGGCCAAACGCTCACGTTGATGAGTCGGTCCAGGATCGTCGGGTTCCTGATACTCGGATTCTTCTTGCATGGCATGTCACTGCCGGTTTCGGCGGCGCCCTCGGCAAAGGCAAAGGCGGAGATTGCCGGGCTGCTCGGCGCCTTGTCTAGCTCAGGCTGCCGTTTCCAGCGCAATGGCAGCTGGCATGACGCGACCGCGGCACGCGCTCATCTGCAGCGCAAGTACGACTACCTGATAGAACATGACAAGGTCGACACCGCCGAACAGTTCATCCAGCGCGCTGCAAGCAGAAGCAGCATGAGCGGCCGGGCTTATCGGGTGCAGTGCGGCGCCAAGGAGCAGGATGCCGCCCACTGGTTCGACGGGCAATTGGTGCGTCTGCGAAAATCCGGCGTACTGCGCCCGTAGGCGCGCCGCGGACTGAGTGCGAGCGATCCAGGTCGCGATGGGCATCAGCGGAAGGTCATTGCGACCTGGGTCGCTTCGACGTGGTGATTCCGCAGGGCCGGCGCGCTAGACTTTCGGCGAACCCGTTCAGGAGCCGCAATCGTGGATCAGGCAAAACCGTTGGCCCGCTCGCTCAACGACCGCATGCTGGCCGGGGTAATGGGCGGGATCGCCCACCGGTTTGGCTGGAATTCGACATTGCTGCGGGCGGTGTTCGTGATCGGGTCGATCGCCTCGGTCGCGTTCCCGGGCATCCTGGTGTACCTGATCCTGTGGTTGCTGATGCCCAATGAGGCGGACTGAGCATCAAGATGCAGTCCACGTGGATTGTCGCTGCACGCTTGCTGGGCGCCGTGTGGGCATTGCCCAACACCCTGATCGGGTTGCTAGCGGGCGTGATCGGGATGCCATTCGGTGCCAGGCTGGAATTCAGCCGCAGGGACTACGCACTGGTGTTCCATCGCTGGCCATGGGGCCCGGGCGGCGCGATCACACTGGGCAACACGATCCTGCATACCGGCACGACCCTGGATTCGGAATGCGTGACCTACGAGCATCGTGCCGGCCGCTGCAAGCACCCGCCGATCAAGCTCGGGGACCATGAGCGCGCCCATGTCTATCAATACATGGTGCTGGGGCCGCTGTTCCTGCCGGTATACCTGCTTTGTGGCGGGGTCAGCGTACGCAATCGGTTTGAACGGGCTGCCGATCGTTATGCGATGACCGGTAAAGGCTGGTGGCCATGGGGTCAAACCTGAAACTGCGGCGGGGTCAGGCGTTTTTCTTCACCGAGTTTTTCCGGCTGACTTATTTTTTTGTTGCGGCCTGATCCGGATTTCCTGCCGCCGCCATCCTGCTTGTTGACGGTGGCCCATGCGATTCGCTTGGCATCTCCGCGCGTGCAGCTCTGGTCGATCTCGCTTTGCTCAGTGTATTCCGCCTGGCGCTTCTGCTTGTCGGTATAGGCTGACTTCTTGCCTCGTGGCATGTCCTGTCTCCTGGCATTCTGCCGCGCAAGGCCAAGAGCAAGGCCGTATGCGCCTGGTGAAACCAGGCGGCTCGCGCGTGCCATGCAGGATTGGAATCGCTTCGTTTAGGGCGCATGAGCTCATTGTGTCGAGAATTCACCTTTCTCCCGATCGTTGCGACTCATGTCGCGCCTGCGTTAAGCCGCGCGATGGGTGATGGCTGATGCCCATGGTCGCGCTAACGATCCAGGCGCCTGAACGAAAACAATTCGGCCAGCCGATGTTTGCGCTTCTCGATCAAGGCGCGCAACAGGCCCGCGCCGAGCATGCTGTAGGTGATGCCGTTACCGCCATAGGCCATGGCAAAGTGCACGCGTGGCCCGTGCTGCGGGTGGGATCCGAAGAACGGTAGTCCATCTTCGGTTTCTGCGAATGTTCCCGCCCAGGCGAAGGCGGGCCGGAGTGGAAGTTCCGGGAAGAGCCCGGCGACTTTCTTGCTGAGCACTCTGGCTTTTCTATCCACGCGTGCATCGCGCCTGGCCGGTATGTCGACGCTGTCGTCCTCGCCCCCCACCAGCAGCCGGCCGTCACCCGTGCTGCGCATGTACAGGTAGGGGCGTGCCGATTCCCAGACCATGGTCTGCTTGAGCGGGCCCAGTGCTGCATCCTCGATGGGGTCGGTGATGAAGGCGTAACTGCTGCGGTTCTTCGCCACTTTCTTCTTCAGCCAGTGCTGGCTCGCGTATCCCGCCGCCAGCACCAGATGACTGGCACGGACAACATGGCCTTCGGCGGTTTGCAGGGTAATGCCCCGCGACGTGGCCTGGATGCGCTCGATCTTCGTGCGATCGAAGATGGCGCTGCCGCGCTTCTGCAGGCGCGCCAGCAGACGGTAAGCCATGCGGTAGGGATCGATGCGCGCCGCCTGGTGGCTCAAGATGGCAGCCGGCGCATCGATGCCATACCGCGTTTTCACGTCCCCATGCTCCAGCAACTCCACCTGGAATCCATGGCGCAGACGCAGTGCGAACTCTTCCCGCAACACCTTTGCGTGGCTGCGCTTGCTGGCGTAATAAAGGCTGTCCATCGCTGCGAAATCAACGTCGCGGATATCGCGCGCCTTGTCCTGCAGCAGTTCGATCGCATCGGCGCAGCTCTGGTAGGCAAGCACCGCACCGGTTTCGCCATAACACCTTGCCAGGTCGATCATGTGGGTGTCGATCTCGTATTGCAGCAAGGCGGTGCTGGCGGAGGAGCTTCCCCAGCCGACGTCGCGTTGTTCGATCAGCGCGACATCGTGTCCGTGTCCGGCTAGTTCGTCGGCGATAAGTGCGCCGGTGATGCCACCACCGATGATCGCGACGTCGCAGCGCAGATCCGCCTGCAAGGGCGGAAAGGCATGCATGAGCCCATTCTTGACAGCCCAGTAGGGGTAACCGCTTTTGAGGTCCATGTTGTTCTACGCATCCAGGCAAGGACATGCAGCATGCGAGGAGATTCATATGGATTGCGTGAGTGTTCTGTTTCAATCGTCCGGTCAGCAGTATCGGTACGGCCGCGGGATAGTGCGGGTCAGCGGGGCAGGGTGCCGTGCAGGAAATTCTCCACCGCATTGCGCGCGTAGGCGCGCAGTTCGGTCGCGTCTATCCGCTGCAGGTTGCCGCTGGAAATGCGCATCACCAGGTCGCCGAACAACATCATGAAGAACTGGCTGGAAGCCATGAGCGGCGAAGCCATGCGCAGGCGTCCGGCGGCCACTTCCTGCTCGAAATACTCGCGCAGGTGGCTACGCAGGGCGCCCACGCCATGGTCGAAATACCAGTCACGCAAGGCGGGAAAGGATTGGCCTTCGCCGATCACGATGCGGTGGATGACGTGGAACTGATCGGAAGCGACGCTATCCGAGAATTGTTCGGCGGTCAGGTGCAGGGCCTGTTCGGGCGCCATGCCGGACAGGTTGACCTGCAGCCGTTCGGCCAGATCATGCAGGCCGCGCTGGATGATGGCGTGAGCCAATCCCTCCTTGTCGCCGAAGACCCGGTACAGGGTGGCCAGAGAACCACCGGCGCGGGCCACGATTTCACTGAGCCGTGCGTGCTGGTAGCCTTTTTCGGTGAAAACCTCAGTGGCCGCATCCAGGAAGCGCTCCACCCGCAATTCGCCGCGCTTGCACAAGTCCACCGGCATCCGCGGGCGTAGAGCGGCTATCGAGGCCGGAGGTCGGGCGTTGCCGTGGTCGAACGTGTCCGAGGGCGCAGTCATGTCGATCGAACGGGTGTCGTGGCTGGTTGCCGCCGGGGCAATCTAGCAAAAAAGTGGGTGCGACCGGATTCAGCAAGGCTGCGGCGCACGCGGCGCGGTTTACCGGAGGCGCAGGCACGCGCGCATGCGTTGACCCCTGCCCAAAAATGGGGACACTGCGACGGCAAGCCTTTTCCCTGAAGGCTGCTGGCGCCAGATGGTATATCTGGCGCCCTTGCATTCACCGATTGCCCATTGGACCAGCACGATGCCAGTACCTGAGACCAGTCCCCTGCTGTGGGCGCGACTGTTTGTACGCGCCTCCGGCGGCAAGCCGGTGCGGGGAGGCGCGCGATGATCCAGGTCACCACCCTGGTGTCGATCCTGGACCTTGTCGGCACGTTCGTGTTCGCCATCAGCGGCGCGACCGCGGCTGCCCGGCGCAGGCTCGACGTCTTCGGCGTACTGGTGGTGGCATTCGTGGCCGGCAATTTTGGCGGCATCACCCGCGACCTTCTGATCGGTGCGGTTCCGCCGGCCGCCTTGGACGACGGACGCTATCTGCTGGTGTCGCTGCTGGCCGGGATGGTCGCCTTCCGCTGGCACGCCGCGGTCGAGAAGCTCTATCACCCGGTATTGATCTTCGATGCGATGGGACTGGCACTTTTTGCCGTCGCCGGCGCGCAGAAGGCCTTGGTATTCGGGTTGCACCCGGTCATGGCTGCCTTGCTGGGGATGGTCACTGCGGTAGGCGGCGGGATGATGCGTGACGTGCTGTTGAATCAGGTCCCCGCCGTGCTGCGCGCCGACCTTTACGCAGTGGTTGCGCTGGCAGGTGCGTCGGTGGTGGTGGTTGGCCACTGGCAGCATTGGCCACCCGCAGTGTCGGCGAGCGGCGGTGCCGGGCTCTGTTTCCTGCTGCGGGTGTTGGCGCTCCGCTACGACTGGCACCTGCCGGTGGCTCCCGGCCTGCAGTCGGGCGATGGCAGCAAGGACCCGGACGGAGACGCGGGGTAGGGCGGTCCACGCAAGGCACCTGGGCGGCGGTTGCAAGGACGTGGGCGCAAGCCGATGCTTGAATTCGTACTCATGGCATTCCCGGCAATTGGCCGTGGTCCGGCCCGGGATGAAGCAAAAACGAAAAAAGCCCTGAAAACAGGGCTTTTCTGGTGCCGAAGGGGGGACTCGAACCCCCACACTATCACTAGCGGCGGATTTTGAGTCCGCTGCGTCTACCATTCCGCCACTTCGGCGTGGGCGCGAAGTATAGCGGAGTGCTGGAGAAACCCCAATTCCATTGGCATGATCGACTCCTGTATCGGAAGGCCTTCGCCAGATAATGCTGCAGCGCGGGATGAATCCCGCAAAAGTTTGAGTGTCTTGACAGCGCTGTCACTTTGCTGCCATACCGGTGAGTGGCGACACTGGTACCGCATCTCCAGTGCGTGTCGGTCCGGCATTCCCGCTGCATGCGGTTTTGCCGATGGTCGAAGCGGCGCACTCTGCAATCATTACTCCTAAGGCCCTGGGAACAACAACAGCCATGACGACACAACAGACCCGCTGGTCGCAGTTCGGCGTACTCATCACGGTATTTTTCTTCTGGGGGTTCGTGGCGGCGAGCAACGACATCCTGATCCCGGTGTTCAAGAAAGCGTTCGACCTCAGTCATGCGCAAAGCCAGCTGGTGTCCTTCGCGTTCTATGTGGCTTATACCGTCGGCTCGCTGATCTATTTCTTGGTGTCCAAGCTCATCGGCACTGATGTGCTGAACCGCATCGGCTACAAGAACGGCATTGCACTGGGGTTGGTGATCTCGGCGATTGGCACCTTGCTCTTCTATCCTGCCGCCAACATGGGCTCGTTCAACCTGATGCTATCCGGCCTGTTCATCGTGGGACTGGGCTTCTCGCTGCAGCAGATAGCCGCCAATCCGCTGGCGATTGTCATGGGTGATCCGCGCACCGGTTCGCAACGCTTGACGATGGCTGGTGGCGTCAACAACTTTGGCACCACGATTGGCCCGCTGCTGGTGAGCCTGGCGATCTTCGGCAGCGTTGCTGCCGGCGGCACCGAGGCCAGCATCGAAAGCGTTAAGACACCTTATCTGGTGCTGGGCCTTGCCTTCATCCTGGTGGCCGTGTTCCTCAAGTTCTCCTCGGTTCCTGATCGCATCGACCTTGATCAGGTGACAGAATCCGAAGCGCAGGACAACAGCAAGTTGCTGCACAAGTCCTCGGCGTTCGGTTATCCGCAACTGGTGCTGGGCATGCTGGCAATCTTCGTCTACGTGGGCGTGGAGGTATCCACCGTGGCCAACCTGCCGGCTCTGCTGGAAGAAAGTATGGGCATTTCCACTTCCTCGGTTGCGCCGTATGTATCCCTGTACTGGGCCAGCCTGATGATCGGTCGCTGGACCGGTGCTGCGGGCGCCTTCAACGTCGGGGCGAGCGCGAAGCGCCTGCTGACCCTGATCCTGCCGTTTCTGGCCTTTGGCGTATTCCTGGCGGTGAACGCGATTGCTAAGCACGAGGTGTCGCAGTTCATGGGCTACGTGTTCGTCATCGCGCTGATGATCCTGGCCACTCTTGCCAGCCGTGGCAACCCGGCGCGCATGCTGCTGTACTTCGCCATCTGCGGTATCGCCGCGTTGCTGATCGGCATGTTCACTTCAGGCAAGGCGAGTGCAGTGGCTTTCATCAGTGTCGGTCTGTTCTGCAGCACGATGTGGCCCTGCATTTTCGCCCTGTCCATCACTGGCCTGGGCAAGCACACCAATCAGGGCAGCAGCCTGTTGATCATGATGATCATGGGCGGCGGTGTCGTGAGCGTTCTCCAGGGACTGATCGCGGACAAGGTCGGCATGCAGATGAGCTACATGGTCGGCGTGGTCTGCTTCGCCTATCTGGCGATCTACGCGTTGAGCACGGTTGGCATTCTGAAGAAGCAGGGCATCGGCCTGGACAGGATCAGCGCGGGTGGGTCGCATTGACTTGCATGGGCTCGCAACAGGCGAGCTCGCTGGGTTGTGACAATCGCGGGGCTGTACGAACTGCCGCGCGCTGGTCAGCTGGGAACGACCTGGTCCGTTCCCAGCAAGCGCTCGCCACGGTTCTGCCATTCCACGTTGTCCCCATCAGGCGAGAACACTCCGCAGCGGACCATGGTCCGCTGGTAGACGTGCAGCGACACGGCGATGGCCTTGTCGCTTGGGTTGCGGATGGTGTGGTATTCGTGCGGCGGGATCAGGCTGCCTGCTGACCCGGTGCCGGCTTCAATGGTGCCCATCGGGATGAAGCGATAGCGTTCGTCGTCGCGTTCGGCCAATTCGTATTGGGTGATTTCCAGCCGCCCTTTCCACACGCCTTCCACGCACCACATTCCGGAATGGTCGTGGATCTTGGTGCCCTGGCCAGGTCCCCAGGTCATCGCAATCACGCTGTAGCCATGCTCGGGGCTGGTATAGAGCTCGCGCCGCGCGTAGTGGTCGGCGATCGGCTCCAGCACGCAGTCCGGCAGTGCAACTTCTTCATCGCAGATCATCTCGCACAGCGTCTTGCGCAGTGCGTCGGTGATGGCGTGGTCATCGCCCAGGGCGACGGCAGCATCCAGCGCAGCGACCAGTTTGTCATGGCCGTGGAAGTTGATGCTCATGCTCATGGCGTAGATCCGGTTGAATTTGTGGCTACTTTACCCCGCCCGCCGATGTAGGCGCGCCCATGGGGCGCCCCTGCAAGGTCATATTCCGGCGAGGAAATCGGCTATTGCGGGACCGAAACGCTCGATATCCACGAGGAAGGCATCGTGTCCCTGCGGCGATTCCAGCGGCAGGAATTGCGCGTCGGCTCCACCTGCGCGCAAGCCGTCAGCGATCTGCTGCTGTTGTTGCAACGGGAAAAGGATGTCGGTGCTGGCGCCGATGGCCAAGGCCTTGTCCACGCGGATCCGGGCCAGGCCCTGAAGTACATCGCCACCCGCGACTTCGGCCAGGTCGAACCAGTCCATCGAGCGACTGAGGTAGAGATAGCAGTTGGGATCGAAACGTCTTACGAAACGCCGCGCGTGGCCTTCCAGGTAACTTTCCACCTGGAATTCGAGGCCGAAGGGTTCTTCGTCAGGGCGGTCGGACTCCAGGCGCACACGACCAAAGCGGCCGTCCCATTCCAGTGCCGAGCGATACGTGATCACGCCGAGCTTGCGGGCCATGCGCATGCCGGATTCGGGATAGTGATCTTCGTCGTAGCTACCGTTGTTCCAGTTCGGGTCCAGCCGGATCGCCTCGCGTTGCAGCGAACGGATCGCGATCGAGAACGGCAACGCCTGCGCGCTGCCGGAGACGTTGATATGGGTGCGCGCCGCACCGGGATAGCGCAGCAGGTAGGCCAGCGCGGTCATGCCGCCCATGGAATTGCCGATGATGCAGGCCAGTTTTTCAACGCCCAACCCAGTCACGACTTCGTAAGCGGCATCGGCAACATCGGAAATCGAAAGTTCCGGGAAATCCAGCCGATACAGGTCGCCTGTGTCCGGATTGACCGACGCAGGCCCGGTGGAACCCTTGCAGCTGCCCAGCGAATTCACGCAGACCACGAACCACCGGTTGGTGTCGATCGGCTTGCCCGGCCCCAGCATCGCTTCCCACCAGCCCGGATCGGCATTACCCGCACTGCTGGCGACATGGGCATCGGGCGACAGGCCGGTGACGATGAGCACGACGTTGTCGCGTGCAGGATTCAGCTCGCCCCAGGTTTCGTAGGCGATGCGCGCGTCGCGCAGCTCGCCGCCGCGCTTCATCGGGAACGGTGAGGACAGGGCGTGGAAGCGGGTGGCGGGCGGTATGAATTCGGTCATGGGCAGATTCTAGCCGGGGCACGCCACGGTCATTCGGCGGATTGGCCCAGCAGCAACTCGACGGGCGCCGTCGCCGGCAAAGTCACCCGCACCGGTTTTGATTCCAGGTCGCCTTCCTGGCGGATCGGATCGCCACTGGCGGACAGACGCGCGATCAGCTCCACTTCCTTCAATGAAGACAGTTTCAGCGTAGGCATCGGGCTGTCGCCATCGTCCAGGGTCAGGGTCAATGGCAATTCCTGCAGAGAATGCTTCTCCACGGCGACCGGCATCGGTGGACCGCCGGGCATGCGCGCGATCACGAAGACCGTGGTGTCGCCGCGCAGGCGCACGCGCGCGGCAAAATCCGGATCCAGTGCCACCTTCACGGTCAACGCGTCGGCGCCGGGGGCTAGGGTGATGGGCGGGGCCAGGGCCGGTAGCAGCGGCAGGCTGGCATCGGCACGCGCGGCATTGATCTGTTCGCGCAGGGTGGCAGCGGTGGCCGCGTCTACCTGGGCAAGCAGGGGTTCCCAGGTTTTAGCCGCTTCCGCCGATTGGCCGTTCTGGCGTTGCGAAATTCCCAACAGCCAGGTCGCACGCTGGTGCCCGGGCTGTACCGCGAGGGCGTGCTGTACCCAGGCGATGGCCTGCGGGTCAAGCTTGCGATCCCGGGAGGCGTAAAGCCGAGATTGGGCTGCTTCCACCAGCAGGTCCGGGTCATCGGGCAACAATTTCACTGCGCGGGACCAGGCATCACTGGCTTCGGTCAGCCTGCCTTCGGAGGCCAGCGATTTTCCCAGCAACAGCCAGCCTTGCGGCTGGTTGGGATTGCGTTCCAGTTCGGCCTGCAACTGCAGGATGGCCTCGCCCAGAGTGGTCGGCAGCGCTTGCGCCGCCACCTGGTCAGTGGCCGCTGGCGTGCCCATCAACCGGTACAGCGCGAAGGTCGCCAGTCCCAGGGCCATGAACCCGCCCAGGACCAGTCCGCGCGACTCTCGCCACAGCGGCCGCAGGACCACGCCGAATACCGCCAGGGTCAGCAATACTGCAATCGCAACGAACGGACTCATCACCACTCCTGGTTATCGTCGCTGGCGACGGTACCGCCGCCGCTGCGTTTACGGACGATCACGACGATGACGATCACACCTGCCAGCAGCAGCAGTCCGGGGCCGAACCACAGCAGCCATGTATCGCGTTGGACCTCGGGCTTGTACAGCACGAATTCGCCATAGCGATCCACCAGGAAGCGCTTGATCTCGGCATCGGACTTGCCCTGGTTCATCAGGTCCAGCACTTCGCGGCGCAGGTCGTGGGCGATCTGCGCGTTGGAATCGGCCAGTGACTGGTTCTGGCACATCACGCAGCGCAGTTCGGAAGTGAGCTGGTGGAAGCGGTTTTCCTCCGCTACATCGCGGAACCGCAACGGGGTCGGATCGCTGACCTGGGCGTGGGCTGGCAGCGACAGCAGCGACAGCAACAGCAGCAACAGCAGCACGAGCGGGAGCAGTGGTTTCATCACTTGCCGGCTTCCGCCTTCTCCAGTGCGGGGATCAATTCGTTGGCGATGATCTGGTCGGTGACTGCGCCAACGTGCTTCCAGCGAACGATGCCCTTGGCATCGACCAGGAAGGTTTCCGGCGCACCGTAGATGCCCCAGTCGATCGCGGTGCGGCCACTTTCGTCGGCGACTACCAGCAGGTACGGGTTGCCGTACTGTTCCAGCCAGTGCAGCGCGTCTTCGCGCGTGTCTTTCAGGTCGTAACCTAAGAAGCGCACGCGCTTGGTCAGGGCGAACGTGCTGATCACCGGATGTTCAACGCGGCACTCGGGGCACCAGCTGCCCCACACGTTCATCACGAACGGCTGGCCGCGGAGTTCGGCCAGGGTCAGGCGCTTGCCGGGTTCGTGCAGCAGCGGCAAGTCGAAGGCGGGTGCGGGCTTGCCGATCAGCGGCGAGGGCAGGGCGTCGCGATTGGCACGGTCGGACTGCTTGACGCCGTAGTACAGCAACCCCATCAGGCCGATGAAGAACAGCGCGATGATCACCCCGGCAAAGACGAAGGCACCGGTCGGTGGTTTCTTTGGCGCGGGTGCTGCCTGATTCATCGCTTGTCCTCGGGTTGGCGGAAGCGCCGATCGGTGGCGGTGACAAATCCGCCCAGCGCCATCAGCCCGGCGCCGAGCCAGATCCAGCGCACGAACGGCTTGATGTGAATGCGCACCGCGCGCGTTTCGCCACCCAGTGATTCGCCGATGGCGACATAGACGTCGCCGAACAGCCCGGGGTGGATGCCGGCTTCGGTCATCACCTGGCCGCCGCTGGCGTAGGCGCGTTTCTCCGGATGCAGCAGCACCAGTGGCCGGTGGTTGCGCAGGACCTGCACATGGCCGCGCGTGGACAGGTAGTTGGGGCCGCGGATTTCATCCACGCCCTGATATTGGAATGCGTAGCGGCCGATCGCGACCGTCTGCCCCGGTTCCATGGCCAGTTCGCGCTGCACGTTCAGTCCTTCCACCAGCAGCGCGCCCAGCAGGAACACGGCGATGCCGCCATGGGCCAGGGTCATGCCCAGCATTTCGGCGGTGAAGCGGCTGCCCTTGGACTGGAAGCGCGCCCACAGGAAGCGCAGCGTGCCAAATACGATCCAACTGGCGCCGGCGACACCGGCGGCGGTCTTCCACGGTCCCTGCGGGGCGGTGAAATAGCCAATCACGCCCAGCACCAGCGCCAATGCCGCCCATGGCGCCAGCATGCGCAGAGGGCGCGAAGGCTGTTCACGCTGCCAGCGGGTCAGCGGCCCGAACGGCAGCAACAATACCAGCGGGGTCATCAGCAGCACGAAGAGCAGCCCGAAATAGGGCGGGCCGACCGAGATCTTGCCCAGGTCCAGCGCATCGGCAAGCAGCGGATACAAGGTGCCCAGCAGGACCATGCCGCAGGCGGAAGTCAGCAGTACGTTGTTGGCCAGAAGCAGGGTTTCGCGGGAACTGGCGGCGAACGGCGCACCTTGTTCCAGCCGTGGCACGCGCAGCACATACAGCACCAGCGAACCGCCGATGACCAGGCCCAGGAAAATCAGCACGAACAGGCCGCGTGTCGGGTCGGCGGCAAACGCATGCACGCTGGTCAGCACGCCCGAGCGCACCAGGAACGTGCCCAGCAATGACAGCGAGAAAGCGGCGATGGCCAGCAGCAGGGTCCAGCCGCGAAAGCTGCCACGCTTTTCGGTCGCGGCCTGCGAATGCAGCAGCGCCGCGCCCACCAGCCACGGCATGAAGCTGGCGTTTTCCACCGGATCCCAGAACCACCAGCCGCCCCAGCCCAGTTCGTAATACGCCCACCAGCTGCCCAGGGCGATGCCGATGGTCAGGAAACCCCAGGCGACGTTGGTCCATGGCCGGGTCCAGCGCAACCAGCGTGCATCGACCTGGCCATCGAGCAGCGCGGCGATGGAAAACGCGAACGGCACCACGAAGCCCACGTAACCGAAGTACAGCATCGGCGGGTGGATGATCATGCCCACGTCCTGCAGCAACGGATTGAGGTCGCGGCCTTCGGGCGGCATCGGCAGCAGGCGGACGAAGGGGTTGGAGGTGAAGAACAGGAATGCCAGGAAGCCGATGCTGACGATGCCCATGACGCCGAGCACGCGGGCAAGGACCTTTTCCGGCAAGGTCCGCGAGAACCAGGCCACGGTTGCGGTCCATATCGCCAGGACCAGTGCCCACAGCAACAGCGACCCCTCATGCGCGCCCCACACCGCGGTATAGCGGTACCTCAGCGGCAGCAGTGAATTGGAGTTTTCGGCCACGTACTTGACCGAGAAATCCTGGGTGACGAATGCAATGGTGAGGATTGCGAACGCACCCAGCACCAGTACCAGTTGTGCATAAGCCGCGGGCCGGGCGATGGCCATCCACGCCGACTTGTCGCGTTGCGCGCCAGCCAGCGGCAACACGGCCTGCAGCACTGCGACCAGCAGCGCGAGGATCAGGGTGATCTGGCCGAGTTCAGGCAGCATGTCGGTTCAATGCTCCCTTGTTTTTCATGGTGCATCCGGTACGACCGGCGAAACCCGCGTTTTTTGCGATCAAGGCGCTGGCTCCGCCGCAGTCTCCGGCACATCATGCTTCTTGTGCGCAAGGCCCATCTTGTCTGCCACTTCCTTGGGCATGTAGGTTTCGTCGTGCTTGGCCAGCACGTCCTCGGCCACGAACACCCCGTCCTGCATGGTGCCGGTGGCGACCACCGCCTGGCCCTCGCGGAACAGGTCCGGCAGGATCTTCGAATACACCACTGGCAACAGTGCGTCGCCGTCGGTGACCTTGAAGTGGACTTCCAGTGAGCCACGCGTACGCTGGAACGAGCCCTTTTCGACCATGCCGCCCAGGCGGAATCGCGCGCGATCACCGGTTTCGCCACGCAGCACTTCTACGGGCGTGTACAGGTAAGCGACGTTGCGTTGCAGGGCGAAGACCACCAGGGTAGTAGCGATGGCGGCGGCTACGGCCAACAACAGGACCAGCAGCAGGCGGCGGCGGCGTACGGGGTTCATCGTGTCAACTCGACCGGTGGGGAAGGTTTTTTCTCGCGTGCCTTGCGCAGGCGCGCGGCGCGCAGCTCGCGGCGGATCTGCAGGCGCGGGACCACGAAGTCCCACAACATCACCACCGCGAATACCGCGTAGGCGCCGATCACGTAGTTCATATAGGTCATGGCCGGGCCGCCATTTTCGCCACCCAGTCCTTGCCGGCTTCGCGACGGAGGTTGTCGGCGCGCGCGCGCAGCAGCAGCGAGCCGAAGAACCAGAGGTGCAAGGCCGCGAACATCAGCCAGAACGGCAGCTGCATGCTGCGATCCATGTTGGACTCGCCGAACAGGCTGATGGTCTGGCCCTGGTGCAGCGAGTTCCACCACACCACCGAATACTTGATCACCGGCAGCAATGCCACGCCGACGATGGCCAGCAGGCTGGCTGCGCGCGCGGCAGCGCGGCGATCATCGATGGCGTTGTACAGGCCCATTACCCCCAGATAGAGGAACAGCAATATCAGCTCCGTGGTCAACCGCGGGTCCCAGTCCCACCATGCGCCCCACATCGGCTTGCCCCAGATGGAGCCGGTCGCCAGGGTGATGATGGTGAATGCGGCGCCGATCGGGGCGCAGGCCATGGCCAGGATCTCGCAAAGTTTGATCCGCCAGATCAGGGCGATGGCCGCATACACGGCCATCAGCGCGAACGCGAGCATGCTCATCATTGCGCTGGGTACATGGACATAGAAAATCCGGAAGCTGTCGCCCTGCTGGTAATCGGCAGGCACCTGGAACGCCTGCCACAGGCCCAGGGCCATCAGCACCAAAGCGACGCCGTAGCACCAGGGCGCCCAGCGGTCGGCGAAGCGGTCGAAGATCGGTGGCGAACCGAGTTGGTGGAACCAGAGCAGAACGGGATTCATGGACAGGGCAGACTTCAGTGCAAGGCAATGCGGATCGCCGCGGCGGCGGTCAGGGGGGCGAGTACCAGGGTCAATACGAGTCCGGCGCCCAGCAGAAGCAACGCGCCACCCCCATCCAGGCCTTGGGCGGTCGCGGCGACGCTGCCTGCGCCAAACACCAGTACCGGCACATAAAGCGGCAACGCCAACAGGGCGACAAGGATACCAGAGCGCCTCATTCCGACCGTCAGTGCCGCGACCACCGCACCGAGCAGGCTCAGCAGCGGGGTACCCAATGCCAGCGACCCCAGCAGGGCGGGGAGTTGAGCGTGCGGAAGGTGCAACAGTTCCCCCAGCAGGGGCGTGACCACGATCAGCGGCAACGCCGTGGTCAGCCAGTGGTTGAACACCCGCACCAGGACCAGCCAGGCCAGTGGAACCGGGGCCAGGATCCATTGTTCCAGCGAACCATCCTCCGCATCGCCCCGGAACAGCGTATCCAGCGACAACAGCCCGGCCAGCAGCACGGCCACCCACAACACCGCCGGGGCGACCTTGCCCAGAGCCGGCGGTTCGCCGCCCAGCGCCAGTGCGAACAACACCACCACCAGCAAGGCGAACAACGCGGGTTGAAAAGCGTCGCCGCGGCGGCGCCAGAGCAGGCGCAGGTCGCGGATCAGCAGCGCCCTGCCGGCCTGGAGCAAGGAGGGCCCGTTCATGGGGCGCGCTCCAGCAGCAGCATCCGCGTCTGCACGGGGGGCGCGGCATAGGCGCCGTGGGTGGTGACCAGGGTCGCGCCGCCGTCGCGCAGGTGCGCGGAGATCATGCGGTTGACCAGGTTGATGCCATCCAGATCCAGGTTGGCGTAAGGCTCGTCCAGCAACCACAACGGTGCCGGCGACAGCCACAGGCGGGCCAGCGAAAGGCGCTTCTTCTGCCCGGCGGAAAGCTGGCGCGCCAGGGTCGCTTCATAACCGGCCAGTCCGACCATGGCCAGCGCATTGCCCGGCAACTGGCGTGCGCGACGCCCATGCAGGCCGCACAGGAAATCCAGGTTTTCCAGGGTGTCCAGATCGGCTTTCAAGGCCGGCAGGTGGCCGAGGTAGGCAATAGCGCGTGCGCGCAGGTCGGCTTTGGCGACACGGCCATCGATATGGATCTCACCGTCATCGGCGCGAAGCAGCCCGGCCAGTACGCGCAGCAACGTGGTCTTGCCGGCGCCATTGCCGCCCTGGACCAGCAGCGCTTCGCCAGCACCCACCACGAAATCGAGCGGCCCGAATACGGGCTGGTCGTTGCGGGTGAAGGACAGGCGGTGCGCGGCCAGCAGCGGCGGGGCTGATTGGGTCGAAGGATTCATCTGCGCCTATTGTAGACGGCGACCCGCTTGATCAAATATGGCTGCCAGGCATGGCAATCCAGCCCGACTATCCAGCCCAGTCTATGTGCGGCTGTTCGGCAATACCGGCCGGCTGTGGCGACAACATGCGCAGGCGTACCGGTTGGCCGCGCTGCCAGTACAAGGTGCCGGCCTGGCCGAATTCACGGGCCAGCGCATCTCCGCTTTCCACCGGCACATCAAGCACCATCCAGCCGTATTCCACAGCGCCCCCCTGGGCATTGCAGCCCAGCGCGGAATGGCTTTGGAAACCGACTTCCTTCAGTCGCGCCTGCAGGCGCTCGTCCGCCGCGACGTTCTCGGCCAGGCTGGACGCTGTGGAGGGTGGATTCCAGGCCGTGATGAACAGATAGTGCCGGGCGCCCAGCTCGCGCTCGATGTCTGCGGCATCCTGGCCGACGCCGAAAAGCCACTCGCGATGACCGATGGTCACGAAGTAGTGCGCCAGCGCATACGCCGTGGCCAGCGCCGCCATCGGTGACTCGCGATTTTCGCCCCCGTTCATGGGCGCATCATCGCCGTTCCTGCGCATTGCGTACACTCCCTTTTTTGATGATTCACGGAGCGTCCATGCCCCTCGAAACCAAGCTGCCCAAGGTCGGCACCACGATCTTCACCGTGATGTCGCAACTGGCCGCCGAACACGGCGCGGTCAACCTGGGCCAGGGCTTCCCCGATTTTGCCGTGCCACAACGGCTGGTGGACGAACTGGACGCAGCCATGCGCGCCGGGCACAACCAATATGCGCCAATGACCGGGGTGCCGGCGCTGCGCCAGGCCATCGCCGACAAGGCCCTGCGCTGCTACGGCGCCGCGGTGGATGCCGACACCGAGATCACCGTCACCAGCGGTGCCACCGAGGCCATCTTCAATGCCATCCACGCCGTGGTCCGGCCGGGTGAAGAAGTGATCGTGCTGGATCCGGCCTACGACTGCTACGAACCGGCCATTGACCTGGCGGGTGCCAAGGCCGTGCATGTGGCGCTGGACCCGCGGACCTTTGCCGTGGACTGGCAGAAGGTCCGCGATGCAATCACGCCGCGTACCCGCATGCTGATGATCAACAGTCCGCATAATCCTTCCGGAGCCATGCTTGCGGAGGCTGACCTGGCCACGCTGGCCGAAATCCTGCGCGGCACCGATATTTTCCTGGTCTCGGACGAGGTGTACGAACACATTGTTTTCGACGGCCGTCGCCATGAATCCGTGCTGCGTTACCCGGAGCTGGCCGCGCGTGCCTTCGTCATCTCCAGCTTCGGCAAGACCTACCACTGCACTGGCTGGAAAATCGGCTATGCGATCGCGCCGCCGGCGCTGAGCGTGGAATTCCGCAAGGTCCACCAGTACAACACCTTCACCAGCTTCTCGCCGGCGCAATATGCGTTTGCGGCGATGATCCGGGACGAACCGGAGCACTACGAGGAGCTGGGTGCGTTTTACCGGGCCAAGCGCGACCGCTTCCGTGGGCAGTTGCTGGCCACCAGGCTGAAACCCTTGCCGGTGCCGGGCGGCTATTTCCAGTTGGTTGATTATTCCGCGGTCAGTGACTTGCCGGATACCGAATTCGTGAAGTGGCTGACCGTGGAACATGGCGTCACCGCGATTCCGCTGTCGCCATTCTACGAATCGCCACCAGCAGAACAGCGCCTGGCGCGACTGTGTTTTGCCAAGAACGATGCGACCATGGACGCGGCAGTCGAGCGATTGCTGAAACTATGAGAACAACGTGTAGGAGCGACGTGAGTCGCGAAATGGATGTTCCGAAAGCGGGTATTCGCGACTTACGTCGCTCCTACTTTTTGCCATACGCTGCCACGATGGGAATGACATGCAGGATTTGAGGATCTCGTTGGTCCAGGGCGCCACCCGCTGGCACGATCCCGCGGGCAACCGCGAATATTACGGCGAGCTGCTCAAGCCGCTGGCCGGCAGCACCGACCTGGTGGTCTTGCCCGAAACCTTCACCAGCGGCTTCAGCAACGATGCCATCGACAGAGCCGAAGGCATGGACGGCCCGACGGTTGCATGGATCCGTGCCCAAGCGGCCGCGCTGGGTGCCGCCGTCACCGGCAGCGTGCAGTTGCGAACCGACGAAGGCGTATTCAACCGCCTGCTCTGGGCGACGCCCGACGGCGAACTGCAGTACTACGACAAGCGCCACCTGTTCCGCTATGCGGGCGAGCACAAGCGCTACGCTGCGGGCGCGGAACGGCTGACAGTGGAGTGGAAAGGCTGGCGGATCAATCCGCTGGTTTGTTACGACCTGCGTTTCCCGGTGTATTCACGCAACCGCTACAACGTGGAGCGGGAAGGGCAACTGGATTTCGACCTGCAGATCTTCGTCGCCAACTGGCCATTGGCGCGCGCCTACGCCTGGAAGACGCTGCTGCGCGCGCGCGCGATCGAGAATCTCTGCTACGTCGCCGCAGTCAATCGCGTAGGCGTGGACGGCAATGGGCTGGAATATTCAGGCGACAGCGCGCTGATCGATTTCCTGGGCCAGCCGCTGATCGAAACCACGGGCGAGGAAGGCGTGGTCAGCAGCGTGGCTTCGGCGGCCGAACTCGCGGCCCACCGTGAACGTTTCCCGGCGATGCTGGACGGGGACACTTTCTCGCTGGGCTAATGCAGGCGGCGTTACGCTGCCGCAATGACCGAAAACAACACCGGCACGCTCTGGACCATCGGCCATTCCACCCGTACCTGGGACGAATTCGCGGGGATGTTGCTTGCGCCGCGCATCGAAGTGCTGGTCGACGTGCGTCGTTTCGCCGGTTCCCGACGCAATCCGCAATTCAGCGGACAGACCATGGGTGCGGCATTGGCGCAATCGGATATCGGCTACCTGCCGATGCCGGAGCTGGGTGGTCGCCGTCCCACCCGCGCCGATTCACCCAACCTTGCATGGCGCAACGCAAGCTTCCGTGGCTATGCAGACTATATGCAGACGCCGGGCTATCGCGCGGCGCGGGAGCAACTGGCGCAGTCGGCGCGCGAGAAGCGGGTGGCGGTGATGTGCGCCGAAGCCATGTGGTGGCAATGCCATCGCAGCCTGATTGCCGATGATTTCAAGGCTGCCGGTTGGGAAGTGGTCCACCTGCTGTCGCCAGGGCGCGAGCAGGAACATCCCTACACCTCGGCCGCGCGGATCATCGAGGGTCGGCTGGATTACACCGCGAAGGCTGACGGCGGCCAGCAGCCGTCGTTGTTCCCGTAGGCCAGGCCTTGGCCCGCCGCAAGGACTGTGGAGTTAATGAGACGATCAAGACCGCTCTCGGGAAGAGCGCGCCGGCGAGATCCGTCGCTACTTAGAGAACGACAATTCCAGCGAGGAGTAGAACGGCACCCGCGGCGGCACCATCAAGGTCTTGTCGCCGATGTATTTTCGCAGGCAGATACCGATCGGGGAGGAACCCTGCAACCATGTATTTACGATCTTGCCTTCGCCATCCAGTTCCATCACCACCACGAATGGCGACAGGTCGGGCCTGGGCGTGGCGCAGGCCGCAGTGCCGGCATCCAGCACAGCGCGCTGCGTCTGGTGAAGGCTTTCCAATTCGGCTGGAGCAAGCGAGGCCTCGTCCTTGTCGGCCAGTGCTTTTGCCTGCGCATAGTCCAGCGAGGGTGCAGCCGACAACGATCCGCTGAGCGCGGTCAATACGATCATTGCAATGAGTTTCATGCAGTTCCTTTTTTATTTACCTGATCAACGATAGCCGGCGGCCTGCAGCTCGAACAATTCCGCATAGCGGCCACCCTGGGCGAGCAATTGTTCATGGGTGCCGCTGGCTTCCAGCTGGCCTTCGTTCAATACCAGGATGCGATCGGCCATGCGCACGCTGGAGAAGCGATGCGAGATCAAAACCGCGGTGCGGTCGTCGGACAGTTCCTTGAAACGCTGGAACACTTCGAATTCGGAACGCGCATCCAGCGCCGCGGTGGGCTCATCCAGGATCATCACCTGCGCGTCGCGCATGTAGGCGCGGGCTATGGCGATCTTTTGCCACTGGCCGCCGGAGAGGTCCACGCCGGTCTTGAAGCGCCGGCCGACCTGCTGGTCGTAGCCATTGGGCAGCGAGGCGATGACCTCGTCGGCCATGGCCCGGCGGGCCGCTTCGCGGATACGCGCCTGGTCATCCATGGCGTCGATCTGACCCACGCCAATGTTCTCGCCGGCGGTCAGGTTGTAGCGGACGAAGTCCTGGAAGATCACGCCGATGTTGGCGCGCAGTTCCTCGATGTCGTAGTCTCGAAGGTCAATGCCATCCAGCAGGATCCGCCCTTCGTCTGGGTCATACAGGCGCGCCAGCAGTTTCACCAGGGTGGTCTTGCCGGCGCCGTTCTCACCGACCAGGGCGAGCACTTCGCCGGCATGCAGTTCGAAATCAAGATGACGCACGGCCCAGCGCTCGGCGTCGGGATAGCGGAAACCGACGTCCTCGAACACGAAGCCGCTCACGATCGGCTTGGGGATGGGCACCGGATTGGCAGGTGACTTTATTTCCGGTTCGATCTCGAAGAAGGAGAACAGGTCATCCAGGTACAGCGCCTGGCTGGCAACCTGGGAAAATCCGACCAGCAACCCTTCCAGCAGCTGGCGCAGCCGGCGGAAACTGCCGGCAAGGAAGGTCAGGTCGCCGATGGTGAAATCGCCGCGCACCGTGCGCCAGGCGATGTAGGCATAGGCGATGTAATAACCCAGGGTTCCAAGCGCCGCGAACAGCGCCCCCCAGATGGCGCGCTTCCTGGCCAGCGAGCGATTGGCCTTGTAGAACTTGTCGGCCAGGGTGCGGTAGCGCGCAATCAGGAAATGATGGAGGTTGAAGATCTTCACCTCCTTGGCGCTTTCCACGCTGGCCCCGGTCTGCTTCACGTATTCCAGCTGGCGGCGCTCGGGCGTCCAGGCGAAATTCAACGAGTAGCCCATGGCATTGAAGTGTGCTTCGCCGATGAACGCCGGAATCAGCGCCACCGCCAGCAGCACGATCAGCCAGGGCGCATAGACCAGCAGGCCTGCGGCAAAGCTGATCACGGTGATCATGTCCTGCACCTGGCCGAACAGCGTGCTCATCAGGTTCATGCGGCCCATGGTCTGGCGGCGCGCACGGTCCAGCTTGTCCTGCAGATCGGGGTCTTCGAAGTCCTCGAGGTCCAGTGTCGCCGCGTGTTCCATCAGACGGATGCTGGTGGCGTTGGTGAACAGTTCCGACAACAGCGAATCGGCGTAGCTGACCATGCGCCCGAGCAGGTCGGAGAGGATGGCCAAGGCGAATTCCAGCACCAGCAGCCACAACAGGTGGTTGACCTGGCCCCCATGCCAGGCCTCGAGCATGGATTCGAAGGGCAGGCCCAAGGCCACCAGGCGCACGGCCTCGTCGATGATCAGCTTGCCGATGTACAGGGTGATGATGGGCAGCAGCGAACGTATCAGGCGCAAGCCCAGGCTGCTGAGCGTCAGCCAGGCACTGGTGGCCCAGATCTGCCTGAGGAAGGGTGGCAGGTTGCGCATCGCGTTGAAGCGTTCGCGCATGGTGGGCCCGGACTTGCCGCGTTTGCCCTGGACCCCAGGTGGCGAGTTCGGAACGGGGGTCGGCTCAGGCATGCCGGCATTGTGCCGTGCGGGTGGTGATATGCGAAATCACATCCGGGGGCAACCCGGGCTGCGCTTCACAGATGGTCAGCGCGGGCCTCGCGGACCGGCCCCCGACTTTGGCCTAAAATGTCCGGCTTCCATCGCCACCCCCCGGCAGCCGTGACCACTGATCCCATGACCGTCATAAAGCAGGAAGACTTCATCCAGAGTGTCGCCGACGCGCTGCAGTACATCAGCTACTACCACCCGGTGGACTACATCAGGAGCCTCGCTGCCGCCTACGAGCGCGAGGAATCGACTGCAGCCAAGGACGCCATCGCCCAGATCCTGATCAATTCGCGGATGTGCGCCGAGGGTCACCGGCCGATCTGCCAGGACACCGGCATCGTCACCGTGTTCCTGCAGATCGGCATGGACGTGCGCTGGGACGACGCCAGCATGGGTGTGGAGGAGATGATCC